>NZ_JAAAXQ010000293.1 GCF_009916105.1 Streptomyces sp. GC420 | reverse complement strand
TTCCGGCCCCGTCCGCTCCTGTCGCCGGACTGTCCCCGCGGCGTCGACGGAGACCTTCTCGGCTCCGATCCGCCGCATGCGTCCGGTGCCCCACTCTCCCAGCGGGGCCAGGGCCGCGTTGAGCGAGACGCCGTGCTCCGTCAGGTCCGGTGACGAAGTCCAACGCCGCGTCGACGCCGCAGAAGCGGGGACCACGTCGCGCCGGTGCCCCCATCCAACTTTCCAGGACGTGCTTACCCGCAAGTGAGTACCCGACCAATTAGTCCGTACTGGTCAACCCTGGTGGCGGCGGAGAGGATTCACCCGAACGACGAGAACGAGGGGGAGCCTCGGAAATGACAACCGACAACAGCGTCCGGGTGAGTGTTCTCGGGCTGGGCGCGATGGGCAGTGCTCTCGCGGGCGCCCTGGTGAATGCGGGACACCCGACGACGGTCTGGAACCGCTCACCGGGGAAGGCGGACGACCTCGTCGCACGGGGCGCGGAGACCGCGTCCACAGCCGGCGAGGCGGTCAGGGCCGGCCGGCTGGTGATCGCCTGTCTCATGGACCACGCTTCGGTCCATGAGGTGTTCGATCCCCTCTCCGGCGAACTGGCCGGGCGGACCCTGGTCAACGCGACCACGACGACACCGGCTCAGTCACGGGAACTGGCCGACTGGGCCGCCCGTGCCGGGGTCGCGTATCTGGACGGCGGCATCATGGCGGTACCGCAGATGATCGGCCGGCCCGGGGCATCGGTCCTCTACAGCGGATCGGCCGAAGTCTTCAACGAGTACAAGCCGCTGCTCGACCTGTGGGGAACCAGCACCTACTTCGGTGAGGACGCCGGGCTGGCGTCCCTGTACGACCTCGCCCTGCTCGCGGGCATGTACGTCATGTTCGCCGGATTCATGCACGGCGCCGCCATGGTCGCCCCGGCCGGAGTGACGGCGGGTGAGTTCGCCGCCATGGCCGCACCCTGGCTGACCGCCATGACCGGCGCCTTCCAAGGGTTCGCCGCGGTCATCGACGGCGGGGACTACACCGTCGAAGGGCAACAGAGCCTGAACTTCTCCGATCTCGGTGACCTCCTGACCGCCAGTTCCGACCAGGGCATCGGCACCGAGGTGGTCGCCATGGTCCAGCGGCTCGTCCAACGCCAGATCGACGCGGGCCACGGGGAGGAGGGCTTCGCCCGAATCATCGAGAGCATCAGGCAACCGGGCTGAGGACCCGCCCGGACGGGGCGAGGGAAATGACCGCCAGGTGGGCCGGCCCCGGCGGTGGCCGGGCGCGGCGGCTTTTAAATCAACCTTAAGGGCTTTTTGACCGCGACCTTTCGTGATCATTCGTTAGCTCACCGTTACCGCAGGCGGGGTGGTTACCGGACAGTTTGAACTGCCCTCGGCATATGCCTGGACGGCTCTGCGGAGGGTTCCCTTCTGGGGAGTAATTCCCTGTGAACGCCCTACGGAGCACCCGCTGGACGGCCATGATGGGGGCATGGCGGGCCTGGAGGGTATGGAGCAGCCGAGGCACCGCGGTGGTGTGACCGCTGCGCGGTGGGTACCGGCCATCGAGGACGAACAGGCGCTCAAGGCAATCGACTTGTTCGGCAATCCGGCGGACGACGAGGTCTGCCTCCCGTCCCGGCCCGAGTCCGCGGGGGCGGCGCGCCGGCTCACCCATTCCGTCGTGCTGCGGCAGTGGGGGCTCTCCCCGACCGTCGCGGAACACGCGGTCCTCCTCGTCTCCGAACTCGTCGGCAACGCGGTGCGGCACACCGGTGCGCGCTCCTTCGGACTGCGGATGCTCCGCCGCCGGGGGTGGATCCGCATCGAGGTGCGCGATCCCTCGCGCGGGCTGCCGTGCCTGATGCCGGTGCGGGAACTGGACACCAGTGGCCGCGGTCTCTTCCTCGTCGACCGGCTCTCGGACCGCTGGGGGGTCGATCTGCTGCCCCGCGGCAAGACCACCTGGTTCGAGATGCGTGTCGCCGACCGCTGAGCCGCCGGGTGCCGGTCCGCACCGACGCAGAAGCCCCCTGTGATGCCGTTGTGCGGCATGCGGGGGGCTTCTGCGGTGCGCCGCGGGCTGTGGGGTGCGCTCCGCGGCCGCTGTGGGGCGACCTCGCCCGGGTCGGTTGGAGGCCGTCCCCTCGACTATGGCAGGCGAGGGGCCCCCGCGCCACAAGCGGGCTTGCGAATCGAAGGTGATCTAGGCCACGGGTGCTGGCAACTATTGATCCGGTCCGTGCTCAGATGTTGATTTCAAGGCCGCCGGGGGGTGTTGGCCTTTCGCGCCGTACGGGCATCGTCACCGCCCGCATGCGCGGCCGACGCCGGCGTGTACCGGGCGCTCAGTGCGCGACGAGCAGCGCCTCGGAGCCGACGGGCCGGTAGCCGGCCGCCTGGAAGGCGCGCACACTGCGGGCGTTGCCCGGCGCCTGCTGCGCCCAGACCACGTCCCCGTCCGGCACCAGGTGACGTGCCGCCACCGCCAGCGCCCGGCCCAGACCCCTTCCCCGGCTCCCCTCGCCGACCTCGATCGCGGCCTCCCAGCGGCCCGCCACGCCGCGCCCGAGCACCAGCACGCCGCCGCCCTCGGAGGCCCACACCCGCACGTCGTCACGGAACTTCAGTGCCCTGGCGACCCGCGGGTGTCCCGGGTCCTCGATCTCGCGCAGTTCCAGTTCCGGCGGCCCTGGCAGCGCGTCCGCGACCGTGAGCAGGTCGATCGTGTGCATCGCGCGTCCCGTACGGGCCATCAGGGCGGTGAGGAACCACGGGTTCATGGCCGCCGCCAGCGTGTCGCAGTCCACCCCGGCCAGCGTGCGGCGCACCCACCGCGGGTCCTCGTCCGTGAACACCACCGAGTGCGCGCTGAAGGCCAGTACTCCGGCGTCACGGCGGTCCGGCTGCCCGATGACGGTCGTGCCGCCGTCGGGCGGCGGAAAGCCGCCCCGGGCCGCCCGCTCCAGGATCTCCGCCAGTTCCGTCATCGCCGCCCCTTCGCGTGTCCGTGACCTCCCACAGAACCCTGCCACGCGGGCCGCTAATGTGTGCCCGTCAGGAGAGCACCAAGAAGGGGTGGGACCAGTGGCGGACATCGAGACGGCGCGGAAGGCCTTCGAGCGGTTCGACGTGAACGGCGACGGCTTCGTCACCGCGGCCGAGTTCAAGAGCGCGATGGCCCAGCTGGGCGACTTCAACGTCACTGAGCCGGTGGCCCAGGCCGTCATCAACTCCCAGGACACGAACGGCGACAAGCTGCTGAGCTTCGACGAGTTCTGGGCGCACCTGAACAAGGACTGAGCGCGAGCGCCGCCGAAGCCCTGGGTGTGTGATCAGCACCCCAGGGTTTCCCGCGCGCCCGTACCCGCGGCCGTCCAGTGCCCGCGCCCTCGCCCGCCGCCACCCTGCGCGCCCTGCCCGCGTCCGTCCTCTGCCTCACCGGTACGG
The DNA here is from genome assembly GCF_009916105.1 of Streptomyces sp. GC420. Lineage (GTDB taxonomy): Bacteria > Actinomycetota > Actinomycetes > Streptomycetales > Streptomycetaceae > Streptomyces. The sequence continues at coordinate 7,329 of NZ_JAAAXQ010000293.1, read as the reverse complement.
CCGAGGGACGGGGCCGGGTCGGGAGCCACGTCGGCACCGGCCTGGCGGCAGGCGCCTTCCGGCCGGTCGTGGACCGCGTCCTCGAGGGGCTGGAGTCGATGCCGCAGGCGCACCGGCACCTCGAGTCCAACGCCCACCTGGGCAAGACCGAGGTCACCGTGAACCACTGAGGGCACCGCCGCCGAGGCGATCCGGCCGTTTCGGCGCCGCCTGTCCCATCGCTCTTGCGTTCTCGTCATCCGGGCGCATCAATGAGTTGAGCACTCAACTGATGCACCATCAGTTTCCCCCCACCGCAAGGGAGTTCAGTGATGAGCGCACGGAGTGAACGGAAGCGCAGCAGGCTTGGAATCCTCGCCGCCGCCTCGGCGGGGGCCCTCGCCGTCACCACCCTGGCACTGGCCCCGGCCGCTCAGGCCGTCGAGCCGACAGCCGCGAGCATCGGGTTCGACTGCGGCACGTGGGGCTCGGGCACCGCCGACCTCACCGCCACCCAGAACGGCACCGCGGCCACCATCACCCTCACCACGGACGCCATCACCGCGCCCATAGCCCTCTCGGCCGGCTCGGTGCGGTCCACCCTCACGCTGACCAGGAACGGCAGCGGCACCACCACCTTCACCGGCAGGTCCAACCCGGCGATGGCCGCCGGCGACCCGGTCTCCTCGGGGCCGCTCAGCGGCACCGTGGCGGCGGGCGACAGCCTGGAGGCGACCTCCCTGACGGTCGTCGTCTTCGGCATCTCGGTCACCTGCTCCGCGACCACCCCGCAGAACCCGGGCCCGTTCGTCTTCTCCTGACCGCCCTCGCCCAAGGGCCGGCGCCCCGCATCCGGGGCCGCCGGCCCCATCGGGCGGGCTCGCGGCCGAAAGCCGGCGGGCGCCCGCCGGCCGACCGACGCGGCGCACCTACGCGATCACGGCAGTGGACAGCTCGCCGTACCGGTCCCCCGGCGGACACCGCGGCGACACCGAGTGTGCCCGCGTCCAGCCGGAGGAGTCAGCACTCGATGATGTTCACGGCCAGCCCGCCCCGGGCCGTCTCCTTGTACTTGACGGACATGTCGGCGCCCGTCTCCTTCATCGTCTTGATGACCTTGTCCAGGGACACCTTGTGGCTGCCGTCGCCGCGCAGGGCCATCTTCGCCGCCGTCACGGCCTTCACCGCGGCCATGCCGTTGCGCTCGATGCACGGGATCTGGACCAGACCGCCCACCGGGTCGCAGGTCAGGCCCAGGTTGTGTTCCATGCCGATCTCCGCGGCGTTCTCCACCTGCTCCGCCGAGCCGCCCAGCACCTCCGCGAGGCCGCCCGCCGCCATGGAGCAGGCGGAGCCGACCTCGCCCTGGCAGCCGACCTCGGCGCCGGAGATGGAGGCGTTCTCCTTGAACAGCATGCCGATGGCGCCGGCCGCCAGGAGGAAACGGACGACGCCCTCCTCGTCGGCCCCGGGAACGAAGTCCAGGTAGTAGTGCAGGACGGCGGGGATGATGCCGGCCGCCCCGTTGGTGGGGGCGGTGACGACGCGCCCGCCCGCGGCGTTCTCCTCGTTGACGGCCATCGCGTAGAGGCTCACCCACTCCATCGCGTGCGCCGCCCTGTCGCCCTCGGCGCGCAGCTGGCGGGCGGTGACGGCGGAGCGGCGGCGGACCTTGAGGCCGCCGGGCAGGATGCCCTCGCGGCTCATGCCGCGCGTGACGCAGTCCCGCATGACCTGCCAGATCTCCAGGAGACCGGCACGGATCTCCTCCTCCGTGCGCCAGGCCTTCTCGTTCTCCAGCATCAGCGCGGAGATGGACAGGCCCGTCTCGCGGGACAGGCGCAGCAGCTCGTCGCCGGTGCGGAAGGGGTACTTGAGGACGGTGTCGTCGAGCTTGATGCGGTCCGCGCCGACCGCGTCCTCGTCGACCACGAACCCGCCGCCCACCGAGTAGTACGTCTTCTCCAGCAGCGGGTCGCCCGAGGCGTCGTACGCGAAGAGGGTCATGCCGTTCGCGTGGTACGGCAGGGAACGGCGCCGGTGCAGGACCAGCTCGGTGTCGGGGTCGAAGGCGATCTCGTGGGCGCCGAGCAGGTTGATCTTCTTCTCGGCGCGGATGCGTTCCGCCTGCTCGTCGGCGGTCTCGACGTCGACGGTGCGCGGCGAGTTGCCCTCCAGCCCGAGCAGCACCGCCTTCGGGGTGCCGTGCCCGTGCCCGGTGGCGCCGAGGGAGCCGTACAGCTCGGCGCGCACCGACGCGACCCTGGACAGCAGGCCCTCGTTGCGCAGCCGGCGCGCGAACATCCGGGCGGCGCGCATCGGGCCGACCGTATGGGAGCTGGACGGGCCTATGCCGATCGAGAACAGGTCGAAGACCGAGATGGCCACGGGTACTCCTCAGGGCTGGCGGACGTCGTCGGCCGCCGTCGGGTGGTGCGAGGGCGGGGGGGCACCGCGCGCCGGTGCGGCGTGCGGTGCCCCCCGGTGGTCCTTACTTCAGACCGGGGTACAGCGGGTGCTTCGCCGCCAGGGCCACGACGCGCGCCGCGAGCGCCTCGCGGTCCCAGGAGGGCTTGAGTGCCTCGGCGATGATGTCGGCGACCTCGGCGAAGTCCTCGGCCTGGAAGCCGCGGGTGGCCAGAGCCGGGGTGCCGATCCGCAGGCCCGAGGTGACCATCGGGGGCCGCGGGTCGTTCGGGACGGCGTTGCGGTTCACCGTGATGCCGATCTCGTGCAGCCGGTCCTCGGCCTGCTGGCCGTCGAGCTCCGACTCGCGCAGGTCGACAAGGACCAGGTGCACGTCGGTGCCTCCGGAGAGGACCGAGACGCCCGCCTCGGTCACATCGGCCTTGGTCAGCCGCTCGGCGAGGATGCGGGCGCCGTCCAGGGTGCGCTGCTGGCGCTCCTTGAACTCCTCCGAGGCGGCGATCTTGAAAGCGACCGCCTTCGCCGCGATGACGTGCTCCAGAGGACCGCCCTGCTGGCCGGGGAAGACCGCGGAGTTGATCTTCTTGGCGAGCTCGGCGGTGGACAGGATGACACCGCCGCGCGGCCCGCCCAGCGTCTTGTGGGTCGTGGTGGTGACCACGTGGGCGTGCGGCACCGGGTTGGGGTGCAGACCGGCCGCGACCAGGCCCGCGAAGTGGGCCATGTCGACCATCAGGTACGCGCCGACCTCGTCGGCGATCCGGCGGAAGGCGGCGAAGTCCAGCCGGCGGGGGTACGCCGACCAGCCGGCCACGATCAGCTTCGGCTTGGACTCCTTGGCGAGCCGCTCGACCTCGGCCATGTCGACCTGGCCGGTGGCGTCGTCCACGTGGTAGGCGACCACGTTGTAGAGCTTGCCGGAGAAGTTGATCTTCATGCCGTGGGTCAGGTGCCCGCCGTGCGCGAGGTTCAGACCCATGATCGTGTCACCGGGCTTGAGCAGCGCGAACATCGCGGCCGCGTTCGCCTGCGCGCCCGAGTGCGGCTGCACGTTCGCGTGCTCGGCGCCGAACAGCGCCTTGATCCGGTCGATGGCGATCTGCTCGACGACGTCGACGTGCTCGCAGCCGCCGTAGTAGCGGCGGCCCGGGTAGCCCTCGGCGTACTTGTTGGTGAGGACCGAGCCCTGGGCCTCCATGACCGCGACCGGGGCGAAGTTCTCCGAGGCGATCATCTCGAGGGTGGACTGCTGGCGGTGGAGCTCGGCGTCGACGGCGGCGGCGACGTCCGGGTCCACCTCGTGGAGGGAGGAGTTCAGAAGCGACATCAAGAAGTCCCTGGGTCTGGCGCGGCGGCTCTTGGCTCAGCCGGCGGAGAAGGCGGTGTACTCGTCCGCGGAGAGCAGCTCGGCCGGCTCCTCCGCGACGCGTACCTTGAAGAGCCAACCGCCCTCGAAGGGAGCGGAGTTCACCAGCGACGGGTCGTCCACCACGTCCTGGTTGATCTCGGTGACCTCGCCCGTCACGGGGGCGTAGAGGTCGCTGACCGACTTGGTCGACTCCAGCTCGCCACAGGTCTCGCCCGCGGTCACCGTGTCGCCGACCTCGGGGAGCTGGGCATACACGACGTCACCGAGCGCGTTGGCCGCGAACTCGGTGATGCCGACCGTCGACACGCCGTCCTCGGCGGGCGACAGCCACTCGTGTTCCTTGCTGTAGCGCAGCTGCTGGGGGTTGCTCATGGTTCGAATTCTCCCGGATGCGTTGGACTGGGGATGAAGTGGTCTCGCGGATTGGGACGGCGGCGTGCCGGCCGGGCCGGACGGCTCCCGTGCCGGGGACGGCGCAGGACGGCGTGACGGCGCAGAACAGCGTGTCAGCGGGCCCGCTTGTAGAACGGGAGCGCCACGACCTCGTACGGCTCATGGGTGCCCCGGATGTCGACCGCGACTCCGGCCGTGCCCGGCTCGGCGTGCGCCGGGTCGACATAGGCCATGGCGATCGGGACGCCGAGCGTGGGGGAGGGGGCACCCGAGGTGACGCGGCCGATGACGGTGCCCTCGGCGTCCACCACCGAGAACCCCGCGCGCGGCACCCGGCGGCCCTTCGCCACAAGACCCACCAGCTTGCGCGGCGGGGAGGTGGCGGCGCGCTCGGCGGCGGCCTCGAGGGCCTTCCTGCCGACGAAGTCCGCGGCCTTGTCGAACTTCACGACGCGGCCGAGCCCGGCGTCGAAGGGCGTCAGCTCCGTGGACAGCTCGTGCCCGTACAGGGGCATGCCCGCCTCCAGGCGAAGCGTGTCCCGGCAGGACAGGCCGCACGGCACCAGGCCCCGGTCCCGGCCCGCCCCGGTCAGCGCCTGCCACAGCTTCTCGGCGTCGGCCGGGTCGACGAACAGTTCGAAACCGTCCTCGCCGGTGTAGCCCGTACGGGCGATCAGCGCTGGGACTCCGGCGACCGTGCCCGGCAGACCCGCGTAGTACTTCAGGCCGTCCAGATCGGCGTCCGTGAGCGAGGAGAGGATCGCGGGGGACTCGGGGCCCTGGACGGCGAGCAGGGCGTACGCGTCCCGGTCGTCGCGCACCTCGGCGTCGAAACCGGCGGACCGCTCGGTGAGCGCGTCGAGCACCACCTGGGCGTTGGAGGCATTGGCGACGACCATGTACGTGTCCTCGGCGAGCCGGTACACGATCAGGTCGTCGAGGATGCCGCCGTCCTCCCGGCAGATCATCGTGTAGCGGGCCCGGCCGACGGCGACCGCCGAGATGCTGCCGACCAGGGCGTGGTCGAGCAGGGCGGCCGCACCCGGACCGGTGACGGTGATCTCACCCATGTGGGAGAGGTCGAACAGGCCCGCCGTCGTCCGTACGGCGTTGTGCTCGTCGCGCTCGCTCCCGTAGCGCAGCGGCATGTCCCAGCCGGCGAAGTCGGTCATCGTGGCCCCGAGCGCGCGGTGCAGCGCGTCGAGAGCTGTCTTGCGGGGGGTATCCGTCATGGTGGTGACTCCCAGGCAGGCATGGCGAGGACATCCCTCCCCATCTGTCATCGGAACCTGAGAGGTTCGTCACTGCCACCCGGTGCACTGGAGTGCGGGGGGCGCGACTTGCACCTTGGGTGGAGCCGCCGGCAGCGGCCCGCTTTTCAGATGTGCCTCGCCCGCGCGGTATCTAGGGCCTGAGAGATTCAAGGGAGGACTTGCTCCTTCGGCGCCCGGACCAGGGATTTCACTCCCGGGCCGGAACTCTCCCGCGCGGATTCAAGCGGCCGGTATGCAGTTGGCGGGCTCATCATCGCACGGGGGCGCCCGCCCCGTGTCTCCCCTGTCCCGGTCTCGTACCGAACGGGTTGTGATCCGGTGCCGAAACGCGGCTCACCAGCCAATCCGCTTGTCGGGCATTACGGATTCTTGACACTCTCCTGGGTAAGGCCGCAGTGACCGGACCTGGGAGGGCGATCACATTGCAGAGCCAAGGTGCGCACGGGACGACGACGGCAGCCACCGCCCGAGTGCGGGGGGCGCTGCCCGGCGTGCCGCTGCCGCTGCCCGTGGGGCCGGCCGGCGGGCTCGCCGCCCAGCCCGCGGGCTCCGCCCCGCAGGCGCTCCCGGCGCCCTGCCCAGACCGGGCACGCGTGCGTGACCTGCGCGGACGCGTCGCGGCCGGGCCGCGCGCCCTCAGCTTCGCGACCGGCGACCTGGTGGTCGTCTCGGGGCTGCCGGGCAGCGGCAAGAGCACACTGATCAGGCGGACCGCCGCGGCCCCCGTGGCCGACTCGCAGGACGCCCGCGAGCACTGGGAGCGGCGGCTGCCCGCCGCGCTGCCCTACGCGCTGTACCGCCCGCTGGTCCGGGCCGCCCACTACCGCGCGCTGCGCCGCAGGCTCCGCGAGGGGGAGAGCGTGATCGTGCACGACTGCGGCTCCCTCGTCTGGGTGCGGCGCTGGCTGGCCCGCGAGGCCCGGCGCCGAGGCCGGGAGCTGCACCTGGTGCTGCTCGACGTCACGCCCGAGACGGCGCTGGCCGGACAGGCCTCGCGCGGCCGGGGCGTGTCCTGGCGGGCCTTCGCCCGCCACCGCCGCGCCGTCGGCCGCCTGGTGGGGGACGCCGAGTCGGGCCGGGTCCCCGACGGCTGCGCCTCCGTGCACCTCTTCGACCGCGGCTCGGCGGGGACCCTGACCACGATCTCCTTCACGGACTGACCCACGCCCGGCCCCGTGGTTCCCGCCCCGGCCGGTGCGCCGGCCGGGGCCGCCAGCTCTCCACGGGACCGCCGTGCCTGCCTCTCGCCGTTCCCGCCCCGGCCCGGGCCGCCCTCGGCCGGTGCGGCGGCCGTGGCCGCGCATGCGGCATCCCGCCAGGGCCGCCCACTCCTCCACCCGGGCCCACCGTTCCCGCCTCGCCGTTCCCGCCCGGTCTCGGGCGGCCTTCGGCCGGCGGCCGGTGCGGCCCGCGCGCAGCCGGGTCCCGCCGCCTTCCACGGGCGCGCCGCTCCCGCGCCGCCGGGCGGGGGATCCGCAGGCTCGCCGTCCCGGCCTTCCCGTGCGGGGCTGTCGTGCGGGTGGACGGCCTTCGCCGGACGGCGCGCCGTCCCGGGACGCCCCCGGTCCGGCTGTCCTGGGCCGGGTGCGGTGGACGGGGTCTCGGACGGGCTTCCGCGCCGCTGGGGGCGGGGGGATCCGCGGGCGGCCGTCCCGGCCTTCCCATGCGGGGCTGTCGTGCGGGTGGACGGCCTTCGCCGGACGGCGCGCCGTTCCGGGACGCCCCCGGTCCGTCTGCCCGGCGACGAGATGCCTCGCGACGACGGCCCCTGCGGGCTCGCCGCTTCCGCGCCGCAGGGAGCGGGGCTTCCGCGCTCGCGCTGCCAGGTGGCCGCGGGGGCGTCCGGGCCGGTCAGGAAGGTTGGGGGCCCGTGGCGGACCCGGTGGG
>NZ_JAAAXQ010000292.1 GCF_009916105.1 Streptomyces sp. GC420 | reverse complement strand
GGTGGGCTCCGTCGGCTCCTCCTCCTCGGGCTCCGACTCGGTCGGTGACGGGCTGGGGGACGCACCGTCCTGGTCCACCTTGTCGCCGATCGGCTGGGCCTCCGGGAACGGCTCGTGGTCCGCGTCCTTGAGGGCGACCGACATGTAGTCCTCCCACAGCTGAGCGGGAATGTCACCACCGTGGATGGACGCGACACCACCGGTGCCGTTCATGGAGAGGAGCTTCCCCTCCTCCGGGTCGGTCCGGAAGAGCGTGACGGCGGTGGAGAGTTCCCGGGTGTAGCCGACGAACCACGCGGACTTGTTCTTGTCGGTGGTACCGGTCTTGCCGGCGACCGGGAACCCGATGTCCGCCACGCGCTTGGCCGTGCCGTTCTTCACGACGTTTTCCAGCACCTTGGTGACGTTGTCTGCGACATCCGCGTCCAGACCGGTCTGCGCCTTGGGTTCGGTGAAGTTGTCGAGCTTGTTGCCGTCGCCGTCGACGACCTTGGTGACGGAGTACGGCTCGTAGTGCGTCCCCGAGTTCGCGAACGTCGCGTACGAGTCGGCCATGCGGATCGCGCTGGGGGTCGACGTACCCAGGGAGAACGAGGCGTTTGTGAGGTTTCCGGTGTCGAAGCTGCTCTCGAGGATGCCCGTGTTCTCCGCGACCTTCCTGGTGTTGTCCAGCCCGACGTCGATACCGAGCTGCACGAACGGGGTGTTGACGGACTGCTCCATCGCCTTCGTCAAGGAGATGTAGCCCCAGGCAGTGGTGCCCTCGTTCTTCTGCCGGAACGGCTGGCCATTGGCTCCCATGATCGGGTCGCCGCTCTGGTTTTTGATCACGACCAGGTCGTTGCCGTTGTACTTGCTCTCGGGAGAGATCGGCTGTCCGTCGCTCTTCACGGTGCCGTACTCCATGGCGGCTGCCAGGACGTACGGCTTCCAGGTGGAGCCGACCGGCACACCGGTCGTGTTGGCGTTGTTGGAGAAGTGGTTCTTGTCGTAGCCGTCGCCGCCGTACAGGGCGACGATCGCGCCGCTCTTCGGATCGACCGAGGCCGCCCCGAACTGCACCCATTTATCGGTCTTGGGTCGCTCTTTCGCGTCGAGGAAGTCCTTGCGGGTCTCGTCGACGGCCTTGGTGAGCGCCTTGACCTTGTCCTTCTCGAAGGTCGTGTAGATCTTGTAGCCGCCGAGCTCCAGCTGGTCGGCGGTCAGACCGGTCTTCTTCGTCACGTAGTCCTTGGCGATGTCGACGAGGTAGCCCGTCTGCCCGGCCAGGGTCGATGTCTGCTTCTTGAGCTTCGGGAAGTCCCCGACCTTGTCCCGCTCCTCGTCCGTCATCCGGCCCACCTCGACCATCCGGTCGAGGATCCATACCCAGCGCTTCTGGGCGCGCTCGGTGTTCGCCTCCGGAGTGGCCGCGGCGCCCACGCCGCCGTCGGGGTTGTAGAGGTTCGGGCCCTTGAGGACGGAGGCGAGGAAGACGCTCTCCTCGACCGTCAGCTTGTCGCAGTCCTTGCCGAAGTACGCCTGGGCGGCCGCCTGGATGCCGTAGGCGTTGCGCCCGTAGTACGCGGTGTTGAGGTAGCCCTTGAGGATGTCGGGCTTGTCCATCGTCGCGCCGACCTTGATGGAGATGAAGAGCTCCGTCACCTTCCGGGAGACGGTCTGCTCCTGCGACAGCATGGCGTTCTTGACGTACTGCTGGGTGATGGTCGAACCACCCTGCGTCTCACCGCCCATCGCCATGTTGAGTGCGGCACGCGCAATACCCATCGGGTCGACGCCCCGGTCGTCCTCGAACGTGGCGTTCTCCGCCGCGATCACCGCGTCCTTCATCGACTTCGGGATCTTCCCGTACTCGACGAGCTGCCGGTTGGCCTTGCCTCCCGTGGAGGCCATCTGGGTCCCGTCTTCCCAGTAGAAGACGTTGCTCTGCGCGGTGGCGGTCTTGTTCTCCTTGGGCACGTCCACCCATGCCACCGCTGCGGTCGCGCCGAGCATGAGCAGGCCGAAGAAGCCGATGGTGGTTCCGGTGACCTGCTTCCAGGAGGGCACCCAACGCTGCCAGCCGTACTTGCCGGAGCGCGGGTAGTCGATGAGCCGCTTCTTGCCGGGCGGGGCCGCCCGTCCGCGGGCACGTCCGGGGCCCGTCTCCGCCACCCGGCGGCGCCCACCCCCGGCGCTGCCGCGCGCGGCGGCGCGGCGGGCGGCCGCCCTCCCGGCGTGCTGGCCCTCGTCGCCGTAGGACGAAGAAGGAAGGGATGCTGTCTCGCCTCGCTGCGCGCCGCGGCGGCCGGAGGGCTGCTGCGCGGCGCGCCTGGCTGCGGCACGTCCGCCGCCCTGGGGCTGCGGCGGTTTACGACGGTGCTCGCTCATCGAACGACTACTCCTCGGGCAGGCGCGATCGCCTGAAAGCGGCAGTTGAGTTCCGGTCCCCCCGATATACGGATGCGCCCCTTCCAGGGCTCATCCGCACTACACCAAGGACATCGACGCTCACTGGCGTCTCGTGGTTCCCGGTGGTCTGCATGCCGCACAGACTACGCACCGCCAAAACCCACCGAGGGCCGATCTTCACCTCAAATCAGGCAAGTTGAGTCGTGCGAATCGGTGATGTGATCCCGTTCACCGTGATCCCTCTTGTCTCAACCGGAACGGCGTTCTATCGTCTGGATGTATCGAGTCGATACATCAGAACGGCATAAAGGTTCCGAGCCGCGGAGGAGGCGACCATGAGCAGGCGCTCCGGCATCCTCGAATTCGCCGTGCTCGGCCTGCTGCGCGAGTCCCCAATGCACGGCTATGAGCTGCGCAAACGACTCAACACCTCACTGGGGATCTTCCGTGCCTTCAGCTACGGGACGCTCTATCCCTGCCTCAAGACGCTGGTCGCGAACGGCTGGTTGACTGAGGAGCCGGGCAGCGCGCCCGAGGAAGCGATCGCCGCTTCCCTCGCCGGCCGCCGCGCAAAGATCGTCTACCGGCTGACAGCGGAAGGTAAGGAGCACTTCGAGGAGCTTCTCGCGCACACCGGGCCCGACGTGTACGAGGACGAGCACTTCGCGGCTCGCTTCGCCTTCTTCGGGCAGACCTCGCGGGACGTCAGGATGCGCGTGCTCGAGGGGCGCCGCAGCCGGCTGGAGGAACGTCTGGAGAAGATGCGGGCCTCGCTGGCCCGCACCAGGGAACGACTCGACGACTACACCCTCGAACTGCAGCGGCACGGCATGGAGTCCGTGGAGCGCGAGGTCCGCTGGCTCAACGAGCTGATCGAGAGCGAGCGGACGGGGCGGGACCAGCACCGGTCCCCGTCCTCCGGAGACGGTCAGGACACATCAGGAGAATCGGGCGGCCTGCCCCGGCACGGGGAGAACCCCGGGTCGGATCCGTCCGACGACACCGCCAATTGAGGCCCCGCATCCCGCTGGGCCTCGTCGAGAACAAACAGGGAGCAACCGGAATGGGTTCGGTTCGCGTAGCCATCGTAGGCGTGGGCAACTGCGCCGCCTCGCTGGTGCAGGGCGTCGAGTACTACAAGGACGCCGACCCGGCGGCCAAGGTCCCGGGCCTCATGCACGTCCAATTCGGCGAGTACCACGTCCGTGACGTGGAGTTCGTCGCCGCCTTCGATGTCGACGCGAAGAAGGTCGGCCTCGACCTCGCGGACGCGATCGGCGCCAGCGAGAACAACACCATCAAGATCTGCGACGTTCCGAACAGCGGAGTGACCGTCCAGCGCGGCCACACCCTGGACGGTCTCGGGAAGTACTACCGCGAGACCATCGAGGAGTCCTCCGAGGCCCCGGTGGACGTCGTCCAGGTCCTCAAGGACAGGCAGGTCGACGTCCTCGTCTGCTACCTGCCGGTGGGCTCCGAGGAAGCGGCGAAGTTCTACGCCCAGTGCGCCATCGATGCCAAGGTCGCGTTCGTCAACGCCCTGCCGGTCTTCATCGCCGGTACCAAGGAGTGGGCCGACAAGTTCACCGAGGCCGGTGTCCCGATCGTCGGTGACGACATCAAGTCGCAGGTCGGCGCCACCATCACGCACCGGGTCATGGCGAAGCTGTTCGAGGACCGGGGCGTCATCCTGGACCGCACGATGCAGCTGAACGTCGGCGGCAACATGGACTTCAAGAACATGCTCGAGCGCGAGCGCCTGGAGTCCAAGAAGATCTCCAAGACGCAGTCCGTCACCTCGCAGATCCGCGACCGCGAGATGGGCGCGGACAACGTCCACATCGGCCCGTCCGACTACGTGGCGTGGCTGGACGACCGCAAGTGGGCGTACGTCCGCCTCGAGGGGCGCGCCTTCGGTGACGTTCCGCTGAACCTGGAGTACAAGCTCGAGGTCTGGGACTCCCCGAACTCCGCCGGCGTCATCATCGACGCGCTGCGCGCCGCGAAGATCGCCAAGGACCGGGGCATCGGCGGTCCGATCCTCTCGGCGTCCTCCTACTTCATGAAGTCCCCGCCGGTGCAGTACTTCGACGACGAGGCCCGCGAGAACGTCGAGAAGTTCATCCGCGGCGAGGTCGAGCGCTGAGCGCTGAGGCTTCCGTCGTGACAGCAGGCCCCCGGGTGATCCGCCCGGGGGCCTGCTCCGTGTGTGAGGCTGTGCCCCATGCCTGTCGTACGTGATCTGCGCGTACTCCTGCGCTTCGGGAACTTCCGCCGTCTGCTGGCGGTACGGCTGCTCTCGCAGTCGGCGGACGGCGTCTACCAGGTCGCGCTCGCGACGTACGTCGTCTTCTCCCCGGAGAAACAGACATCGGCCGCGGCCATCGCCTCCGCGATGGCGGTTCTGCTGCTGCCGTACTCCTTCGTCGGCCCGTTCGCGGGGGTCCTGCTCGACCGCTGGCGGCGGCGGCAGGTCTTTCTCTACGGCAACCTGCTGCGTGCCGTCCTGGCCGCGGGTACCGCGCTGCTCGTCGCCGGGTCCGCCCCGTACTGGCTGTTCTACGCCTCCGCACTGTCGGTCACGGCCGTCAACCGATTCGTCCTGGCCGGACTCTCGGCTGCCCTCCCGCGTGTCGTCGACGAGGAGCGGCTCGTCATGGGGAACTCGCTCTCGCCCACTGCGGGCACGCTGGCCGCCACCGCGGGCGGAGGTCTCGCATTCCTCGTACGTCTGGCCGGCCCGGACTCGGACGCCGTCGTGGTGCTGCTCGGGGCCGCTTTGTACCTCTGCGCCTCGCTCGCCTCGCTGCGGATGCCCCGGGAACTGCTGGGGCCCGACCCCCGTCACGTACAGCCGCATCTGACGGCAGCACTGCGCAGCACCGCCAAGGGACTGGTCTCCGGGCTGCGGCATCTGTCCGAGCGTCCGCCGGCGGCCCGCGCCCTCGCGGCGATGACTCTGATGCGGTTCTGCTACGGGGCGCTGACCGTGATGGTCCTGATGCTCTGCCGGTACGCCTGGTCGGACACCGAGTCGGGCGGGCTGGGCCTTCTGGGCCTGGCCGTCGGCGTCTCGGGGGCGGGCTTCTTCGCGGCGGCTGTGGTGACTCCCTGGGCCGTGGGACGCCTGGGAGAGGCCGGCTGGATCACTGCCTGCGCCCTCGCGGCCGCGGTGCTGGAGCCGGCTCTTGGCCTGTCCTTCGCGCCGGTTCCACTGCTGATCGCCGCCTTCCTCCTCGGCCTCACTACTCAGGGCGCGAAGATCGCCACCGATACGGTCGTCCAGTCCTCCATCGAGGATGCCTACCGCGGCCGGATCTTCTCGGTGTACGACGTGCTGTTCAACGTCGCCTTCGTGGCAGCGGCCGGGATCGCGGCCCTGATGCTGCCTCCGGACGGCCGCTCGGTACCACTTGTCGTCGGCGTCGCCCTCGTCTACGGAGCGATTGCTACGACTATGGCCCGCTTTGATAACTGGTAAGTGTCACATAAACGCCACAGAGCCCCGAGAAGTCTCTGCGATGTCAGTGACCACCGATACCTTACGGCCGTCCACATCGAGACAGCCAGAGATCCTTTCCAAGGGGGACACCAGTGACCACTCCGCCTCCCCAGGGCCAGAACCCGTTCGCCCAGCAGCCGGGCATGCCACAGCAGCCCTCCCCGTACCTCAACGCGGGTGGTCCGGTCCCTCCGCCGGCCACGCCCCAGCGGTCGAAGTTCAAGACCATCAAGAACGTGGTCGTGGGCATCGTCGTCGTCGGGGTCGTCGTGGGCGGCTTCATAGCCAGCCGTGACGATGCGGACACCGCCTCCGTGGGCGACTGCATGAGCATCGGAAATCCCGACAGCGCCACCGACCCGGACCTTGAGGTCGTGGAGTGCGGCAACTCGAAGGCCGCCTACAAGGTCGTGCAGAAGAAGGACGGCGCGAGCGCATCCTGCGACCGGACGAAGTACGCCCAGTACACCCAGAGCGGCGACGGCCCGTCATTCACCCTCTGCCTGGAGGAACTGTAAGAGCGGAGTGGCGCTGACGTGCGCCGATGCGGCGAGGGTGGTGTTTCACGTGAAACACCACCCTCGCCGCATGCGAGACCGCCTCATGTTTCACGTGAAACATGAGGCCCCCATCAGTCCTGCGCGGCCCACCATTCCTTGAGCGCCGAGACCACGGCATCCCGCTCCATCGGCCCGTGTTCCAGCCTCAACTCCAGCAGATGCCGGTATGCCTTGCCGACCAGGGGGCCGGGGCCGACACCGAGGATCTCCATGATCTCGTTACCGTCGAGGTCCGGACGGATGGCGTCCAGTTCCTCCTGCTCCTTCAGCCTGGCGATCCTCTTCTCCAGCCCGTCGTAGGCGCGGGCGAGCGCGTTCGCCTTCCGCTTGTTCCGTGTGGTGCAGTCGGAGCGGGTGAGTTTGTGGAGCCGCTCCAGCAGCGGGCCGGCGTCCCGCACATAGCGGCGCACGGCCGAGTCGGTCCACTCTCCGGTCCCGTAGCCGTGGAAGCGCAGATGCAGCTCCACCAGCCTGGAGATGTCCTTGACCATGTCGTTGGAGTACTTGAGCGCGGTGAGCCGCTTCTTGGTCATCTTGGCGCCGACGACCTCGTGATGATGGAACGAGACCCGCCCGTCCTCCTCGAAGCGGCGGGTACGTGGCTTGCCGATGTCGTGCAGCAGCGCAGCCAGGCGGAGAACCAGATCGGGACCGTCCTCCTCCAGGTCGATGGCCTGCTCCAGCACCGTCAGGGAGTGCTCGTAGACGTCTTTGTGCCGGTGGTGCTCGTCGCTCTCCAGACGGAGCGCGGGCAGCTCGGGCAGCACATGGTCGGCCAGGCCGGTGTCGACGAGGAGCGCCAGTCCCTTACGGGGATGGGTCGAGAGGAGCAGCTTGTTCAGCTCATCCCGCACCCGCTCCGCCGAGACGATCTCAATCCGCTCGGACATCGCCTTCATCGCGGCGACGACCTCGGCAGCGACCTCGAAGTCAAGCTGCGCGGAGAAGCGCGCTGCTCGCATCATCCGCAGCGGGTCGTCGGAGAAGGAATCCTCGGGCGTCCCGGGCGTGCGCAGCACCTTGTGGGCCAGGTCCTCCAGACCCCCGTAGGGGTCGATGAACTCGTTTTCCGGGAGCGCCACAGCCATCGCGTTCACGGTGAAGTCCCGGCGGACGAGGTCCTCCTCGATGGAGTCGCCGTACGACACCTCCGGCTTGCGAGAGGTGCGGTCGTACGCTTCCGACCGATAAGTCGTGATCTCCACCAGATAGCCGGACTTCTGACAGCCGACCGTGCCGAAGGCGATTCCGACCTCCCACACCGAGTCCGCCCAGGGCCGGACGATCTTCAGCACGTCTTCGGGGTGGGCGTCGGTGGTGAAATCCAGATCGTTACCGAGCCGGCCGAGCAGCGCGTCCCGTACCGAGCCGCCGACCAGGGCAAGACGGAACCCGGCCTCCTGGAATCGGCGTGCGAGGTCGTCGGCCACGGGGGCGACCCGCAGCAATTCGCTCACCGCTCGGTGCTGCACCTGGCTCAGTGCACTGGTGTTGTCTTCATGGGCGTTCGGCACAACAGAACAGGGTACGTGGCCCCGGCGCCCGAAGCGTCCTCGTTTCCGAGGCACGGCGGCCCTCTGCCGATCATGTGGAGCACTCCCTGGCACGCGGCCCCCGCGCGCCTCGTTACCATGCGTGGACGCACAACCGACGACCACTGACGACGAGGACGGGCGAGCGCGTGGCCGAGGCGGCACAGTCCCAGGAAACCGAGCGGCCTCGTCGACGGCTGCGGCGATTCGCCGCGCTGCTCGCCGGGGCACCGGTCCTGGCGGGCCTGCTGCAGTTCCCCGCCACCTCCGCCGTCGCGGCACCGGCAGCCGCCGGCTCACGCACCGTAGATGTGTCCCTGGACACGCTGAAGCCCGCGGCACCCGTGGAGGGCGACAACCTCACCGTGTCCGGAACACTCACCAACAAGGGCAAGCAGACCATCACCGGCGCTCACGTGGGGCTCCGGGTGGGGCCCGAACTCAACAGCCGCAGTGGGATCGACGACGCCGCCAGGCACGCGGAAACCACGAGCGGGACCGATCCCGCCGAGGTGGGCGGGAAGCACGTCCAGAAGTTCGCGAAGCTCCCTCCCGGGGCCACTCAGACGTTCCGGATCGAAGTGCCGGTCAAGAAGCTCGGGCTCGGCGACGACGGTGTGTACCAGCTCGGCGTATCGCTGAGCGGGCAGACCGCGGACCAGCCGTGGGAGCGCGTGCTGGGCATCCAGCGGACGTTCCTGCCCTACCAGCAGGACGAGACCGAGGAGAAGACCCGCGTCTCCTATCTCTGGCCCCTGATCTCCGGCACGCACCTCACCGCGGAGACCGGGTCGGACGAGGAGCAGACCCCGCTGTTCAAGGACGAGGACCTGGCGAAGGAGATCGGCCCCGGCGGGCGCCTGCAGCAGCTCGTCTCCCTCGGCAGCCGCCTGCCCGTGACCTGGGTCATCGACCCCGACCTGCTGGCCACCGTGGACGCGATGACCGGCAGCTACGAGGTCCAGCTTGACGACGGGACGATCGTCGCAGGCGAGAACCAGGACGTCGCCAACGAGTGGCTCGACCAGCTCCAGATGGCGGTGCGCGGCAAGACGGTCGTGGCGTTGCCGTTCGCCGACCCCGACGTCGCGTCGCTGGCACACCGCGGCAAGGACGTGACGGGCAGCCTCAGCCACCTCAAGGACGCCACGGACGTCGCCGCGACCACCGTGGAGACCGTGCTCCACACAGGAGCGAGCACGGACTACGCGTGGCCGGTCGACGGCGCCGTCGACCCGTCGATCATCGATGTGGCGACCTCCGCCGGCGCCGACAAGGTCATCGCCCGCAGCGACAGCCTGCGCGACGGCCTTCCGTACACGCCGAACGCCGCCCGGCCGGTCGGCGACGGCACGACCGCGGTCGTCGCCGACGCCTCACTGTCCACAGCCTTCCAGGGCGACATGGCGGTGGCGGAGAACTCCACCCTTGCAGTGCAGAAGTTCCTCGCTCAGAGCCTGATGATCACGAGGCAGGATCCGAACGAGGCGCGTACGGTCGTGGTCGCCCCGCAGCGTCAGCCGACGGCGAGCCAGGCCCACACGATGGCGAGCGCCATCGGGATCCTCGAGTCCGATCGCTGGTCCGAGGCCGCCGACCTGACCGCCGTTGCCGACACGGAGCCGGACACGAGGGCCAATCGCAAGGTGCCGTCCCGCGGCTCCTACCCGAAGTCGCTGCGCAAGAAGGAACTGCCGACCTCGGCATTCGAGCAGATCAAGGAAACCCAGAGGACGCTCGAAGGCTTCAAGGTCGTGCTCACGGCCAAGGACCGTGCCGTCACACCGTTCGGCAACGCGCTGCGCCGCGGGATGTCGACCTCATGGCGCGGCAACACGAGCGGTGCCGAAGACTTCCGGAAGGAGGTACAGCAGTACCTGGTCTCGCTGACCAAGAAGGTACAGCTGATCACGAAGTCGGATGTCACCCTCTCCGGGCGCAGTGCGACCATCCCGGTAACCGTGCAGAACAACCTCGTGCAAGGCGTCGAGAACCTCGTTCTCAAGCTGACCTCGAACAACCCGAACCGGCTGGAGCTGGGTGACCCGCAGCCTGTCAAGGTCGCCGGGGGACACAGCCAGTCCGTGAAGTTCCCGGCCTCGGCGAACGCGAACGGTCCCGCAGAAGTCACCGCACAGCTCTACACGGAGGACGGCGCGCCCTACGGCGACGCCATGACCTTCACGCTGACCGTCACGGAAGTCACACCGACCGTCATGCTCGTCATCGCGGGAGGAGTGCTGCTGCTCGTACTCGCCGGCATCAGGATGTACACCCAGCGAAAGCGGGCGGCCGCCCGCCGGGCCGCCGGGGACGACGACGAGGAGGAGGCCGAAGAGAACGACGCCTCCCGCACGGCCCGGACCGCGGACGGACACAGCGACAATGACGTGCAGGATCGGCACTCGACGAACGAGAACGCCGGCTCTGAGCAGCCGAGTGACCCGACACCGGACACCGCCCCGGAAAGCGGAGACCCGTCGGGCGCGGGTGAGAAAGTGGACCGTTGAGCGATGTCGTGGCCGGTCGGCCGGGGACGATGAGGTGGGGTAATCCATGAACGCGCCGTACGACGGTGACCGCGCCCAGGGCGGAGGCGGCGCGGTGCCTCCTCACGCGCAGAACCAGGTACCGCCGCAGCCCGCGCCCGCGACCGACCCGTACGTCCAGCAGGCCTACGACCAGGATCCCTACCAGCAGCAGGACCTCACCGCCCGGGACCCGGTGGCGGAGGCCCTCTACGACCGTGCCGCGCATCCCCCGCCGCCGCCGGGCACGTACGCCGAGCCCCGCCCGATCTACCGG
>NZ_JAAAXQ010000291.1 GCF_009916105.1 Streptomyces sp. GC420 | reverse complement strand
GCCCCCCACTCAGTGCCCGGCGAGCGTCAGCTCGCGAGCCAGAGGTCCGGGCCGAAGACCTCGTAGTGGATCGCGGAGGCCGGAACACCCAGCGCCAGCAGCTGGGCGCGCACCTCGCGCATGAAGGGGAGCGGGCCGCAGAGGTACGCCTCCAGGTCCGTGGCGGGCAGCTCGATCGCGCTCAGGTCCACGACGCCGGCGCGGTCGACGGGCGCGGAGCCCTCCGGCTGCTCGTACCAGAAGTGGGCGGCGCCGTTCTGGAGCTTCTCGGCGAGCGCGCGGTGGTCGGTGCGCAGGGCGTGGTCGGCGGGCGAGCGGTCACCGTGGACGACGGTCACGGGCCCGCGGTGGTCGGTCTCGGCCAGGTGGCCGAGCATGGCGAGGATCGGGGTGCAGCCGATGCCGGCGGAGGCGAGGAGCAGCGGCTTGTCCGTGTCGCGCAGGACGAGGTCGCCGTACGGGGCGGAGATGTCGAGGACGTCGCCCACCTGGACGTGGTCGTGGAGCCGGTTGGAGACCTCGCCCGCCGGGTCCGTGGGACCGTCCGCGCCGGGGAGCACCCGCTTGACGGTGATGGAGCGGGTGGTCTCGTTCTCGGCGAAGGAGCCGGTGAGGCTGTACTGCCGGATCTGCCGGGCGCCGTCGGGGAGTTCGACGCGTACGGAGACGTACTGGCCGGGCTTGGCGGCGGGGAGCGGCTTGCCGTCGGCGGGGCGCAGGCGGAAGGTGACGACGTCCGCGGTCTCCTGGATCCGCTCGGTCACCTCCCACGGGCGCCAGGTGTCGCCGTGCACGACGCCGTGCTGCGCGTACAGCCGGTTCTCGATGGCGATCAGGGCGTTCGCCATCAGCCAGTAGACCTCGTCCCAGGCCGCGGCGACCTCCTCGGTCACGGCGTCGCCGAGGACTTCGACGATGGCGGCGAACAGGTGCTCGTGCACGATGTGGTACTGCGGGGCGGTGACGCCGAGGGAGGCGTGCTTGTGCGCGATGCGCTCGAGCATCGCGTCCGGACGCTGCTCGGGGTGCTCGACGAGGGCGGTGGCGAAGGCGGCGATGGAGCCGGCCAGCGCCTGCCGCTGGGTCCCTGCCGCCTGGTTGCCCCGGTTGAACAGGTCCCGGAGCAGTTCGGGGTGGGCGGCGAACATCTTCGGGTAGAACAGCGCGGTGATGTCGCCGATGGCCGCGCCGACGGCGGGGAGCGTGGCGCGGACGGTCTCGGCGGACTTCTCGCTGAGCATCGGACTCTCCGAATCTGCATCTGAGATGCGTATTTAAGGGCGTGACGGCATGGCCCGCTGGCGGGCTCTGGTGGTGTCGGGGTTCGCGGGGGTTATGGGAGTCGTGGCCGGTGGGTCTGGTGGCCGGTGGGTCTGGTTCCGGTTACGGGGCGGGAGATCCGGGGCTGGGGCCGGTGCCGCGGCCGGCGCTCCCGGGGCCGCCGATCATGCCGATCAGCAGCGGCCCGGTGGGTGAGGCGACGAGATCCGTGATCGTCAGGGGGTCCAGCGTCGCGTAGAAGGCCTCCTGCGCGCGGCGCAGCGCCGAGCGCAGCCGGCATCCGGCGACGAGCGGGCAAGGATTCTCGGTGCCCTCGCAGTCCACGACATCGCCGACCCCCTCCAGTTCCCTCGCCAGGCGTCCGACCGACATCGTCCGTCCGGCCTCGCTGATGGCCAGACCGCCCCCGCGTCCCCGCCGGGTCTCGACGACCCCGAGGTGCTGCAGGCGCGCGACGACCTTCGCCAGATGCGAGTACGGGACCCGGATCTCTTCGGCGACGTCCCGCGCGGTCGAGGGCTCCTCGTGGGAGGCGAGGGTCATGACCGTGCGGAGCGCGAGGTCGGTGGACTTCGTCAGTCGCATACCTGCACGATATTTAATGCGAATCTGGCATGCAAATTTGGGTCCGGTCTTGCGAGTGTCGCCCAACTACCTTTTGAGTAAGGTGAGTTGGGGGCGTTTGAGGCGCCCGCAGGCCGGCTGTCGGCCCCCGGTGGCCGGTTTCCGCCCCCTGTGATGTCGGCCACCACCCCTCCGGCGCCACGTGGGCCCCGTGCGGTGCCCGTCGGCCCCGCGCCCCATGCGGCGCCCGCCGGCCCGGGGTCCGCGGCATCTATCCCGCCGGGTCCCGCGCCGCGGAAGACGCGGCCCGCGGCAGACGGCGGCGCGTCCACCGACTGCCTCGGGCACTTCGCCCTGACCCTCGGCCTGCACGACGCCCTTGCCGCCGCCGGAGGCGCGCGCATCGTCTCGGTGTCCTCCAGCGGCCACCTGTTCTCCCCCGTCGCCTTCGACGACCTCGACGTCCGGTTCCGCCCCTACGACCCCCTCGCCGCCTACGGGCAGTCCAGGGCCGCCGGGGTGCTCCTCGCCGTCGAGGCCGACCGCCGCTGGCCCGGCCGGGGGGTCAGGGCAACGCCCCTGCACCCGGGAGCGGTCGCCACGAACCTGCAGCGGCACACGGGCGGGCCGAAGACCCCGGAACCGTTCCGGAAGGCGGTCGGGCAGGGGGCCGCCACCTCCGTGTTCCTGGCCGCTCCCCACTGGTGGAGGCATCGGCGGTCGCTGCTTCGAGGACGTCGGGGAGGCACCCGTTGGCGAGGTCCGGCCCGAGGAACCCGGAGTCCCCGGCGTGGCCCCGTACGCGCTGGACGGGGCGAACGCCGAGCGGCTCTGGGACATCGCCACCGGCATCGTCCGCCCGGACCGGTGCCGGTGACCGGGCGGGGTGACCGGGCGGTGCCTTGCGCGGAGCGTCAGCGGTCCTGGTCCAGCATGCCCGACTGCGCGATGAGGTAGCCGAGTTGGGCGCGGCTGCCACTGCCCAGCGCGGCGGCCAGTTTCGCTATGTGCGCCCGGCAGGTGCGGACGTTCATGCCGAGGCGGCGCGCGATGGCCTCGTCCACATGGCCCTCGACGAGGAGCTTGGCGATGGAGCGCTGGACGCCTGATATGCCGTCATGGCTGGTCTCGTACGGGACCTCGTCGTCCCACGGGACCGCCTGGCGCCAGAACTGGTCGAAGACACCGGCGAGATACTCGACCAGGCCCGGGTGGCGCAGCTCCAGCGCCACCTGGCGGTCGCGCCTGGCGGGTATGAACGCCACCGACCGGTCGACGATGATGAGCCGCTCTATGGTCTCCTCGAGGGTGCGGAACTCCACGCCGTACGGGGCGACTCGCTCCACGTAGGCGAGTGTGGACGGGTGGTGCCGTGCCGTGTGCTGGTACAGGGTGCGCATGCGGACCTCGCGCGACACCAGCGGCTCTATGCGGCGCAGCGCGTCCTCCAGCAGATCGGGGGTGCGGCCGCTGCCGGGCTGGAGGGTGAGGAGTTCGTCGGTGCATTCGGCCGTGGCCCGGTCCAGGGTGGCGTTGATGCGGTGGAACCCTTCGAGCACCGTGATGGCGTGGGTGGTCTGCGGGTCCTGGGCGCTGATGGCCATGAATGGCTCGAAGGCGTCGGCCAGGGCGAGGGTCAGTCGCCTGCGCTCCTGTATTTCGCGTTCGATGGGACTGACGAGTTGGGTCAGAGCGGTGACGGGCGGAACGGGGCGCAGCCACTGGGCGTCGTCCGGGTCCGGGTGGAGCAGCGCCAGATCGAGCAGACAGGGGGCGCTTTCCACCTCGTGACGGGCTATCCGGCCCATGCGAAGTGCGCTCGCGTAGAGGTTTGACCCCTCCTCGCACAGCTCTGTGTGGGAATGGGGGTGTTCGAGTTTATCCCGATTCGCCACTTCTGCACCCCCCTCAGCCTCCTGAAATACAGGAACATGATGCACGGCTCCGCTGGTGGAAGAGGCTTCCGTGAGACATCGTTCTATGGCGCGGGGGAGATTCAGGGACCAGAAGAGGTGGAACCCGGCCATGTCCAAGTTGCTTCGTACGCTTTGCGCTCTAGCCATAGCGGCGGCGGCTGTCAGCGTGTCGCAGGCTGTCGGCGAGCCTTCGTGGGGGAGTGCACCCGCCGTCACGGCGACGGCCGACGAGCCCTCGTGGGGGTCCGAGCCGGCTGACGTCCTCGGTGAGCCCTCGTGGGGCTCCGTCGAAGCATGACTGTCCCGCCGGACGACCGCAGATTCCGTCGTGAGATGGAAACCGCTTACCGATCCGGGTGGCACTTCATCGACCTCGTCACCGCCGTCCCCCACAGTGGCGATTCGCTGACCGTCACCCTTTTCGGAGAACAGATCGTCGTGGTGCGCGACGAAGACGAAGACGTACGGGCCTTCCGGTGCCTCCGCCGCCCCCGCGGAGCCCCCCAGCCGGTCCGCTGTGCCGTCCGTTACGGCATGGTCTTCGTCAACCTCGCGCGGGAGGATCACCTCCCGGCGGACACCCCCATCACCGCCACCCCCCGCAGCGCCTGAGCGATTCCCCCGTCGTTACAGATCGCTCAAGGTGCTCCCCCCACAGCGGCGCCACCGTGGACCTGAACACGGTGGCGCCGCTGTGTGTTCTGGAGCCAGTCGGTTTCCGGCCGTTCCCCGTCCGTGCATATGCCGTTTTCCCCGTGTCCGGCCGGGCGTGGGGGAGCCGTGGGGCCGGCCGGGCCCGGTGGGCCGGGCGTGACGGCTCCGGCCGGGGGCGGATGCCTCGGTTCCGGGCCGGGACGCCTCCTTCCCGGCGGCGGACGCCATCGCCTCGGGGGGCGGACGCCGTGGCTCCCGGCCGGACGCCTCCGCTCGCGGGCCGTGCGCCGGCCTCTCAGGCCTTGCCCAGCGTCCGGTCCACCGTGATCTCGATGAGCACCCGGTCGGGGTTCGGTCTCGGCATGCGTCCGTAGCGCTCCGCGTAGCGGCGTACGGCGTCGGCGACCGGCTCGTCCTCCGTGCGGACACGCGCGTGCCCCTCCAGGGTCGCCCAGCGGCGCCCGTCGACCTGGCAGACGGCGACGCGCGCCCCGCCGCTCCCGTTGCTCGCGGCCAGGATGTTGCGGACCTTGGCGCTGGACTTGTTGGTGATGATCCGCGCGAGGCCCCGCTCCGGTTCGTACGTGACCCCCACCGGGACGACGTGCGGGCTGCCGTCCGGGCGCAGGGTGGTCAGGGTGCAGAGGTGTTTCTCCCGCCAGAAGCCGAGGTACGCGGGCGGCGGCAGTTCCGGGGCCGGGGGTGGTGGCGACGTGTGCGGTGGGTCGATGGGCATGCTCCGGAACCTATCCCTCCAGGCACCGGGATCCGCTACCGACATGTCCTTGAGTGGAATAGACTCAACTTTGTGTACGCTGACTGAGTCAGAGTTCAGTGTTTGTGGGTTTGGGCTGCGAGGAGGAGAGACCGGACGTGGACGCCGAGCTGACCAACAGGAGCCGGGACGCCATCAATGCGGCCAGCAACAGGGCCGTGCAGGGCGGACACCCGGATCTGACCCCCGCGCATCTGCTGCTGGCACTGCTCGAGGGGCAGGAGAACGAGAACATCACCGACCTGCTGGCCGCCGCGGAGGCCGACCAGGCCGCCGTGCGCGCCGGGGCGGAGCGGATCCTCGCCGGGCTCCCCAGCGTGGCCGGCTCGACGGTGGCCCCGCCGCAGCTCAACCGCGAGCTGCTGGCCGTCGTCGCCGACGCCGAGGCGCGCGCCAAGGAACTCGGTGACGAGTACCTCTCCACCGAACACCTGCTCATCGGGATTGCCGCCAAGGGCGGCCAGGCCGGTGAGCTGCTCACCACCCAGGGCGCGAGCGCGCAGAAGCTGCTCGACGCCTTCCAGAAGTCCAGGGGAGGACGCAGGGTGACCACACCCGACCCCGAGGGGCAGTACAAGGCCCTGGAGAAGTTCGGCACCGACTTCACCGCCGCCGCCCGCGAGGGCAAGCTCGACCCGGTCATCGGCCGTGACCACGAGATCCGCCGGGTCGTGCAGGTCCTGTCCCGCCGTACGAAGAACAACCCGGTGCTCATCGGCGAGCCCGGCGTCGGCAAGACCGCCGTCGTCGAAGGGCTCGCGCAGCGCATCGTCAAGGGCGACGTGCCCGAGTCGCTGAAGAACAAGCGGCTGGTCGCGCTCGACCTGGGCGCCATGGTCGCCGGCGCGAAGTACCGCGGTGAGTTCGAGGAGCGGCTGAAGACCGTCCTGGCCGAGATCAAGGACAGCGAAGGCCAGATCATCACCTTCATCGACGAGCTGCACACCGTCGTCGGCGCGGGCGCGGGCGGCGACTCCTCGATGGACGCGGGCAACATGCTCAAGCCCATGCTGGCCCGCGGCGAGCTGCGCATGGTCGGCGCCACCACGCTCGACGAGTACCGCGAGCGGATCGAGAAGGACCCGGCGCTCGAGCGGCGCTTCCAGCAGGTGCTGGTGGCCGAGCCGACCGTCGAGGACACCATCGCGATCCTCCGCGGCCTCAAGGGCCGCTACGAGGCGCACCACAAGGTGCAGATCAACGACAGCGCCCTGGTGGCCGCCGCGACCCTGTCCGACCGCTACATCACCTCCCGCTTCCTGCCCGACAAGGCCATCGACCTCGTCGACGAGTCCGCGTCCCGGCTGCGCATGGAGATCGACTCCTCCCCCGTGGAGATCGACGAGCTCCAGCGTCAGGTGGACCGCCTCAAGATGGAGGAACTGGCCCTGGTGAAGGAGACGGACGAGGCCTCCAAGCAGCGGCTGGAGAAGCTGCGCCGCGACCTCGCCGACAAGGAGGAGGAGCTGCGCGGGCTGACCGCGCGCTGGGAGAAGGAGAAGCAGTCCCTCAACCGGGTCGGTGAGCTGAAGGAACGGCTCGACGACCTGCGCGGGCAGGCCGAGCGCGCCCAGCGCGACGGCGACTTCGACACCGCCTCCAAGCTGCTGTACGGCGAGATCCCGGCGCTGGAACGGGAGCTGGAGGAGGCCAGCGAGGCCGAGCAGGAGGCCGCCAGGGACACCATGGTCAAGGAGGAGGTCGGCCCTGACGACATCGCCGACGTCGTCGCCTCCTGGACCGGCATCCCCGCGGGCCGGCTGCTGGAGGGCGAGACGCAGAAGCTGCTGCGCATGGAGGAGGAGATCGGCAAGCGGCTGATCGGCCAGTCCGAGGCCGTCCGCGCCGTTTCCGACGCGGTGCGGCGCACCCGGGCCGGAATCGCCGACCCGGACCGTCCCACCGGCTCCTTCCTCTTCCTCGGCCCGACCGGTGTCGGAAAGACCGAGCTGGCGAAGGCGCTCGCGGACTTCCTCTTCGACGACGAGCGGGCCATGGTCCGCATCGACATGAGCGAGTACGGCGAGAAGCACTCCGTGGCACGCCTGGTCGGGGCGCCTCCCGGCTATGTCGGCTACGAGGAGGGCGGCCAGCTCACCGAGGCGGTGCGCCGCCGCCCGTACTCCGTGATCCTGCTGGACGAGGTGGAGAAGGCCCACCCCGAGGTCTTCGACATCCTGCTCCAGGTCCTGGACGACGGACGGCTCACGGACGGGCAGGGCCGGACGGTCGACTTCCGCAACACCATCCTGGTCCTGACCTCCAACCTGGGCAGCCAGTTCCTGGTCGACCTGACCGCCACGGAGGAGGAGAAGAAGGAACGCGTCCTCGAAGTGGTCCGCACCTCCTTCAAGCCGGAGTTCCTCAACCGGCTGGACGACCTGGTGGTCTTCTCCGCCCTGACCAAGGAGGAGCTGCGCAGGATCGCCGCCCTGCAGATCGAACGCCTCGGCAAGCGCCTGGCCGAGCGCCGGCTGACCCTCGAGGTGACGCCGGCGGCCCTGGACTGGCTCGCGGTCGAGGGCAACGACCCGGCCTACGGAGCCCGGCCGCTGCGCCGCCTGGTCCAGACAGCGATCGGCGACCGGCTGGCCCGGGAGATCCTCGCAGGCGAGATCAAGGACGGCGACACGGTCCTCGTGGACACGTCCGGGGACGGCCTGAGCGTGGGGCGCGCCGCGAAGTGACCCGCCGCGGGCAGGCCGCGGCGGTCCGGGCCCGCCGCTCCCACCGGGGCGGCGGGCCCGCCCGTGTCCGGACGGTCCGTGTCCGGCCCGGGAGCAGCGCAGGGGGAAGGGGCGGTCTTCGGCCATTCCCGGACCCCGGCGCGCGGCATCCTGAGCGGGGCCCGGCCTCGTGTCCGTCCGTGCGTCCGTGCGTCCGTGCCTGAGTCCGCGGGTCCTTCCGGGAGTCCGTCCGTGCCCGAGTCCGCGGGCTCTTCCGGGAGTCCGTCCGTGCCCGAGTCCGCGGGCTTTTCCGGGAGTCCGTGCGTCCGTGCCCGAGTCCGCGGGCTCTTCCGGGAGTCCGGCGGACATCCCACCCGACGGGACCGTGCCGCGCCCTCGCGGAATGTGCCCTGGGCGAACCCCGGCACCGGGACACGCGAGCCGCGCCCGGGCCCGTCACCGCAGTCCCATGGTCCGGGAGCCCGTCCGGGCGGCCTGCCGATGGCCCGGATCCTGTCAGCCTTCGGCGGATCGCCCCGGGCGGGGTTGCCATGCCGGGGCCGGGATGGGGGAGGATGGCAAGAAGCGTACGAAGGGAAGTACACGGTGAGCATCGACCCGTCCTCGATTCCGAATTTCGGGGGCCAGCCCAATCCTCAGCAGGCCTCAGGACCGGCGGGCCCCGTCGTCCCCGACCAGGATCTGGTCAAGCAGCTTCTCGACCAGATGGAGCTGAAGTACGTCGTCGACGACGAGGGAGACCTCGCGGCGCCGTGGGAGCAGTTCCGTACGTACTTCATGTTCCGTGGTGAGGAGGGGCAGCCCGAGACGCAGATCTTCTCGGTCCGCACTTTCTACGACCGCCCGCACAAGATCGACGAGAAGCCCCAGCTGCTGGAGGCGCTCGACGACTGGAACCGCCGCACCCTGTGGCCCAAGGTCTACAGCCACACCCACGACGACGGCACCGTCCGTCTCATCGGCGAGGCGCAGATGCTGATCGGCACCGGCGTCGGCCTGGAGCACTTCGTGTCCTCCACGGTGAGCTGGGTGCGCGCGTCGATCGAGTTCGACCGGTGGCTCGTCGAGCAGCTCGGCCTCGAGCAGGAGATCGAGGGCGGCGAGGAGCCCGGCGACGACGAGGAGTAGTCCTCGGACACGCGACGAAAGCCCGGTCCGCGCGCAGACCACCGACGACCGACACGGTGGGCGGTGCGGGGCCGGGCTTCGCCATGTCCGGCCCCGCAGGCGGTGGGGCCGGCGGAGACGTACGTCAGGTACTGCCTGGCCGAGCGGACGAGCCGGTCAGCTCCGGCGAGGCGGTCACCCAGGCCACTCCGTGTTCACGCGCCGAGCTGGAGCAGTGGGAGTACGAGATCACCAGCGGCGGCCGGGTCCGCTACCTGGTCGGCCCGGATACCTCGACCGTGATCCTGGTGTACGCCTCTCCGCGACACCCGAAGGACACCGAATAGGCCAACGGCCCAGGGCCCTATGCGCCCAGTGTCTTGAGGCGGGAGGCGGCCTCCTCCAGTACGCCTGTCCGCTTGCAGAACGCGAATCGTACGAAGGGTGCGCCCTGTTCGCGGTGGTCGTAGAAGACCGCGTTGGGGATGGCCACCACCCCGCACCGCTCGGGCAGGGCGCGGCAGAAGGCGAAGCCGTCGGTCTCGCCGAGCGGGCGGATGTCGGTGGTGATGAAGTAGGTGCCCGCCGGGCGGAAGACCTTGAAGCCCGCCTCCTCCAGGCCGCCCGCGAGCAGTTCGCGCCTGGCCCGCATGTCGGCGCGGAAGCCGTCGTAGTAGCTGTCGGGCAGGCGCAGCGCCTCCGCGACCGCGTACTGGAAGGGGCCGGCGGAGACGTACGTCAGGTACTGCTTGGCCGAGCGGACGGCGCTGGTCAGCTCCGGGGAGGCGGTCACCCAGCCGACCTTCCAGCCCGTGAACGAGTAGGTCTTGCCCGCCGAGCCGATGGTGACGGTCCGCTCCCGCATCCCCGGGAAGGTGGCGAGCGGGATGTGCTCGGCCTCGTCGAAGACCAGGTGCTCGTACACCTCGTCCGTGACCACCAGCAGCCCGCGTTCGCAGGCGAGTTCCGCGACGGCGGACAGTTCCTCGCGGGTCAGCACGGTGCCGGTCGGGTTGTGCGGGGTGTTGAGCAGGATCAGCCGGGTGCGGTCGGTGACGGCCGCGCGCAGCTCGTCCAGGTCGAGGCGGAACGAGCCCTCACCCGGGCGCAGCGTGACGGGCACGCGGGTGGCGCCCGCCATGGCGATGCAGGCGGCGTACGAGTCGTAGTACGGCTCGAGGGCGACGACCTCGTCGCCCGGCTCCAGCAGGGCCAGCAGCGAGGCGGCGATCGCCTCGGTGGCGCCCGCCGTCACCAGGACCTCGGTGTCGGGGTCGTACGACAGCCCGTAGCGCCGCTGCTGGTGTTCGGCGATCGCCGTACGCAGCTCGGGGACGCCGGGCCCCGGCGGGTACTGGTTGCCGCGGCCCTCGCGCAGCGCCCGCACGGCGGCCTCGACGATCTCGGCCGGGCCGTCGGTGTCGGGAAACCCCTGACCGAGATTGATCGAACCTGTACGCACGGCGAGCGCCGACATTTCGGCGAAGATCGTCGTGCCGAATTCGGCGAGACGCCGATTGAGAAGAGGCCGCTCGCTCCGCTGGGCTTGTTCCATGCCGGCCATCCTGCGCCGAACCTCTGGACTTCCTCAACTCTGCTTTGACGCGAGAACGCCTGGGGCATCTCCTCCCCACGCGAGAGAGAGCCATGCGAACGGCCTCACTGCGGGGGACGAAAGGGGAGTGAGGACTGATGGGATTCGTGGTGGTGGCGGCGATCGCGCTGGTGCTCGTCATGGGCCTGTTGGTGTTGGGCAACGCCGGCGGAAGGAGTGGTGGCTCGCGCCGCCGGAGCCGGAGCCGGAGCGGGGACGGCGGGTCCGGCTGGTGGGCCGGCAGCGACAGCGGCGGCGGCTCGTCCTGCGGGGGGAGCTCCTCCTGCGG
>NZ_JAAAXQ010000290.1 GCF_009916105.1 Streptomyces sp. GC420 | reverse complement strand
GACGGGGGTCCGGCCCGCCCCCGCCGCCCCCGCCGGGCCGGCGGGGCGGCCGCTGCCGTCACCGCCCGCCGATGTCGGCGGCACGGTCCCCGGTCCTCCGGACACCCTCCCGGACGTCGGGGACCGGCACCGCCGCCGGGCCCTCCACGCGGCCCCGTGGGCCGCAGGCCCGGTACCACTCGCTGCCGGGGGCCGGCCGCCCCCGGCCGCCGTTGCCGGCGGCGCCGGGCCGCCCCGGCCTCTCCCCCGGCCTCTCTCGGCCGTCGGACCCGCCCCGGGCGGCCGGCCGTCGCAGGCGGGCCCTCAGCCACGGCGTGTGGTGCGGACGCCCCACCGGCCGGGGCCGCCGGGTCTCCCCCGGGCCCGGCGTCGCGGGGGCAGACGGTGACGTCGCTCGTCGGGGCGTCCTCGGCGAGGCCTTCCCGGCCCTTGAAGCGCTCGCGGGGACCCTTCAGGAGCCCGGGGCCAAGCTGCTCGACACGACCGCCCGTTGTGGCCCTGCTGGGGCGGCACCGTGACGTTGCGGGGGCGTCAGCGGGAACGACGGAGCCGTAGGGGCGGACCACAGCCTCGGAGGCGCCCGGTCCCATGGCGAGGGCCAAGCCCTTCACCGTCACCCCAGCGAGACTCCCGCGGGCCGTCAGCCGCCCGCACCGGCCAGCTCCTCGAAGCCGACGGTATCGGAGGCCGCGGGTTCCTCGGCGGAGACCGGTGTGCCGTAGTCGGAGTAGTGGACGGTGGAGGAGAAGCCACCGCCCGCCGTCTCGCCCCTCTCGGTCTTCCTCACCAGCAGATCGCGTTCGTCGACCCAGATGTCGATCCGCTCGGTGGTCAGCCCGGCCCGCTCGAGCTGCTTCCTCAGGGCGGCCGACTGCTCCTCGTCGAGTTCCCACGACGACCGGGCGAGCTCCGCCACGTCCGCCGTGCCCGAGCAGTGCACGGTCTTCACCCCGCGCACCTGCTCCTCGCCGACCCGCTTCACGTCGCCCGAGGCCAGCAGCAGTCTCACCGACTGGTTCGGCGTGCTGTTCCGCAGCTGGTCCTTCATCACCTCGCCGGACGGCCCGGCGAGCTCGGCCAGCGCGTCGTACTCGTACTTGATCCAGTGCCTGCCGTCGAGTCGTGAGGCGAAGGCTCCCCGGAACTCCATCCGCCCCACCCGTTCCGCATCAGATTCGCCAAGAACCGTAGCGCAGGGCTCCGACGGCGCACATATGCAAATACGCCGGGCCCCGCCCCCTTGTTCAGAGGGGCGGGGCCCGGCGTCGGTTGCCCGGACGTCCTCACGGACTGAGCGAACCCGCGGCCGTCGTCGCTCAGACGGCGGCCGGGTCCTCCTCGACCAGGAGGTTGCGGGTGCGGTTCGGGTCGACCGGGATGCCGGGGCCCATCGTGGTGCTGATGGTCGCCTTCTTGACGTACCGGCCCTTCGCGGCGGACGGCTTCAGACGGAGGATCTCCTCCAGCGCGGCGCCGTAGTTCTCCACCAGCTTGGTCTCGTCGAACGAGGTCTTGCCGATGATGAAGTGCAGGTTCGAGTGCTTGTCGACGCGGAACTCGATCTTGCCGCCCTTGATGTCGGTGACAGCCTTGGCGACGTCCGGGGTAACAGTGCCGGTCTTGGGGTTCGGCATGAGACCACGGGGACCGAGCACACGGCCGAGGCGGCCGACCTTGCCCATGAGGTCCGGGGTGGCGACGACGGCGTCGAAGTCCAGACGGCCCTTCGACACCTCGTCGATGAGCTCGTCGGCGCCGACGATGTCGGCGCCCGCGGCACGCGCGGCCTCGGCACGGTCACCGGTCGCGAAGACCAGGACCCGGGCGGTCTTGCCGGTGCCGTGCGGGAGGTTCACGGTGCCGCGGACCATCTGGTCGGCCTTGCGCGGGTCGACACCCAGGCGGAAGGCGACCTCGACGGTGCCGTCGAACTTGGTCGTGGAGGTCTCCTTGGCGAGACGGACCGCCTCGAGCGGGGCGTACTGGCGCTCCCGGTCGATCTTGCTGTCCGCAGCGCGGAGAGACTTGCTGCGCTTGCTCACTGCTGCTCCTGATGTGTTCTAAAGGAGTCGTGGTGCGGGCCGAGCAGGCCCTTCCACGGGTATGGCTACGGGACTGGTGGGGCTCAGCCCTCGACCGTGATGCCCATCGAACGGGCGGTGCCGGCGATGATCTTCGACGCGGCGTCCAGGTCGTTGGCGTTCAGGTCGGGCAGCTTGACCGTGGCGATCTCGCGCACCTGCTCGGCGGTGAGCTTGGCGACCTTGGTCTTGTGCGGCTCGCCGGAGCCCTTGTCCACGCCCGCGGCCTTGAGGATCAGCTTGGCGGCCGGCGGAGTCTTGGTGATGAAGGTGAAGGAACGGTCCTCGTAGACCGTGATCTCCACCGGCACGACCATGCCACGCTGCGACTCGGTCGCGGCGTTGTAGGCCTTGCAGAACTCCATGATGTTGACGCCGTGCTGACCCAGTGCGGGGCCGACCGGCGGGGCCGGGTTGGCCGCACCGGCATTGATCTGGAGCTTGATCAGCCCCGTGACCTTCTTCTTCTTGGGAGGCATTGCTCTCTCCGGGTCCTAGTGAGAGTGTTCCGCCGCCGAACCGGATCATCCGGATGGAGGCATACCGCACAACGATAACGGGTATGACTGTGCGGCCAAAAACCGAGCAGGTCAGACGGCCCGTGAGGGTCCGTCCGACCTGTTCGGAGGCATGTGCTCCAGAAGCGCCCCGTAAGGGTCAGTTCTTCTGGATCTGGTCGAAGCTCAGCTCGACCGGGGTCTCGCGGCCGAAGATCTCGACGAGGCCCTTGACCTTCTTCGAGTCGGCGTTGATCTCGTTGATGGTCGCCTGCAGCGTGGCGAACGGGCCGTCCGTGACGGTGACGGAGTCGCCCACCTCGAAGTCCAGGACCTGGACCTCCATCTTGCGCTGCGGCACCGGCTTGCCCTCGGCCTCGGCGGCCTCGCGGGCGGCCTTCGCCTCGGCCTCCGGGGCGAGCATCTTGACGATCTCGTCCAGGGTCAGCGGGTAGGGGTCGTAGGCGTTGCCCACGAAGCCTGTGACACCCGGCGTGTTGCGGACCACGCCCCAGGATTCGTTCGTCAGGTCCATGCGGACCAGGACGTAGCCCGGAAGCTTGTTCTGCTTGACGTTCTTCCGCTCACCGTTCTTGATCTGGACGATCTCTTCCTCGGGCACCTCGGCCTGGTAGATGAAGTCCTCGACGTTGAGCGAAACGGCGCGCTGCTCCAGGTTGGCCTTCACGCGCTTCTCGTAGCCGGCGTAGGTGTGGATGACGTACCACTCGCCGGGAAGCGTACGGAGCTCCTGGCGCAGTGCCTCGACGGGGTCGACCGGCTCGGCCGGGACCTCTTCGCCGGCTTCCGCACCCTCGACCCCGGCCTCGGCGTCGGCGGACTCTTCGGACTCGTCCTCGCCGGACACCGTCTCCTCGTGGAGCGCGGCCTCCTCGGCGGGGGTGCCCGCAGCGTCGTCGGCAGCCTCGGCCTGGTCGGGCTCCTCGGCGTCCGCCGCTTCGACGATGTCGAGCTCGGTCTCTTCGGACTCGAAGTCGATGGCGTCGTTCAGGTTCGGGTCAGACACGGTGGCTGCTTCTTCCTGGGTACATATGGGTGGAACATGCGAAAGGGGCGCCTTGCGGCGCCCTTACGCGGGATCAGCCGAAGACGTACTTGATGGCTTCCTGGAATCCATAGTCAATCACGGTCACCAGACCGATCATGATGACAACGAAGACAATCACCACGGTGGTGTACGTCGTCAGCTGGCTCCGAGTCGGCCAGACGACCTTGCGCAGCTCCGCGACGATCTGGCGGTAGAACAGCGCGAGACGGCCCAGAGGGCCCTTCTTGCCGCGCTTGCCACCCTTGCGAGCCCTCTTCTTCGACTCGGGGGTCTGGTCCTCGGCATCAGGCATGTCGATGGAGCCCAGGGCGTCCGTCACTCGTCCTCACCTGATTCCGGGTCGTGGCCGTGCCGCGCCCGGTGGAGCCGCACGGCGGGTGCAATTGCAGTACGTACATGCGCACACATCCTGGCGAAGAGGTGTGTGTAGCAGGGCCGGAGGGACTTGAACCCCCAACCGCTGGTTTTGGAGACCAGTGCTCTACCAATTGAGCTACGACCCTTTGTGTCCACCCCAACCTACCGCATTCACCCGGGTGCACGGAGTGCCCGGTGATCGCGTGTCAGTTGAAGGCCAACGACGACAGAGTGTACGTGTTCAAGGGCCGGGCGTCGAACAGGATCCCCTCAAGATCCCCGTCGAATCGTCCGGCGCGCCCGCGTACTCCCTTCGTACCGCCTTGTGAAACCGGTGTGCCGCGCCGGTTACAGGTCTGCGAGCATGGCGTTCATGAGCGCTGCAACTCCTCCCATTCCGCCCACCGAGCGCCGGGTCTCCGCCCGCATCGGCGCGATCTCCGAGTCCGCGACCCTCGCCGTCGACGCCAAGGCAAAGGCCCTCAAGGCCGCCGGGCGCCCGGTGATCGGCTTCGGCGCCGGCGAGCCCGACTTCCCGACGCCCGACTACATCGTCGAGGCCGCGATCGAGGCCTGCCGCAACCCGAAGTTCCACCGCTACACGCCGGCCGGCGGGCTGCCCGAGCTCAAGGCCGCCATCGCCGCCAAGACGCTCCGCGACTCCGGCTACGAGGTCGAGGCCTCCCAGGTGCTCGTCACCAACGGCGGCAAGCAGGCCATCTACGAGGCCTTCGCCGCGATCCTGGACCCGGGCGACGAGGTCATCGTCCCGGCGCCGTACTGGACGACCTACCCCGAGTCGATCCGGCTCGCGGGCGGCGTGCCGGTCCCGGTGGTCGCCGACGAGACCACGGGCTACCGCGTCTCCGTGGAACAGCTGGAGGCCGCCCGCACCGAGAAGACGAAGGTGCTGCTCTTCGTCTCCCCGTCCAACCCGACCGGCGCCGTCTACAGCCGCGAGGACGCGGAGGCCATCGGCCGCTGGGCGGTCGAGCACGGCCTGTGGGTGCTGACCGACGAGATCTACGAGCACCTTGTCTACGGCGACGCCCGGTTCACGTCGCTGCCGGCGGTCCTGCCCGAGCTGCGTGACAAGTGCATCGTGGTCAACGGTGTCGCCAAGACGTACGCCATGACCGGCTGGCGGGTGGGATGGCTCATCGGCCCCAAGGACGTCGTCAAGGCCGCCACGAACCTCCAGTCGCACGCCACGTCGAACGTGAGCAACGTCGCCCAGGCCGCGGCCCTCGCCGCCGTCTCCGGCGACCTGTCGGCCGTGGACGAGATGAAGACGGCCTTCGACCGCCGCCGGAAGACGATCGTCCGGATGCTCAACGAGATCGAGGGCGTGGTCTGCCCGGAGCCCGAGGGCGCCTTCTACGCGTACCCGTCGGTGAAGGCCCTGCTCGGCAAGGAGATCCGCGGCAAGCGCCCGCAGGACTCGGTCGAGCTGGCCGCGCTGATCCTGGACGAGGCCGAGGTCGCCGTCGTCCCGGGTGAGGCCTTCGGCACCCCGGGTTATCTGCGGCTGTCCTATGCGCTGGGCGACGAGGACCTCGTCGAGGGCGTCTCGCGGATCCAGAAGCTGCTCGCGGAGGCCCGCGACTGATCCCGTGCGCCGCGTGAGCGGGTCCCCGGCGGCCCGGTGGGCCGGGAGCCGGGGACCCGCTTACGCGTTCAGGCACGCGCTCGTTCGGCGAACTCCGCCGTCCCGCCCGCACTTCTGCGGCAAGATCCGAGGTGACTCCGCCCCAAAGGGCTTCCCACCCGGACGTCGAGACGACCTCGTGGGCCCTGCCCCGCACCTCACGGCACACCGCGGAGTGTCACCATCACGGAGCGCCCATGAATGCCGTTCGCGACATCCGGCAACTGCCGAAAGCCCATCTTCACCTGCACTTCACCGGTTCGATGCGGTCGTCCACCCTGCTCGAACTCGCCGACAAGTACGGCGTCCACCTGCCCGACGCGCTGACCGGCGGCGAACCCCCGCAGCTGCGGGCGACCGACGAGCGCGGCTGGTTCCGCTTCCAGCGGCTGTACGACATCGCGCGCTCCTGCCTCAGGGAGCCCGAGGACATCCAGCGACTGGTGCGCGAGGCCGCCGAGGAGGACGTCGGCGACGGCTCGGGCTGGCTGGAGATCCAGGTCGACCCCACGTCGTACGCACCGAGGCTGGGCGGTCTGATCCCGGCGCTGGAGATCATCCTGGACGCGGTGGAGACCGCCTCGCGGGACACCGGGCTCGGAATGCGGGTGCTGGTCGCGGCGAACCGCATGAAGCACCCGCTGGACGCGCGCACGCTCGCGCGGCTGGCCGTGCGGTACGCCGAACGGGGCGTGGTCGGCTTCGGGCTGTCCAACGACGAACGCCGGGGCATGGCGAGGGACTTCGACCGGGCCTTCGCGATCGCCAGGGAGGGCGGGCTGCTGGCGGCCCCGCACGGCGGGGAGCTGTCGGGGCCCGCGTCGGTGCGGGACTGCCTGGACGACCTCGACGCAGCGCGGATCGGGCACGGGGTGCGGGCGGCCGAGGACCCGCGGCTGCTGCGCCGGCTCGCCGAGCGCGGTGTGACCTGCGAGGTCTGCCCGGCCTCCAACGTGGCGCTCGGGGTGTACGAGAGGCACGAGGACGTACCGCTGCGCACGCTCTTCGAGGCCGGGGTTCCCCTGGCGCTGGGAGCGGACGACCCGCTGCTGTTCGGCTCCCGGCTCGCGGCGCAGTACGAGATCGCCCGCCGCCACCACGCGTTCACCGACGCCGAACTGGCCGAGCTGGCCAGGCAGTCCGTTCGCGGTTCGGCGGCGCCGGACGGGGTGAAGGCCAAACTGCTCGCCGGGATCGCCGACTGGCTGGCCGGGCCGCCGGGCGGTCTTTCGGGCGCTCTTCCGGGCACCCGGAGCACCGCCTGACCGCCCCGGGCACCGCCTGACCGCCCCGGGCACCGCCTGACCGCCCCGGGCACCGCCTGACCGCCCGGCGGCCCGGCCGCTCCGCCGGTGCCCCGCCGTGTAGCCGACCCGCCGTGCGGCGTTCGGACAGGCGGTGAGGACTTTGCACGGCACGAGCACATGCGGCCGGGGACCGGTCCCGCGCGGCCCTCGATGTGCACTCCGGCACCGCTTCGGGCGGGGGCCCGTGACGTTCTCCGGGCGGACTCGACCGGGAAGCGAGCGGGGACTGCTAGGGGTGACTCAAACACTTACTCACCCAGGGAGGTGCGCCGTGGATCTCACCGTCTTCGGAGCGACGGGCGGCGTCGGCCGGGAGATCGTCCGCCAGGCCCTGACGGCGGGCCACCGTGTCACCGCCGTGGTCCGCGACCCCGCCCGGCTCCCCGTCACCGGTGAACGGCTCCAGGTGGTCACCGCGGGGCTCGGCGATCCGGGGCCACTGCGGCAGGCGGTCGCCGGGCGGGACGCCGTGCTGTCGGGGGTCGGGCCGAGCGGCCCCCGGGCGGCGGGCATCGCCGCGTCCGCCACGCGGAGCATCCTGGGCGCGATGGAGGCGGAGGGCGTACGCCGGTTCGTCGCGGTGAGCGCCGCGCCTCTCGGGCCCGTGCCGGAGAACGAGACCGTCCTTCTGCGGCTCCTCACCCCCGTCGTCTCCCGGGTCCTGCGGAAGGTCTACGACGATCTCCGGGAGATGGAGGACGAGATGCGGCGCAGCGCCGCGGAATGGACGGCCGTGCGGCCGCCGCGGCTGACGGA
Organism: Streptomyces sp. GC420; assembly: GCF_009916105.1. Taxonomy (GTDB): domain Bacteria; phylum Actinomycetota; class Actinomycetes; order Streptomycetales; family Streptomycetaceae; genus Streptomyces. The sequence goes on along the minus strand of NZ_JAAAXQ010000290.1, from coordinate 3,155 downwards.
CGCGCCCCTCACCGGGGTGTACCGCCGGGCGGTCGACGCCAATCCGCGTGGCGGCCGGCGGATCGGCAGGGCCGACGTGGCCCACGCGATGCTGGCGGCGGTGGACGATCCGGCGACGGTGGGGCGGGCGCTCGGCATCGCGTACTGAACGCGGGCGCCCCGTCACGTACCGGGGCCGGGGCCCGGGGCGCTGAGCACGGGCCGCTCAGCGAGCCCGCGCCGCCCGGCGGGTACGGGCCGCTCGGCGGGGACCGGCCGAGCGGCGGGTACGGGCCGCGGGACGGGTACGGGACCGGCAACCGCTACGGGCCGGACCGGGCGGGCCGCTCGATGCGGCCGTCAGAGCGTCACCCCGACCGTCACCGGCTCATTGACGAGGGTGATCCCGAAGGCCTCCCGCACCCCGGCGACGACCTCGCGGGCCAGCGCGAGCAGGTCCTCGGTGGTGGCGGAGCCCCGGTTGGTCAGGGCGAGCGTGTGCTTGGTCGAGATGCGGGCGGGGCCGGCGCCGTAGCCCTTCACGAATCCCGCCTTGTCGATCAGCCAGGCCGCGGAGGTCTTGGTGCGTCCCTCCCCCGCAGGATAGGCCGGAGGGGTGACGTCCGCGCCGAGCCGTTCCCCCACGCGGGTGAGGAAGGCGGCGTACTCCGCCTCCGTGAGAACGGGGTTGGTGAAGAAGGACCCCGCCGACCAGGTGTCGTGGTCCTCGGGGTCGAGCACCATGCCCTTCCCCGCGCGCAGCTTCAGCACCGTCTCGCGGGCGGTGGCGGCCGGGACCCGGTCGCCGGGCGCGACGCCCAGGGCGCGGGCCGTCTCCGCGTACTTGAGGGGGGCGGAGAGCCCGCCCGCGTCCTCCAGTCCGAAGCGGACCCGGAGGACGACGAAGCGGTCCGGGTCCTCCTTGAAGCGACTGTGGCGGTAGGAGAACGCGCAGCCGGCGTTCGGGACGGTGACGGTCTCGCCCGTACGGCGGTCGTAGGCGACGACCTCGGTGATCGTGCTCGCCACCTCCTGCCCGTACGCCCCGACGTTCTGGATCGGCGTCGCGCCCGCCGAGCCGGGAATGCCGGCCAGGCACTCGATGCCGGCCAGCCCCGCCTCGACGGTCCTTGCGACCGCGTCGGTCCACACCTCGCCCGCCGCGAGTTCGAGCCGTGTCCCGTCGAGACGGAAGCCGGTCGTCGCGATGCGCAGGGCCGTCCCGTCGAAGCCCTTGTCCCCGATGACGAGGTTGGAGCCGCCGCCGATCACCAGCAGCGGGGTCCCGTTCTCGTCGGCCTCGCGGACGACGGCGATCACCTCGTCGTCCGTGACGGCCGTCACGAGCCGGGTGGCGGGCCCGCCGAGCCGGAAGGTGGTCAGGGGCGCGAGGGGGGCATCGTGGAGTTCCTGCACGGGCACAAGAGTACGGGCCCGCCTGCCGCGCCCTGTGCGGCGTTCGGCTCCTTGCCCCGGTCCCCCGGCGCGGCGCCGCGGACCGGACGGCCGTACGGCCGCCGTATGGCCACCGGGCCGGGGCGGGACCACATGCCCGGCGGTGCCGGGCGGGCCGGCGCACAGGGGGCACCGCGCGGATGCCCCCTGCCCACTTGCGCGGCCGGATGTGCCGGGGTGGGCGGGCGCCGGTCAGGCGAGCCGGACGACGGCGCGGGCCATGCCCAGCACCTTCAGCCCCTCGCTGGTCGCCGTGAGGTCGACGCGCACCGTCTTGTCCTCCAGCTTGGCGGCGACCTTCGCGGACACCTCGATCACCGCCCCCTTGTCGTCGTTCGGCACGACGACGGGCTTGGTGAACCGCACGCCGTACTCGACGACCGCGCCCGGGTCGCCCACCCAGTCGGTGACCACCCGGATCGCCTCGGCCATGGTGAACATGCCGTGCGCGATCACGTCGGGGAGCCCGACCTCCTTGGCGAACCTCTCGTTCCAGTGGATCGGGTTGAAGTCCCCGGAGGCTCCGGCGTACCGCACCAGCGTGGCGCGGTCCACGGGGAAGCTCCGCGCCGGCAGTTCGGTGCCGGCCTCGACCTCGTCGTAAGCGATCTTCGCTGCCATCACGCCCCCTCCGGCGCCCTGGACACGAGCTTCGTCCATGCCGTCACCACGTGCTCGCCCTGCTCGTCGTGCACCTCACCCCGGACGTCCAGGATGTCGTTGCCCGCCAGGGACTTCACGGACTCGATGGTCGAGGTCACCGAGAGCCGGTCGCCCGCGCGGACGGGGCGGGTGTACGCGAACTTCTGGTCCCCGTGCACGACGCGGCTGTAGTCGAGCCCCAGCTGCGGGTCCTCGACCACCTGGCTCGCCGCCTTGAACGTGATCGCGAACACAAAGGTCGGCGGGGCGATCACGTCGGGGTGGCCGAGGGCACGAGCGGCATCCGCGTCCGTGTACGCCGGATTCCCGTCCCCCACCGCCTCGGCGAACTCGCGGATCTTTTCCCGCCCCACCTCGTACGGCGCGGTGGGCGGATAACTCCGGCCGACGAAGGACTGGTCGAGCGCCATTGGCCCGGCACCTCCTGATTTCCGTAGCGATCAACAGTGCGATCTACAGCGACCGATCACGAACCGACGCACAGCGCATACAACGAGGCCGCCCCCGGATCGGGGACGGCCTCGTCGCTATCAGCCTGATTTATCGCGTCTCGCGGTGCGCGGTGTGCGCGTTGCAACGCGGGCAGTGCTTCTTCATCTCCAGACGATCCGGGTCGTTACGCCGGTTCTTCTTGGTGATGTAGTTCCGCTCCTTGCACTCCACGCAGGCCAGCGTGATCTTCGGGCGGACGTCGGTGGCAGCCACGTGAGTGCTCCTTGACGAACGGATGGGACAGGTTCAACGCAAGAAAGAGTAGCCGATCGAAGGACCGACCCCACAATCGGCTACTGTCAGTAGCGGTGACCGGACTTGAACCGGTGACACAGCGATTATGAGCCGCTTGCTCTACCGACTGAGCTACACCGCTTCGATGCACGATGACCTCACCCGAGGGTGAGGATCACCACACACCAGAGCCCCAATACGGAATCGAACCGTAGACCTTCTCCTTACCATGGAGACGCTCTGCCGACTGAGCTATTGGGGCGAGCGATGAAGACATTACACGCTCAGCGGCCCAAGCCCCAAATCCATATCGGGACCCCCCGGCCCGGCCT
>NZ_JAAAXQ010000028.1 GCF_009916105.1 Streptomyces sp. GC420 | reverse complement strand
ACCGAGTCCTTGACCGGGTCCGGGGCGGGTGACGGCGGCGGCACCGCGGCGCGCGGCGGCGCCGGGGCGAACAGCCAGTCCACGGGCGGCTGGGCCAGCGGTCGGACCAAGCGGCGTACCGGCGCCGAACCGAGCACCGCCGCCAGCAGCACCGCGCACAGCACCAGGCCCACCACCTCGGCCGGCCGGTCCGCCCGCGCGATCCAGCCCAGCTCGCGGAAGGGCAGGATGACCAGCGGGTGCAGCAGGTAGATGGTGAAGCCGCCCGCGCCCAGCGCGGTGACCATCGGCAGCCGCCGCCGCGGCATCAGCCTCAGCATGCAGAGCACGAGAGCGGCGGCCGAGGCCAGCACCGACAGGCGGACGACCCAGGCCCACTCCAGGCTCAGCGGATCGGCGGCGGAGTAGGCGTGCCGCATGGACAGCCAGTTGCCCTTGATGTCCTCGTGCCACAGCCATCCGGCGGCGACGGACGCGAGGACTCCGGCCACCGCCACGGGCAGGGTCCTGCGGCTGGTGAACCAGCCGTCCAGGAAACCCTGGCCGATGCGCCAGCCGAGGTAGAACAACGGCAGGTAGACGAGGGTCCGGCTGGCGGAGAAGGAGAGCCCGAACTCGTCGACGTAGCCCACGGCGAGGGCGATCCCCGTCGTCACGAGCAGCGGATGACGCAGCTGCACGACCAGCGGCAGCAGCAGCCGCCAGAAGAACAGCGACATCAGGAACCACAGCGTCCAGGGGAGCTGGACGACATGGAGCCTGAACTCGGCCCCGAGCAGGCGGTTCTCCAGCGAGAAGATCAGACTGAAGACCAGCGCGGGCAGCACGATGCTCCGCATCAGTGTGCGCAGGCGGCGGGGCCCGAGCGGTCCGGGGCTGCTGAACACCCCGGCCAGCATCACGAAGGCGGGCACCCGGAAGGCCCAGCTGGCGATGTGGAAGGAGTGCAGCACCTCCACCTTCGTCATGATGCTGCCCGTCGTGTGCAGGATCACGATCAGCGTGGCGGAGACGAACCGGGCGTTGTCCCACCACGGGTTCCTGGCCCCGTCCGCCCTGTCACCGCGGGCGGCCCCCGCCGGCTCGGGGACCCGCGTCGCGTTCCCGGACGCGGTCCGCGCGTCCCGCCCGTCCCGTGCGGCCGGTCCGCCGCCCTCCGCCCGGTCGGCGGTCGCGGCGGGTCCGTGCGGTGACTTCTCCATCGTGGCGGCAGGCTCCTGACTGCGATGCGCAGTGGCGTGTGCCCGCTGCGCTGCTGATCGGCGTCAAACGGTGCCGAGGCCCGGGAAGGACGCGGTGGCGGGAGTCTGAGCGAAGGGTGAACTCCGCGTGCACGCCGGGGGCTCAGGAGCGCCGCGGCGCCAGTGACCGGCGCAGGAGCGGGGTCAGCGGCCGCTCCACGTACCGGTGCAGCAGCCACGCCAGGCCCAGCATCAGCCCCACCGTCAGCGGCAGCGTGGCCGAGGAGGGAAGCCCGAGCCCGCGGTGCAGCCCGGCCACGGCCACCCAGCCGAGGTGCTCGTGCACCAGGTAGAAGGGGTAGGTGAGGGCCCCGGCGACCGTCAGCCAGCGCCAGTCGGCCCACCCCAGCCGGCCGAGTGCCACGGCGGCCACGGCGGCGAAGCCCAGGGTGACCACGGCGATGATGACGGCGGCGGAGCGGTACGAGAAGTAGTGCGCGCCCGCCGGGTGCCACAGCCCCTCGACGGCGGCGCGCTGGCCGAGGAGCCAGCCGGCCGCGGTGATGCCCCAGCCGACGGCGTCGCCGTGGTCGCGGTGCACGAGGTACAGCCCGATGCCGCCGATGAAGAAGGGCGCGTACTCCGGCATGACGACGACGTCGAGCAGTTCGTGGCCGAGGCCCTGGGCGATCGCGGCGGCCAGGGTCCAGCAGGCGCAGAACAGGACGACGCGCTGCCGGACCGAGCCCGACCTCGGCAGGACGACGCACAGTGCGAACAGGGCGTAGAAACGCAGCTCCGCCCACAGCGTCCAGCAGACGCCCAGCACCCGCTCGGCGCCCAGCGGCTGCTGCAGCATCGTGAGGTTCACCAGGGCGTCCGTCGGCCTCACGTTCTCGTACGCCACCCAGGGCAGGGCGAAGACCAGGACGACCAGCGCCACGGCGGCCCAGTAGGCGGGGTACAGGCGGGAGGCACGGGAGGCGAAGAAGGAGCGCAGCGGGCGCCCCCAGCCGCTCATGCAGATGACGAAGCCGCTGATGACGAAGAAGACCTGGACGCCCAGGCAGCCGTACGCGAACCACTCGTGGGCGGTCGGGAACTGGATCTGCGAGGCGGACCCCCAGGCGCGGGAGATGTCACCGTTGCGCCCGCCGTAGTGGTACGCCGCGACCATCAGGGCGGCCAGCAGGCGCAGGCCGTCCAGGGCGCGCAGCCGGGACGGCCGGCGCGGGGCGGGGCCGCCGCCGGCACCCGGCGCCGGAGCGGCCCGGTCGAGGACGGCGGTGGCCGCTCCCGCGGACGCCGCTCCCGCGGACGCCGCTCCCACAGACGCCGCTCCCGCGGGCACCGTTGCCGGCGACGCGGTCCTCTGCTGCCCGGCCCCGCGCGGACCGGCGGGACTGATCGTCATTACTGCCCCTCGCACCTCTCGTACGGCCTCGGACCGCCTCACCCTACGGGCCGCGCACGCGTCCGCCGTGCCACTCGCACGAGCGGCCCGGGGAGCGGAACCCGCCGTTCGCCGGGCCGATGCGGCGAGTTCATCCCCGGGTCGGTTTCGTTTCCTAGCGTGACGCCGAACCGCAACCTTCCGGCGGGGCAGCTGACGCTTGGAGCACCATGACCATGGCCCGCACCAGATGGCCGAAATCGCGTGACGGGGAGACCCCGGCCGCATCCTCGGACGGTAGTCCGGAGTACGACCGGATCCGTCCCACAGAAGTCGAGGAGTGCCTGCGTGCCTGCGCGGTGCACAGCGGCAAGATGGTCGGAAGCCTCGACCGCAGGCGCGCCGAACTCGCGGAGAAGCTGCGGCAGGTGCTCGCCGCCCACGCGATGGCGCAGGGTGCGGCCCCCGCGGCCCCGTCCGGGGGCGGGGCCAAGGAACTGCTCAAGCGCGCCGCCAAGGGCGTCGCCGGCACCGCCGTCGGCGGCGGGGGCACGCTCAGCGGGGATGTGCTCGACCCGCTGCTCGCAGTCGGCAACAAGGCCCTCGAATGCGGTTACGACGACGAGCTGAGGCTCGCCCTGCTGGTCGCCGACACGGTGCTGACGCAGCGCAGGAACTCACGGGCCGGCTGGCGGCTGCGGGCCAGGACCCTGGAGGCGATGGGCCGGCAGGCGGCCACCGTCGAGGCCTACGAGCGCTATCTCGCGCTGACCGACGAGGACGGCTTCGGCGTCGCACCCCGGATCGCCGGCCTGCGCGAGTCGGCGCGGCGCCAGCACGAACTGCTGCGGCTGCTGGAGCGGGACTCGCCCCGCGCGGTGACGTACGGCCACGGGCCCGTCACCGACGCGTGGGCCGAGGGGCTCGCGCTGAGCGACGCGGGGAACTGGGAGGACGCCGAGCCCCGGCTCGTCGGCGCGCTCCTCGCCATGGAGCGCGAGGACAGCCCGGTCCAGGAACTCCAGGAGGCCCTCGGCCACTACCTCGGACTGCGCATCGCGCGGGACCCGGGCCGGGGCGGCTCGATCGGTGAACTCCTGGAGCACTACGCCGAGATGCGCCGCGGCCGGATGCGCGGGCCCATCGCGGACCCGCTGCTCGGCGGCGTCGAGTGGCTGAGCCTGGGCGAGTTCCGCAACCAGATCGCCGGCAAGTCGATCTGCCTGATCGCCAATTCGGGCCGGGTCGGCAGCAGCGGCATGGGCCGCGAGATCGACGACTACGACCTGGTCGTCCGCTTCAACTCGTACAAGATCGACGCGCCCCACACCGGCCGGCGCACCGACATCCACGCCACCATCCACAAGCACGGCTTCAACTGGGACCAGCCGGTGACCACCCGGCTGGTCTACGGCGGCATCTCCAACGACTGGAAGTGGTCGCTGCGCAACCGGCTGGTGCCCGGCGCCCAGAAGTACCTCGGCGACGAGTCGCTGCGCTGGCCGCTGCGCAACATCGGCAAGGTCGGCGCCGAGGAATGGGCGTCCATCCCGACCACCGGCTTCAACACGCTCTGGCTGCTCGACTTCCTGGACGTCAGCCCGACGCTCGACCTCATCGGCTTCGACTTCTACGAGACCGGGGCCTACCGCCTCCAGGCGGCCATGAAGATGGCCATCACCTCCGTGCACGAATACACGAGCGAAAAGGCGTGGGTCATGGAACGGGCCCAGAGCGTGACCGACATGAGGATATCCCTGCGATGACCGCCCCCCAGACGACCGCCGCCGCCGTCCCGGCACCGGCCCCGATACCCACCGGCGCGAACGAACTCACCGGCAAGCGGCGCGTCGCCTTCGCCAGCTTCGTGGACGAGAACTACCTGCCTGGCTTCCTCGTGCTGCTGCGCAGCCTCGCCCTGTCCAACCCCGGTGTCTGCGAGGACTTCCTCGTCCTGCACGACGGACTGCGCCCCGCCTCCGTCGCCCGCATCAGGGCCCTGCACCCGCGCGTGGAACTGCGCCGGGTCGACGCCGGGCACTACGACTCGTACGCCAAGGGCGACCAGGACAACTACCTGGTGCGCAAGGCGTACTTCATCCTCGACGTGTTCCGCGTCCGGGACTACGACACCATCATCACCCTCGACACCGACATGGTGGTCCTGGGCGATCTGGAGGAACTGCTGCGGCTGCGCGAGGGCCTGGCCGCCGTGCCGCAGTTCTTCTACGGGCAGCACAAGCTCAACAGCGGACTCCTCGTCATCCAGAAGGAGTTCCTCAGCGACGAGTTCTGCGCCCGGATCGACGCCACGGGGCGCAGCGGCGACTACGAGCTCGACAAGCACGACCAGGGCATCCTCAACGCCGTCCTGGACGGCGACTTCATCCAGCTCGACCCCCGCTACAACTACGTCAAGCGGCGGCTCTCCGGTGACCTGCCCGTCCCCGACGACGTGGCGATCCTGCACTTCACCGGGCGGCACAAGCCCTGGCAGGGCGGCGAGCAGGGCTACGGGCAGGCGGAGCAGCGCTGGCGCGACTTCGAGCTGTCCGACGCGGAGTTCCACGCCGCGTACATGGACGCGCCCGGCAACAAGCACCACGACCTGATGGTGCACTTCGGCACGCCGCACGTGAAGCGCACCGGCCACGTCGAGAGCGCCCGCCGGGTGGCCGCCGCGCACATCGCCGCGGGCGAGTACCAGGAGGCCGTGGACCTGCTGAGCGGGGTCGACATCCCCGTGGACGAGGCATGGCCGCACGAGGTGCTGGGACACGCGCTGATGAGCGTGTCGCGCTACGAGGAGGCCAGGGCGCAGCTGCTGCTGGCCACCGCCGCGCCCAACCGCGCCCCCACCGCCTTCGCGCGGCTCGCCCAGATGGCCTGGATCCACGGCGACGACGAGTCGGCGCGCGAGTACGCACTGGCCGGGCTGCGGGTCGACCCGACCCACCGCTCCAACCGGCTGATGCAGCAGCGCACCACGGACGTGCCGAAGCCGCGGGAGGGCGCGCCGGAGGAGCAGCTCGCGCACGTCGCCTTCTACATGGAGAAGCAGGGCAACGCCGGTGACAAGCTGCTCCCGGAGACCGTCCGGCTGACCTTCGGCACCGACACCGGGCCGCGCCGCTGGCACTCCGTGCACGCCCACCGGCTGTTCGGCGAGGAGGCGCTGGCACGGGTCAACGCCCGGCGCGGGCTGGTCATCGGCGGCGGCGGGCTGTTCATCCCCGACACCATGCCGAACGGCAACAGCGCCTGGCAGTGGAACGTGCCGGACGAGATGCTGAACGCCATCGACGTGCCGATCATGGTGTACGCGGTCGGCTTCAACGCCTTCGACGGTCAGTCGTACCGCGCGGGCCGGTTCAACGCCAGCCTGCGGCTGCTGGTGGAGAAGGCGGCGTTCTTCGGACTGCGCAACCACGGCTCCATCGAGAAGGTCCGCTCCCTTCTCCCGGCGGAACTCCACGACAAGGTGCGCTTCCAGCCGTGCCCGACGACGGTGACCCGGCAGCTGGTGGAAGGCTGGACCGACCCGCTGGTCCGTGAGAACACCGTCATGATCAACGCCGCGTACGACCGGGCCGGCCTGCGCTTCGGCCACGACTACGGGCACTTCCTGGCGGAGATGGCCAAGGCGGTCAGGGCACTGGGCGAGCACGCCGAGGTGCAGTGTGCCGCGCACTCGCTCGACGACGAGAAGATCGCCTTCGACCTGCGGCGCGAGCACGGCATCTCGATGCCGGTCGTCCCGATGTACGACTTCGACAACGACGCCATCAGGGGCACCTACGCCCGCACCAAGCTGGTCATCGGCATGCGCGGCCACGCCGGAATGATCCCCTTCGGCTGCGGCACGCCGATCATCAGCCTGATCTCGCATCCGAAGATGGCGTACTTCCTGTCCGACATCAAGCGCCCCGAGTGGGGCATATCCGTCCACGACAGGAACCTGGGCGACGTCCTCACCGAGCGTGCCGTGGACCTGCTGGAGGACCACGCACGCACGGTGGCCGACGTGCACGGCCGGCAGCAGGAGCTGTGGAAGGTCACCCAGGAGAACGCCGCGGACCTGCGCACGATCCTGGGCGCGCCGCTGAGCTGACGTGCACCGCACGCACAGGGGGCCGCTCCTTGAAGGAGCGGCCCCCATGCCGTTGCCCGCCGGGGCGGCGGGCGACGGGGCGGTCAGCGGCGGACGGCGCGCCCCAGGGAACGGGCGCGGCGGACCACGCGGCGGGCCGTGGCGTTGCGCGGCAGGAAGGCGAGGCGGGCCGGGATCCCGCCCGGCAGGCCGAGCGAGGTGAGCCGCTGGCGCTTGAAGTAGCGCATGGTGCGCGGGTTCAGATGTGCCGTCAGGTAGCGCTCCGCCACAGGGCGCAGGCCCGGGTGGATCCGGTCCTGCATCACGAAGCCCACAGTGGAGATCAGCCCGGTGAGATCCTCGGGCTCCTCGATCCGGTCCGACTCCAGGTCGGGCAGCAGCGCGTCGGCCAGGGTCACCGGGACACGGTTGCTGTTCTGGTACGGCGAGAGCCGGTCGAGCAGCAGGTCCGTACCGACCCGGGCCACGGGCAGCCCGTACAGCGCGCGGGCCGTGAACAGCGCGGTCGAGAAGCAGCCGACGACGAGTGCCGGGCGGACGCGCTGGTAGAGCACCTCCGCCAGGACGGGCATGTCCACCACGGTCAGCTCCGCGCCCAGCTCCGCCGCCGCGTTCTCCAGCGCGCTGCCGTAGCGGGCGGGCGCCGACGGGTGCGGCTTGAAGACGATCCTGCGGTGGCCGCGCGCGAACGCGCCCCGCAGCATCCGCACATGCAGTCCCTCCTCCTGCTCGGGGGAGAGGATCGACAGCGCGGACAGGTACTGGCCGAGCAGCAGCGCGGGCCCCTGGGCCGTGGAACCGGTGGACGGGAGGTCCGGTCGCGGCGCCGCCTCGCCGATCTCACCGAGGACCTTCAGGAAGGTGTCGCTCGGCACGATCTCCGGCTCGACCCCGAACTCGGTGAGCAGCAGCGGCTTCAGACCCGGTACGAGATCGAGGTGCAGCAGCCGCCGCACCCGCGAGCCCACCTGGGGGTCGATCCTGTTGCGGGTCGGGCCGTAGCTCATCAGCCCGTCCGCGTACACGGTGACCGGAGCGTCCGTGAAGATCTGCGCCAGGGTGAGGGCGGGGCTGACCTGGATGGACTCCACCGCCAGCTCGACCCGCTGGTCCTCGCCGATGCCCCACAGCAGCCTGACGTACCGCTCCCACAGGGGCAGGTCGTCGGGGCGCGGTTCCCAGCCGCCGGGGTGGAAGGGGCGGATGGCCTCGTTCCAGGAGACCACCCGGTCGAAGCGGTCGCGCAGCCGTTCGAAGCCGGGCATCTCGTCGACGGGCGTGGAGGTCTCCGGAGTCGCCGTGTTGGTGCTGACCAGCAGCAGCCTGCGGCCGGCCGGGCCGAAGCGGCCGGCGTCGATCGCGGCGGCCACCGTCGCCGCGCCGTACAGGGAGGACACGTAGAAGATCTGGGTGGTGCGGGAGACTGCGGAGAGGGACATCAGGCGGCCGCCTCACCGGAGGAGGCGGCGACGACACGGCGGCGGATCCGGCGCAGTTTCGCGGACCGCTGCATGTCCATGGAATCGAGCACTTCGCCGAGGATCTCCTGCGGCATGCGTTTTATGGCCGCGGCGCTCATCGCGCGCAGCCGTTTTGCGACGGCCGGTTCGAACCTCTCGATGGAACCGAGATGGTGGGCGATGATGGCGCAGTAGGTCCGCACGGCCTTGGGGAGCAGTTTCTCCGCGTCCGGATCCTGCGCGGTTTCCTCGATCACCTGGTCGAAGGCCCGGATGAAATCGAGCTGCCGCACATCCCCGATCTGGGTGAGTGAGGACGCCACACCGCGACGGTAGAAGAGACCGAGCATTCCCACCACCGCGAACGATTCCGCCTCCCGGTGCAGCCGCCAGATCCACGGCCGGTCCTCCGCCGTCCGCAGCCCGTGCGTGAAGTGCAGCAGGCCGGCGTCGACGAGCCGCCGGTGGTAGATCCCGGCCCAGGCGTACGGGTAGTCCACCGAGGTGGTGCGGTGCGCGGGCAGGATCGCGTCGCGCGGGCGCAGTACCTCGCCGCGCGGGCCGTGCGGGTGCCGGTGGACGGTGCGGGCGCGCGCCGTGCACTGCACATGGTCGGTGCGCACGAAGTCGCAGCCCAGGCCCTCGATGGCGGCCAGCAGCCGCTCGTAGTGGCCGGGGGCCAGCCAGTCGTCGCCGTCCAGGAAGGTCAGGTACTCGCCGCGCGCGGCGTCGATGCCGGTGTTGCGGGCGGTGGCCAGCCCCTCGTTGTGCTCGTGTCTGACGAGACGCGCCCCCGGGAGTTCACGTACCGCCCTGCGGAGGATCTCCTCAGTGCCGTCCGTCGAACAGTCGTCGACGAGAACGAACTCGAAGTCCTCGCGGGCGTTCGCGCGCAGGGATCTCAGGGCATCGGGGGCGTAGCGCTGAACGTTGTAGAACGGCACGACGACGGAGAGCTTTACCACCCGGCCGACCGTAGTGGCGGGCCAGAGCCGAGGCCTGACGCCATTCCGGCGCCCAGGTGAACGAAGAATGGCGGAACGGTTAACCACGTTTCCAAACGGAGGCGTACGGGTGTTCCGGCGGGGTGATTCCCCATTCGTCGATGTGCTGTTAACCCTTTGTTGCTGCCGAGTTGGGCCTCCCATCGGAATGCCTTCCTAGCGTCGTCGACGTGCCAGCAAGGACCACTGACCCCGCCGGCCCGCAGCGCCCGGACGACTCGCCGCTGAGGGTCGCCGTACTCGCCGATTCCGACACCCGATGGAAATGGGGTGCCCTCACCGCGCACCGCGCCGTCGCGGAACACCGGCTCGACGGCTTCCTGCTGCGTGGCCGGGCCACCCCGACGCCGCGGCAGCTCGAAGAGGTCGGGGTGCGCGCGGACAGCCTGCGCGAGGTGACCGCCGTCGAGTTCCTCCAGGAGATGGGGGACGAGACGTACGACGTGGTCGTGCTGGCCCTCGTCGGCGGCGGGGCGCAGGCCGTGCTGCACGGTCTGGCCCGGGTCTGGGAGGGCCGGGAGCGGCGGCCCGTCGTCGTCACCGGCTACGTGGGCGTCGTCTACGAGAAGCTCGCGGACGGCCTGCTGCTGCGGCACGGCGCCGACGTCGTCCTCGCCAACTCCCGGCACGACGCGGAGCGTTTCCGCGCCGTCTACGAAGGAGTCGGCGCCGACGCGTCGAGCGTGACCGAGACCGCGCTGCCCTTCCTGGGCGGCGCGCGCTACGAGGGGAAGCCCGACGGCCGCCCGTACACCGTGGTGTTCGCGGCACAGCCCTCCGTGCCGGACAACCGCAGGGACCGCACCTACCTGCTGCGCCGGCTCGTCGAGCACGCCCGCTTCCACCCCGACCGCGAGGTGCTGCTGAAACTGCGCAGCAAACCGGGCGAGCACACCACGCACATCGAGGAACTGCCCTATCAGAAGCTGGTCCAGAAGCTGCCCGGCGGGGCGCCGCCGCCCAACTTCCGCCTGGTGTACGGGCACATGGGCGAGGTGCTCGACCGCACCGACCTCCTGGTCACCGTCAGTTCCACGGCCGCCCTGGAGGCACTGCACCGGCGCATCCCGACGGCCGTGCTGACCGACCTCGGCGTGCGCGAGGCCCTCGGCAACCACCACTTCATCGGCTCCGGCTGCCTCGCCTCCTGGGACCGGCTCGACGCCGGCCACGAGCCGCAGGCCGCGCAGGACTGGGTGGCCCGGCAGGGAGTCGCCGCCGAGGGGCCGTACGAGACCGCGTTCGACGAAACGCGAAAGCGCGTCGCCGAACTGCTCCGCCGGCCCGGACTGCCGCCCATCGCCCCGTACTACACCCCGGCCACCGCGCCCGGATACCTCCCCGGCATCCTCGCCCGCCACCACCTCGGCCCCGACGGCACGCCGCTGCCCGGCGCCGCCGCCCCCGCCAGGGAGGCGGGCCCCGTGCGCCGCATCGTCCGGGAGGCCGCCCGCGGCGCCTACCGGCACGGCGTCCAGCGCGTCGCGCCCGTGATCCGCCGGATGGGCGAGCTGTGACCGCCGACCCCACCACCCCTGGAGTTCCCATGGCCCGCGTGCTCGCCGTCATCCCCGCGAGGGGCGGCTCGAAGGGCGTCCCCGCGAAGAACCTCGCCCCCGTCGGCGGTGTACCGCTGGTGGCCCGCGCCGTACGCGAATGCCTCGCCGCCCGCCTCGTCACCGACGTCGTCGTCTCCACCGACGACGCGGGCATCGCCGCCGTCGCCCGCGGCGCCGGGGCCGAGGTCGTCCTGCGCCCCGCCGCCATCGCCGGCGACACCGCCAGCAGCGAGGCCGCCGTGCTGCACGCCATGGACGCCCACGAGGCGACGTCCGGCGCGGCGGCCGACGTCGTGCTCCTCGTCCAGTGCACCAGCCCCTTCCTCACCAGCGACGACATCGACGGCGTCGCCTCCGCCGTCGCCGAGCGGGGCGCCGACAGCGCCATGACGGTGGCGCCGTTCCACGGCTTCGTGTGGCGCGACGGCGACGGCGACGGCGACGTCGCCGACGCCGCGTGCGACGGCGTCGGCGTCAACCACGACAAGTCCTTCCGCCCGCGCCGCCAGGACCGTCCGCAGGACTACCTGGAGACCGGCGCCGCGTACGCCATGGACGCCGCAGGGTTCCGGGCGGCCGGGCACCGCTTCTTCGGCCGCACCGAACTCGTCCGCACCGACCCCGCCCGGGTCCTCGAAGTGGACGACCCGCACGACCTGGCCCGCGCCCGCGCCCTGGCGCCGCTCTTCGACGCGGCCCGGCCGGCGGCCCCCGACGAGGCGACCGGCGCCCGCCTCCCCACCCTCGACGACATCGACGCGGTGGTACTCGACTTCGACGGCACTCAGACCGACGACCGGGTGCTGATCGACTCCGAAGGACGCGAATTCGTCTCCGTGCACCGCGGCGACGGTCTCGGTATCGCCGCCCTGCGCAGGGCGGGGCTGAAGCTGCTGATCCTGTCCACGGAACAGAACCCCGTGGTCGCCGCCCGCGCACGGAAGCTCAAGATCCCCGTGCTGCACGGCATCGACCGCAAGGACCTCGCACTGAAGCAGTGGTGCGAGGAGCAGGGCATCGCGCCGGAGCGCGTGCTCTACGTCGGCAACGACGTCAACGACCTCCCCTGCTTCGGCCTCGTCGGCTGGCCGGTGGCGGTCGGATCCGCCCATGACGTCGTGCGCGGCGCCGCACGCGCGGTCACCGCCGCACCCGGCGGGGACGGCGCGATCCGAGAGATCGCGGCATGGATCCTCGGCCCCTCTCTCGACTCCCTCCACAGTTAAGGAACCATCACCCATGAGCACCTCCCGCCTCCGCGCCCTCGGTTCGAAGACGGCCGGCCCCGGTCACCCCGTGTACATCTGCGGCGAGATCGGCATCAACCACAACGGCGAGCTCGACAACGCCTTCAAGCTGATCGACGTGGCCGCCGAGGCCGGCTGCGACGCCGTGAAGTTCCAGAAGCGGACCCCGGAGATCTGCACCCCGCGCGACCAGTGGGACATCGAGCGCGACACCCCGTGGGGCCGGATGACGTACATCGACTACCGGCACCGCGTCGAGTTCGGCGAGGACGAGTACCGCGCCATCGACGAGCACTGCAAGAAGGCCGGCATCGACTGGTTCGCCTCCCCGTGGGACACCGAGGCCGTCGCCTTCCTCGAGAAGTTCGACGTCCCCGCGCACAAGGTGGCCTCCGCCTCCCTCACCGACGACGAGCTGCTGCGCTCCCTGCGCGCCACCGGCCGCACCGTCATCCTCTCCACCGGCATGTCCACGCCGAAGCAGATCCGGCACGCCGTCGAGGTCCTCGGCAGCGACAACATCCTGCTCTGCCACGCCACGTCCACGTACCCGGCGAAGGCCGAGGAACTGAACCTGCGGGTCATCAACACCCTGCAGGCCGAGTACCCGAACGTCCCGATCGGCTACTCCGGCCACGAGACCGGCCTGCAGACCACGCTGGCCGCCGTCGCCCTCGGTGCCACCTTCGTCGAGCGCCACATCACCCTCGACCGCGCCATGTGGGGCTCCGACCAGGCCGCCTCCGTCGAGCCCCAGGGCCTGCAGCGCCTGGTGCGCGACATCCGCACCATCGAGGCCTCGCTGGGCGACGGCGTCAAGAAGGTCTACGAGTCCGAGCTCGGCCCGATGAAGAAGCTCCGCCGTGTCGCGGGCGTCGTCGCCGAGTCCGAGCAGCTCGTCAGCGCCTGAACCGGACCGACCTCCTGAGCATGTCACGTACGGCGCCGAGGGAGACCCCAGTGGAACCGACGCTCGCGTTCGTCGAGAGCCCCGTCCAGCTGCTCAACATCCTGGAATGGGCCCACGCGGACGCGCTGGCGACCGAGCGCGCGACCTTCGCGGAGCTCACCGTGGTCGTCCTCTCGCCGCTCGACCCGATGTCGCGCGGCCAGCTCCGCCGGATGGCGGAACTGGCCCGCGACGAGGGCATCGGCGTGCGCTGGCAGGAGGCGCGCGGCGGACCGGGCGCCCTGCTGCGCACCCTCCGCGAACTCGGCCCGGCGGTCCGCCGGGCCGAACGGGTCGTCGTCGGCGACCCGTTCTCCCGCTATGTGCAGCTGCTGCTCGCGCTCGCACGGGCGACGGAGATCGTCGTCGTCGACGACGGCACCGCCACCATGGAGTTCGTCACCCAGCTCGCGCGCGGCGAGCGCCTGGTGCGCTGGCACCGCAAGGGCCGGGCCGGTCTGCGCGACCGCGTGTTCGCGCCCGTCTCCGCCTCCGCCAGGCGCCGGCTCACCCCCGGCAGGGGCCGCACCGTCGAGGTGTTCAGCTCGATGCCGGTCCAGGCGCCCGAGGGCGTGCGGATCACCGCCAACGACTTCGGCTGGACCCGCTCACGCTTCGGCCCGCCCCGGCTGACCCGCGGCGCCGACCTCGTCGGCACCTCCCTCGTCGAGACCGGCGTCGTCGACCCCGGCCACTACCTCGACGCGGTCGCCGCCCTGGCCCGCGCCCACGGCGCCACCCGCTACTTCGCGCACCGCCGCGAGGCCGCGGAGAAGCTCCGCCTCCTCTCCGAGTCCACGGGCCTGGAGATCGTCCGCCCCGACCTCCCGCTCGAACTGATAGCGCGCCGGGGCCCCATCGGCCGGACGATCCTGAGCTTCCCCTCCACCGTCGTCCACACCCTCCCGCTGGCCCTCGCCGACACCGGCGTCCAGGTCGTGGTCTGCGACATCGCCCCGGAGTGGCTCACGGACAAGGCCTCCCCGCGCGCCCAGGGCTTCCTCTCCGGCGTCACGGACACGGCCCGCGACGTCCACCGCCTGACGGCGACGGCCCACACGGCCCCGGCGTAGTGCTTTCCCGACCGGCGAGCGGCCCCGCCGAAGCCTGAATGGCCGGCCCTCGGAAGAACGGGCCCTCTTTGCGCCGGCCTGATGTGCCGCGGCTACGGGCGGCCGTCGACCGGGACTGCCCGCACCCAGGTGCGGTCGCCGGTCAGTGATCCACGCCGTCCGTCGCTCCCCGGTCTCCTCGTAGCCGCAGACGGCGCCGGGGACTGCCAGATCGAGCACGGAGGCGAGGTCCCATGCCTGTTCGCGCGGCCGCAGGGCTGACCGGTGTGTCCTGCCTCGCGGCCGGGGCCGACGCGCTGTTCGCCGCGGCGGTTCTGGAGACCGGCGGCCGCCTGGTCGCGGTGGTTCCCTCCCGGGACTACCGGCAGGTAAAGGTCGCCCCCGGCCATGCCGACACCTACGACCGTCTCGTCCGTGCCGCGTCCGAGGTCCTGCTGCTTCCGTACACGACGGCGAACCGGCGGGCGTACGAGAGTGCGAACCGCACGATGCCGGCGCGTGCCGACCGCCTGCTCGCCGTGTGGGACGGCAGCCCGCCGTCCGGCAAGGGCGGCGGTACCGCGGACACCGTGCAGGATGCCCGCGGGGCCGGCATCCCCGTCGATGTGGTGTGGCCGGACGGCGCGGCCCGTCGTGGCCGGGTCACCCGCTCGTGATGGCCGACTCGACCGGGTGACGCCCTCGCGGGACAGCCGGGGGCGTCCTCACGGAGTCGGGTTCCCTGTCGCCGGCGCCGGCCCCCCTCGGCTCAGTCGTCCCGTGTGGCCAGCAGGCCGAACAGCAGCGGGATGCGCGGGGCCGAATCCGGGAGGCGCCACCAGCCGGATGCCGTGCGGACCATGTGGGGCCAGCGCGGCCAGGGGAGCTCGTCGCTCTCGCGGAGGCGGGCGACTCGCAGGCCTGCGCCCGTGAGGGCGCTGATCACCTCGCCGAGGCCGTGCATCCACTCGTAGCCCTCCGTGGCGCCCTGTACGGGCGGGCCGTCCGTGTAGGTGTGCGTCGAGTCCCGGTGGATCGCGCCCCTGCCGCCCAGGTAGTCGTGGCGCAGCAGCAACTCCGGGCCCTCGCCCTCGTCCGGCGTGGGACCGAGGGCATTGAGGAGCGGGTGGAACTCGGCGACGTAGAGGCGGCCGCCGGGGCGCAGCAGGCCGGCGACCACCCCGGCCCAGCGGTCGAGGTCGGGGAGGTAGCACAGGGCGCCCTTCCCTGTGTAGACCAGGTCGAAGCGTCGGCCC
This sequence comes from Streptomyces sp. GC420, assembly GCF_009916105.1. Taxonomy (GTDB): domain Bacteria; phylum Actinomycetota; class Actinomycetes; order Streptomycetales; family Streptomycetaceae; genus Streptomyces. The sequence goes on along the minus strand of NZ_JAAAXQ010000028.1, from coordinate 21,718 downwards.
CCGAGGGCGCGGCCGGCGTCGTAGACGTTGCCCTGGACGTACTCGACGTCGAGGCCGGAGCGGTCGGCCAGGTCGCGGGCGGCGGCGACGGAGGCGCCGGAGAGGTCGAGGCCCACCGTGCGGGCCCCGCGTGCGGCGAAGGCGAGGGTCTCGGTGCCGAGGTGGCACTGGAGGTGCAGGACGTCGAGCCCGGCCGGGTCGCCGATGTCCTCCCACTCGTAGGGGGCGAACCAGCGGCCGGCCCAGAAGGCGGGGTCCCGGGTCTCGGCCAGGCCGTAGAACTCGCTGGCCACGTGGACGGGGGTGCGCGCGTCCCAGTTCGCCTGGTTGGCGCGGAACATCTCGCGGACCGCGCGGTCGAATTCCTCGGCGGAGTCCCGGGCCGGGTCATGAGCGGATTCTCCGGCCGGTTCCTCAGCGCGATCCTGAGCTCTCTGAGGCTGGTGAGGTCCTTGAAGCCGACGGGGCCGCTGGTGCTGCTGGGGCGGTTCGGATGCCTCGGTCATACGGATCATCCAAGCGCCTCGGCCGTCCCCGGCGCGGCCGGTTCCCGCTCCCGGGACCGTGCTCCCCGCCAAGGGCAGGCAAAAATTTCAAGATCAACTTCAGTGAGGGATTCGAGGAATCTACCCCTGCTGGCTTGCAGCTAAGCCTCCGCAGAGGAAACTTCTTCGCCCGAACGGCCTGATCTTTTGTTGATCGCCGGTTAGTAACTGGCCAAAAGGGCCTACCCTGCAAAGGGTGAGCCACGTGATGTCCCCCGAGTCCGCCACCGAGACGGGAGCCGAAGCCCCGTCCGGGGAAGCGATGCCCGGCGCTCTGCCGGAGATCCTGCGCGCCGAACTGGTCGCGTTCCGCCGCGACCTCCACATGCACCCCGAACTCGGCAACCAGGAGTTCCGTACGACCGCGGCCATCAAGGCGCGGCTCGAGAAGGCCGGCCTCGAACCCCGCGTGCTGGCGGCCGGGACCGGACTCGTGTGTGACATCGGCCACTGGGACGGCGTCCACCCGATGCTCGCCCTCAGGGCCGACATCGACGCGCTCCCGATCCCGGACACCAAGACCGTGCCCTACTGCTCGACCGTGCCCGACCGCTGCCACGCCTGCGGCCACGACGTGCACACCACGGTCGTCCTCGGCGCAGGCCTGGTACTGGCCGATCTGGCCCGGCAGGGGCGACTGCCCAACGCCGTGCGGCTGATCTTCCAGCCCGCGGAGGAGGTACTGCCCGGCGGCGCCGCCGACGCGATCGAGTTCGGCGTGCTGGACGGCGTCGGCAGGATCATCGCCGTGCACTGCGACCCCAAGGTCGACGCGGGCCGGATCGGTCTGCGCAAGGGTCCCATCACCTCGGCCTGCGACCGGCTCGAAGTGACCCTGGCCGGCCCCGGCGGCCACACCGCACGCCCGCATCTGACCACCGACCTGGTCATGGCCGCCGCCAAGGTGGCCACCGAGGCGCCCGCGCTGCTCCAGCGCCGGGTCGACGCCCGCTCGGGGCTCTCCCTCACCTGGGGCCGGATCAGTTCCGGCCACGCGCCCAATGTGATCCCGCAGGCCGCCGAGCTGTCCGGGACAGTGCGCTGCCTGGACCTGGAGGGCTGGCGGGAGGCCGCCGACATGGTCGTCGCGGCCATCGACGAGGTCGCGACCCTGCACCGGGCGAAGTGCGAGATCAACTATGTGCGCGGTGTTCCGCCCGTGGTCAACGATCCGGTGGTGACGGATCTGCTCCGCGACGCGATGGCGGCGCGGCGCGGATCGTATGCCATCGAGGACACCGAGCAGAGCCTCGGCGGCGAGGACTTCTCCTGGTACCTGGAGCACGTCCCCGGCGCCATGGCCCGCCTGGGCGTCCGCAGGCCGGGGGACACGGTCGGCCGTGACCTGCACGCGGGCGACTTCGACGTCGACGAGTCCGCGATCACGGTCGGCGTCGAACTCTTCACGGCCGCCGCCCTCCTCCACGGCCCCCACCCGTCGTCCTGAGGCCCGCCGCCCCGGCCGTTCCGGGTCCGGCCGTTCCGGGTCCGGCCGTTCCGGCCACGCCCGTTCCGGGTCCGGCCGTTCCGGGTCCGGCCGTCCCGGCCACGCCCGTCCCGGGGCCCGCGCCGCACGCCGGTGCCGCCCGGCTCTACCCGAGGGCGCCGCGCGACGTCAAGGGGACGCCCGGTCCGAAGCGGGGCTCCTCCGGCCGGGTGGAGATCGGCAGGGACTGTGCCACGCTGTTTGCGTGTCGTTGCGCGCTTCGGCCCGTCCAACGGTGCGACCGGTCGACACATGTCGTAAACCGGCTCGTCACACGGGGTTGGCGTCGATCCGATAACAGCTTCAGAACAGGGCTTTATCCGGCATCTACGCGCGTTACGATGCGGCGGAACCAGCGCCGGAAGAGGCGCTTTCGGTCAGGTTGAAGGAGCCTCCCTTGCGCCGTTTCACCCGGGTCGCCACAGTGGGCATCGCGTCCGCGGCCCTTGCTCTCAGCGCCACCGCATGCGGCAGCACCACCTCGTCGGAGGGCAACTCCGACAAGAAGGAGCCCAGCGCCGCCATCGCCTACGACATCGGCGGACGAGGCGACCAGTCGTTCAACGACGCCGCCTACGCCGGTCTCGAGAAGGCCGTCAAGGATCTCGACATCAAGGGCAACGACGAGGAGCCCTCCGAGGGCGAGTCGGACGCCGACAAGGTCCAGCGCCTGGTCAACCTGGCGAAGGCCGGCAACAACCCGGTGATCGGCGTCGGCTTCGCCTATGCGACCGCCGTCAAGGAGGCCGCCGCCAAGTACCCGAAGACCACCTTCGGCATCATCGACGACTCGACCAACAAGGCCGACAACGTCGCGAACATGGTCTTCGCCGAGGAGCAGGGCTCGTACCTCGCCGGTGTCGCGGCCGCCCTCACCACGAAGACCGACGTCGTCGGCTTCATCGGCGGTGTCGAGACCCCGCTGATCAAGAAGTTCGAGGCCGGCTTCGTCCAGGGCGTCAAGGACACCGACAAGAACATCGACATCAAGGTCCAGTACCTCACCCAGCCCCCGAACTTCGACGGCTTCTCCAAGCCCGACCTGGGCAAGGCCGCCGCCGAGGGCATGCTCGACAAGAAGGCCGACGTGGTCTACCACGCGGCGGGCGGCGCGGGCAACGGCGTCATCGAGGCCGTCGCCGGGGCCGGCAAGTGGGCCATCGGCGTCGACTCCGACCAGTACCAGCAGGAGGGTCTGGCCGACTACAAGGACAACATCCTGACCTCGGTCACCAAGAACGTCTCCGGTGCGGTCTACGACCTGATCAAGTCGGTCAAGGACGGTGACGCCAAGACCGGTGTCATCACCTACGACCTCAAGGTGGACGGCGTCGGCCTGGCCGACTCCAACCCCGACTTCAAGTCGAACACGAAGCTGGTCGAGGCGGTCGAGAAGGCCAAGCAGGAGATCATCGACGGCACGATCAAGGTCAAGACGACCCCGTAACGTCAGACCTCCCAGGGGTCCGGAGGGGCGGTCCTCGCGCCTCCGGACCCTTGATCACGTGGGCCTTCCGGCTCCTTATCGATTTGGCAGTGCTACGCGCGTAGACCGCCCTCTGGCACGATAGCTTCGCCCCGCCTGCCCTCCGCCCTCCCGCTCCTTCCCGCCAAGGAGAGTGCGTCATCAACGCGTCAAGCAGCCCTCCGGTGAGCCCTGCGGCCGATCCGGCCAACGGCTCTCCCGCCGTGGAGCTTCACGGCATCACCAAGCGCTTCCCCGGTGTCGTCGCCAACCAGGACATCGACATCACCGTCCGGAAGGGAACCGTCCACGCCCTCGTCGGTGAGAACGGTGCCGGCAAGTCGACCCTGATGAAGATCCTCTACGGCATGCAGAAGCCGGACGAGGGCACCATCGTCATCGACGGCGAGAAGGCCGAGTTCCACAATCCGGCCGACGCCATCGCCCGCGGCATCGGCATGGTCCACCAGCACTTCATGCTGGCCGACAACCTCACCGTGCTGGAGAACGTCGTCCTCGGCGCCGAGAAGCTCCACGGCATCGGTTCGAAGGCCCGCAGGAAGATCATGGAGATCTCGGGCGCGTACGGTCTGAACGTGCGGCCCGACGTCCTCGTCGAGAATCTCGGCGTCGCCGACCGGCAGCGCGTGGAGATCCTCAAGGTCCTCTACCGCGGTGCCCGCATCCTCATCCTCGACGAGCCGACCGCCGTGCTCGTCCCGCAGGAGGTCGACGCGCTCTTCCACAACCTGCGCGAGCTCAAGGCCGAGGGCCTGACCGTCATCTTCATCTCCCACAAGCTCGGCGAGGTGCTCTCGGTCGCCGACGAGATCACCGTCATCAGGCGCGGCACCACCGTCGGCACCGCCGATCCCGGGCACACCACCGTCAAGCAGCTCGCCGAGATGATGGTCGGCAGCGAACTGCCCTCGCCCGAGACCCGCGAGTCGACGGTCACCGACGTCCCCATGCTCGAGGTGGAGGGCCTCACCCTCATCGAGTCCGGGACCGTGACCGAGGAGCCCGAGTCCGCGGCCCGTCCGGAGTCGGCCGAGGCCACCGCGTACGAGGGCACGGACGCCGGACGCCGGCTGCTGGACGACATCTCGTTCACCATCCACAAGGGCGAGATCCTGGGCATCGCGGGCGTCGAGGGCAACGGCCAGACCGAGCTCATCGAGGCCCTGATCGGCATGCGCACCCCCGACAGCGGAGTGATCCGCCTGGCGGGCCGGGACATCTCGCGCGAGCCGACCCGCAAGCGCCGCGAGGGCGGCATCGGATACATCCCCGAGGACCGCCACCGCCACGGCCTGCTGCTGGAGTCCCCGCTCTGGGAGAACCGCATCCTCGGACACGTCACCGAGGAGCCCAACAGCAAGCACGGTCTGCTCGACCTGAAGGCCGCCCGCGCCGACACCGAGCGGATCATCCGCGAGTACGACGTGCGCACCCCCGGCATCGAGGTCACCGCGGGCTCGCTCTCCGGCGGCAACCAGCAGAAGCTGATCGTCGGCCGCGAGATGAGCCACGGCCCCAGGCTGCTCATCGCCGCCCACCCCACCCGCGGTGTGGACGTCGGCGCGCAGGCCGCGATCTGGGACCACATCCGCGACGCACGCCGCGAGGGCCTGGCGGTGCTGCTGGTCTCCGCCGACCTCGACGAGCTGATCGGGCTCTCCGACACGCTGCGGGTGATGTACCGCGGCCGCCTCGTCGCGGACGCCGACCCCGCGACGGTCACCCCCGAGAAGCTGGGTTCGGCCATGACCGGTGCCGTCACCGGCCACCTGGAGCACACAGAGGACGCGTCGTGATCAAGAAATTCGACAAGGACCGGATCGTCCTGGCCCTGGGCGGCCCGCTGCTCGCGCTGGTCGTCGCGTTCGCGCTCACCTCGGTGGTGCTGTTCGCCTCGGACCGCAACCCGTTCGAGCCGTTCCGCATCATGTTCGAACAGATCGCCTACCTGGACGTCCAGGTTCTGATCATCAACCAGGCCGGCACGTACTACCTGGCGGCCCTGGCGGTGGCGGTCGGCTTCCGGATGAACCTGTTCAACATCGGTGTCGACGGCCAGTACCGGCTCGCAGCGATGATGGCCGCCCTCGTCGGCGCGTCCGTCGAACTCCCCGGGCCGCTGCACCTGGCGCTGATCGTGATCGTCGCCATGCTGACCGGCGCCTTCTGGGCCGGTGTCGCGGGCGTCCTCAAGACCACCCGCGGGGTCAGCGAGGTCGTCTCGACGATCATGCTGAACGCCATCGCCACCAGCCTGATCGCCTGGATGATCCAGGCCGACAACTTCGGCGTGCAGCCCGAGGGTTCCAACAACCTCACCACCGGTCTGATCGCCGAGTCCGGCTGGTTCCCCGGTCTGGACATGGGCGTCGAGGCCGGTCACATCTACGGGTTCACCTTCGTCGCCGCGGGCCTCGGCGTCGTCTACTGGTTCGTCCTGAACCGCACCCGTTTCGGCTTCGACCTGCGGGCGACCGGTGCCAGCGAGTCCGCCGCCCAGGCCTCCGGTGTGGACGCCAAGAAGATGATCCTCACCTCCATGCTGATCTCCGGCGCCGTAGCGGGCCTCGCGGGCATGCCGGTGCTGACCGGCAGCTCCCACACCTTCAGCCTCGACTTCCCGACCGGCGTGGGCTTCACCGGCATCACCATCGCCCTGCTGGGACGCAACAACCCGGTCGGCATCGCGCTCAGCGCCCTGCTGATCGCCTTCCTCGACAAGGCCTCCGCCGCGCTCGACCAGTTCGGGTACGAGAAGGAGATCGCCACGATCATGCAGGGCCTGATCGTGATCTCGGTCGTCGTGAGCTACGAACTCGTCCGCCGCTACGGGCTGCGCCGCCAGCAGCAGAAGGTCGGCGAGGAACTCGCCGCCGCCGCCCGCAAGAAGAATGAGGAGGTGGCGGTCTGATGTCGGTCAAGACTGTCGCACCGCCGGCCGGTGCCGCGCCCATCAAACGATCCCGGCGCCGGCTGAGCCTGCCCGTCGTCCTGCTGATCGTCGCGGGCGGCCTTGCACTCGTCTCCCTGGTCCGGCTGATCAGCGGAGCCGACGACCTGACCTCCATCGGCCAGGTCTCCGGAGCCCTCGAACTCGCCATCCCCATCGGCCTCGCCGGACTCGGCGGCCTGTGGGCCGAGCGCGCGGGCGTCGTCAACATCGGCCTCGAGGGCATGATGGTCCTCGGCACCTGGTTCGGCGCCTGGGCGGGCTACCAGTGGGGCCCCTGGACCGGTGTCCTGCTCGGCATCGCGGGCGGCGCGGTCGGCGGCCTGCTGCACGCCGTCATCACGGTCACCTTCGGCGTCAACCACATCGTCTCCGGTGTCGCCATCAACATCCTCGCCGTCGGTGTCACCCGCTACCTTTCGAACTTCACCTTCGACCAGGCCCCCGGCGGCTCCTCCAAGCAGTCCCCGCGCATCGACTCCATCCAGGACATCACCGTCCCGGGACTGTCCGACTGGATGGCCGACCTCCAGGCGGAACACTGGTTCCTGATCTCCGACCTGGCCGGAGTCGTGGGCGGCCTGACCACCCACCTCTCGCTGCTGACCGTCGTCGCCCTGCTGCTGGTCCCCGGCACCTGGTGGGTGCTCTGGCGCACCGCCTTCGGCCTGCGGCTGCGCTCCTGCGGCGAGAACCCGATGGCCGCCGAGTCGCTGGGCGTCAACGTCTACAAGTACAAGTACATCGCCGTGACCGTCTCCGGTGCGCTGGCCGGCCTCGCCGGGGCCTTCCTCGCCATCGTCGCCACCGGCATCTACCAGGAGGGCCAGACCGGCGGCCGCGGCTACATCGGCCTCGCCGCGATGATCTTCGGCAACTGGATGCCGGGCGGCATGGCCCTCGGCGCCGGGCTCTTCGGCTTCACCGACAGCCTCAAGCTGCGCGGCGGCGCCGAGAACGTCCACGCGATGCTGCTGCTCCTGGCGATCCTGCTGGTGCTGCTGGTCGCCTGGCAGCTGTACAAGAAGAAGTACGTCGCCGCGGCGGTCTCCGCCGTCATCTCGGCCGGACTGTTCGTCTGGTACGTCTCCGTGAACGAGGTACCCAGTCAGTTCGTCGACGCGGCGCCGTACCTCACCACGCTGCTCGTGCTCGCACTGTCCGCGCAGCGGCTGCGGATGCCCAAGGCGGACGGTCTGCCGTACCGGAAGGGCCAGGGCAAATGAACCGGGCTGCGGATGCCGGCCGGGAGGTCTTCGAGAACCTGCGGGAGGCGGCGCGCGAGGCGATGACCCACGCCTACGCGCCGTACTCCGGCTACCCGGTCGGCGCCGCGGCGCTGGTCGACGACGGCCGCACCGTCACCGGCTGCAACGTGGAGAACGCCTCCTACGGGCTCGGCCTGTGCGCCGAGTGCGGGCTGATCTCCGCGCTGCTGCTGAGCGGCGGCGGCAGGCTGACCCACTTCACCTGCGTCGACGGCTCGGGAGAGCTGCTGATGCCCTGCGGCCGGTGCCGGCAGCTGCTGTACGAGCACGGGGGCCCCGACCTCCTGGTGGACACGGCCCGGGGCGTGCGCCCCATGTCCGAGGTCCTGCCCGACGCCTTCGGGCCCGAACACCTCGCGTAAGGAAACCTGTTGACTTCCACATCCATGGACGCGATCTCGGTCATCCGCGCCAAGCGGGACCGGGGGGAGCTGACCCCCGAGCAGATCGACTGGGTGATCGACGCGTACACGCGCGGCGAGGTCGCCGACTACCAGATGGCCGCCCTGAGCATGGCGATCCTGCTCAACGGCATGAACCGGCGCGAGATCGCCCGCTGGACCGCCGCGATGATCGCCAGCGGCGAGCGCATGGACTTCTCGTCGCTGTCCCGCCCCACCGCCGACAAGCACTCCACCGGCGGCGTCGGCGACAAGATCACACTGCCGCTCGCGCCTCTGGTCGCGGCGTGCGGCGCGGCCGTCCCGCAGCTGTCCGGGCGGGGACTCGGCCACACCGGCGGCACCCTCGACAAGCTGGAGTCGATCCCCGGCTGGCGAGCGCAGCTCTCCAACGAGGAGATGCTGTCCGTCCTGGAGTCCACCGGCGCCGTCATCTGCGCGGCGGGCGACGGTCTGGCTCCGGCGGACAAGAAGCTCTACGCGCTGCGCGACGTCACGGGCACCGTCGAGGCGATCCCGCTGATCGCCTCCTCGATCATGTCGAAGAAGATCGCGGAGGGCACCGGGTCGCTGGTCCTGGACGTGAAGGTCGGCTCCGGCGCCTTCATGAAGACCGTCGAGGACGCGACCGAACTCGCCTCCACGATGGTCGGCCTCGGCACCGACCACGGGGTGCGGACCGTGGCCCTGCTCACGGACATGTCCACCCCGCTCGGCCTCACGGCGGGCAACGCGCTCGAAGTCCGCGAGTCCGTCGAGGTGCTGGCCGGCGGCGGCCCCGCCGACGTCGTCGAACTGACCCTCGCGCTCGCCCGCGAGATGCTCGACGCGGCCGGGCTGAAGGACGCCGACCCGGCGAAGGCGCTCGCCGACGGCTCCGCGATGGACGTGTGGCGGCGCATGATCGCCGCGCAGGGCGGCGACCCCGGCGCCGAGCTCCCGGTCGCGAGGGAACAGCACGTCGTGACCGCCCCTGGCGCGGGCGTGCTGACCCGGCTCGACGCCTACGCCGTCGGCGTCTCCGCCTGGCGCCTCGGCGCCGGGCGGGCCCGGAAGGAGGACCCCGTCCAGGCGGGCGCGGGCATCGAGATGCACGCCAAGCCGGGTGACACGGTGTCCGCGGGGCAGCCGCTGCTGACCCTGCACACGGACACCCCGGAGAAGTTCGGCTACGCCCTGGCGGCCCTGGAGGGCGCGTTCGACATCGCCCCGGCCGGGACGGCCTTCACGCCGCGCCCGATCGTGCTGGAACGTATCGCCTGACCTGCGGCTTTCCCTTTCGGGTGAACGGGATCGGTGGACGCCCGTCGGTCCCCTTTGCCATGCTGGGATCGGTGACGAACCGAATGAGGAGCACACCATGAGCGCACTCTCCGTCGAGCCTGAGCCGGACGGCGGCTACGACTGGGACGAGGCGGTCCGGCTCTGGGAAGAGGCGGACTGGCCCGAGGGCTGCAAGGTGGAGATCATCGAGGGGATCGTCACCGTGGCGCCACCGCCGTCAGAACAGCACAACGACACCGCCGACCTGGTGCACCGCCGCCTGTACGGCATGATTCCTGAAGACTGGGGCGTGTACCAGACGCTGGGGCTGATCCTCCCCGAGGCATCCGGCCTCTTCGTACCGGACCTCGCGGTGGTGCCCCGGGCGGCTCTGCGCAGGAACGACGGGCAGCACGTTCCCGCGGACGCCGCGGAGCTGGTGGTCGAGATCACCTCGAAGTCCAACGCCAACCACGACCGCATCAAGAAGGCCCACGGCTACGCCAAGGCCGGAGTCCCGCTCTACCTGCTGCTGGACGCCTGGCACTCCGGCAGGCCCAGCGCCACGCTCTACGGGGAGCCCGAGAACGGCACGTACCGCGTCCTGGAGTCGGTCGAGTACGGCGAGAAGCTGACCCTCCCCGATCCCTTCGGGGCCGATCTCGACACGGCCCCCTTCCCCGTCACCCTCCGCTGAGGCCCTCCGCCCCCGGTCCCGGACCGGTCGTCGCCGGTCAGGCCCCGGCCGCCGCCTCCGGGCGCCGTCCGGTCACCGGGCGGCGCCCGGCGAGGGCCTTGCGGGTCGCGTACACGGTGATCGAGGCGGCGCCCAGCACGGCCGCGAGGCCCAGGCAGACCGTGCCCCCCCAGCCCGCCGCGTGGAAGGCGACGGCACCGAGCGTGCCGCCCAGGCTGCTGCCGATGTAGTACGCCGTCTGGTAGAGCGCGGAGGCCTGGGCGCGGCCCGTGGTCGCCGTACGGCTCACGGCGGACGAGGCGACGGCATGCCCGGCGAAGAAGCCCGCGGTGATCAGCACGAGGCCGAGCAGGACCGCGCCGAGCGAGTCGGCCAGGGAGAGCAGCAGGCCGGAGGCGGTGGTCGTGACCGCGACGTACAGGGCGCCGCGCCGGCCGAGGCGGCCTGCCAGCCGGCCCGCGGTCGCGGAGGAGACCGTGCCGACCAGGTAGACGAGGAAGACCGAGCCGACGAGGCCCTGGGACAGGTGGAAGGGCCCCTCCACGAGGCGGTAGCCGATGACCGTGTAGACGGCGCCGAAGACCGTCATGAAGAGCAGCCCGATCGCGTACAGCCGGCGCAGCAGCGGGTCGCCCAGGTGCGTGCCGACCGTACGGCCCAGGGCCTTCGCACTCACCGGCACCGGCCGGAAGTTGCGGGAACGGGGCAGCAGGACGCGGAAGACGACGGCGCAGACCAGCGAGAGCAGGCCCACCGCGGCGAGGGCCGCGCGCCAGCCCCAGGCCTGAGCCACCCAGCCGGTGAGGATGCGGCCCGTCATGCCGCCGATGCTGTTGCCCGCGACGAAGAGGCCGACGGCGCCGATCAGCGCCCGGGGCCGCACCTCCTCGGCCAGGTACGCCATCGCGGAGGCGGGCAGGCCGGCGATGGCCGCGCCCTGTACCGCGCGCAGCGCGATCAGCCAGCCCAGGCTGGGCGCGAAGGGGATCAGCAGCGCGACGCCGACCGAGACCGCGAGGGATGCCGTCATCGTCGCCCGCCGCCCGAAGCGCTCCGACATGGCACTCAGCGGCAGCACGCACAGCGCGAGCGCGGCCGTCGCCGCCGACACCGTCCAGCTGGCCGCACCCGGGGTGACGGAGAAGCCGTCGGAGAGGGCGGGCAGCAGCGGCTGGGTCGAGTACAGGAGCGCGAACACGGCGACACCCGCGGCGAACAGGGCGAGGCTCATACGGCGGTGACCGGGAGCGCCGGGGTGCAGCTGGGCGGAGGCGCGGGCCGGAGTGTCGGTGGAGGCGCCCACCTGTGTGACAGGCGCCTCGGTATGGGCGGAAGGCATGCTCCGAACGTACGGCGGCGGATTTCATGCGTCCAATGCGTGAAAACGCGATAATCGATGCTGTGATGCATGAACAGAGGTCAGGGCGGTCGCTGTCACACAGGCGTGACGACAAAGACATACCGGTGACCTCGCGCGGGGGCGCCGCGGCGGGAGCCGTCGGGGCGGGAGGACGTACGGGAACGGGTGCCGTCGGCGCGGGAACGGGATCGGGAGGGACCGGAGCGGGCCTCGACGCGGAGTCCTGGGCGGCGAGGCTCACCCCCCGCCTGGCGTACTTCGCGGGTGTGGCGCGCACCGAGCACGTGACCCGGGCCGCGGAGCAGCTCTCCGTACCGCAGTCCACGCTCAGCCGGGCCATGGCCCGGCTCGAAGAGGACCTGGGCGTCGCCCTGTTCGCCCGCCGCGGACGCACCGTCGCCCTCACCCCCGCGGGCCGTGCCTTCCTCGCCTCCGTCGAGCGGGCTCTGGTCGAGGTCGAGCGGGCCGCCGAGTCCGTGCGCGCGGACGCCGACCCGGCCGCGGGCAAGGTCGCCTTCGGCTTCCTGCACACGCTCGGCTCCGAGACCGTCCCCGAGCTGATCCGCGCCTTCCGGGTGGACCATCCCCGGGTCCGCTTCCAGCTCGTACAGACCTACGGCGAGGCGATGATCGAGCGGCTGCGCGCCGGCGAGCTGGACCTCTGCCTGACCTCACCGGTCCCCGACGCGCCCGATCTGGTCGCCAGGCGGCTGGACGAGCAGCGGCTGCGCCTCGTGGTCCCCGACGACCACAGGCTGGCGTCCCGCAGGCGCGTCCGGCTCGCGGAGGCCGCCGAGGAGACCTTCGTCACCCTGGAGTCCGGCTACGGGCTGCGGCGCATCACCGACGCGCTGTGCGCCGAGGCCGGGTTCAGGCCGCGGGTCGCGTTCGAGGGGGAGGAGGCCGAGACGCTGCGCGGGCTGGTCGCGGCCGGCCTCGGCGTCGCGCTGCTGCCGCCCCCGGCCGTCGCCCGTCCGGGAGTCGTCGAACTCACCGTCAGCGCGCCGCGCGCGGTACGGGAGATCGGCGTGGCCTGGCTGGACGGCCACCCCGACACGCCGCCGGTGGCCGCCTTCAAGAAGTTCCTGCTGTCGCGGCGCGGCGCCCTACTGCCGCAGTGACCGGCCGAAGCCCGAGGCCAGCGGCATGCGCAGACCTATCGGCGGTGGCGCCGCCAGCGCGTCGGCGACGGGACGGGAACAGCTGCGGTCGAACAGCGAGCCGAGAACGAAGTCCGCGGCCAGCGCGTGCACTTCGGCCCGGTGCTGGTACATCGAGTGACCGTCGGAGTGCACCTCGAAGCGGCAGGTGTCGCGGTTGGCCTTCTTGGCGCGCTCGGCCAGCCGGTACGACAGGTCCGGGTCGGTCCGTGCGTCGTTGGTGCCGTGCACGATCATCACCCGCCTTCCCACGAGCTGCTTCACCGGCTCCGGCTCGGGCTTCGGCCCCGTCGCCGGGTCCGGCAGCCAAGGGGCCAGCGCCAGGACGGAGTTGACGGCGGGGTGGCCCGCGGCGCGCAGCGCCGCGCGGGCGCCCATGTCCATGCCAGCCAGGCACACCGGGACATCTCCGTAGCGGCGCACCACCTCGTCGGCGGCCCACTCGGCGTCCGCCGCCAGCCGTGCCTGCGGGCCGTTCCAGCCGCGGCCCCGGTAGTGCACGACATGGACGACGAGCCCGTCCCGCCGTCCCAGGCGGGCGAGTCTTCGGGCGAGGGGTCTGAGAGCGGCCTCCGAGAGCCAGGAGGGGCCGCGGTCCGACTCCGGTTCACCCGCGGGGAGCAGCAGCACCGCGCCGCCCACCGATTCCGTCGCACCGATCGCCCGCCCCAGCCGGGCGTCCCGCACCGGCAACGCTTCCTGTGCCATGGCAGAACAGTCTCAGAAGTACGGGTGTACGTGATCCGTACACGGGGTCACTGTTACGTATCGACCAGATTTGACATCCTCCGCTCCCTGAAGGGGAGGGGATTCCTGGCTCAGGCTGCCTCTGGGAGCAGCGCTCCGGGAGGTCTTGTGCCTTCGGCACCAGCCGGGTTGAGACCGGCCCGGACGAGCATCACGCGGGCGGAGTTCTTGTCCCTGGGGGATACGGCTCCGCACGCGGTGCAGGTGTAGGTACGTTCCGAAAGAGGGAGTGCGTGCTTGGTTCTCGCTCCGCACTGCGCGCAGTCCATGGTGGTGTGCGCGGGGTTGACGAGGCGGATGTCCCGCCGATGCTTGCGGCCCATCTCGATCAGGGCCTGCTTGGTGGCGCCGATCGCCGCGTCGGCGGCTTTGCGGGCCATGGTGGTCCTGGCGAGGAACTTCGGGCGGAAGTCCTCGACGGCGATGGCGTCGTGGTCGGTCACGACGCGTTTGGCCCACTTGCGGGCGGTGTCCTGCCGCTGCCTGGCGACCTTCTTGTGCAGCTTGGCGGTCTGCCGTTGGGCTTCGCGGTAGCCCTTGGACGCCGCCTGCCCCTTCGCGGGGCGGCGGCGGGCCATCATCCGCTGGTAGTGCGCGAGCCGCTGCGCGGCAGTCTTCCCATGCTGGGCGTGCGGCAGGTCGTGGGCGTCGGATGTGGTGGTGGCGGCTTCCTTGACGCCCCAGTCCACACCGATCACGCGACCCGTGGTGGGTAGGGCTTCGGTCGCGGCCGGAACGACGAACGAGGCGTACCAGTGGCCGAGCGCGTCGCGGTGCACGCGCACCGAGGACGGCGCGGACGGCAGTTCGCGGGACCACACCACCGTCAGCGCGATGCCGCCCGCCAAGTGCAGGCGGCCGTCCTTCAGTCGGAAGCCACGGGTGGTGTAGTTCAGCGTGGGCAGCGCCTCACGCTTCTTCTTACGGCGCGGCATCCCGGCGCGCTGCCGCATCGGCAGGCGCTTGTCGATGTCCTTCAGCGCCTTGGAACGGGACTTGGCGAAGTCCCGGACGATCTGCTGCTGCGGCACCGAAGCGCCCTCACGCAGCCACGGCGTCCGCTCACGGGCCCCGGTCAGCATCCTGTCGAGCTGGGCCGGGCCGCACGTCAGCCTGCCGTCCGGGTGCGCACGGTTGTGGGCGTGTACGGCGCGGGACTTCGCCACGCACTCGTTCCAGATCCAGCGGCAGCGGTCCCACTCGGCGAGCAGTGCTGTGCGGGCGGTGGACGACACGCGAAGCCGGTAGGTGTACCGGGCGCGCCCGGCCCCGCCGGGCTTCACTGGTGTCGTCATGCTGTCATAATAGCACCATGACTGATGAGGAAGTCCGGATGACGCTGCGTCTCCCCCGAGAGCTCCGTGACCGGTTGCGCGCCCATGCACAGCGCGAGCGCCGGTCCCTCAACTCCGAGTTGGTGTACATGCTTGAGGCCGCGCTCGCCGCCGTGGAGGGGGACGACCAATCGCCCTGACGGCGATTGCTCTTTTCCGGTTACTCGTGATCTACGCGCGTAGGCGTTAGAGTGCGGTGATGACGAGCGAGACCCGGACCCTCCCGAGCCCGGACCAGATCCGGCGGGCTCCCAAGGTGCTGCTGCACGACCACCTCGACGGCGGGCTGCGGCCCGGCACCGTCATCGAACTGGCCCGCGCCACGGGCTATGCGGACCTGCCCGAGACCGAGGCCGACAAGCTCGGCCTGTGGTTCAGGGAGGCCGCCGACTCCGGGTCCCTGGAGAGGTATCTGGAGACCTTCGCCCACACCTGCGCCGTGATGCAGACCCGTGAGGCGCTCGTCAGGGTCGCCGCGGAGTGTGCGGAGGACCTCGCGGAGGACGGGGTCGTCTACGCCGAGGTCCGCTACGCCCCCGAGCAGCACCTCGAGGGAGGCCTGAGCCTGGAAGAGGTCGTCGAGGCCGTCAACGAGGGTTTCCGCGAGGGCGAGCGGCGGGCCCGCGAGAACGGCCACCGGATCAGGGTCGGCGCGATCCTCACCGCGATGCGGCATGCCGCCCGTGCCCTGGAGATCGCCGAACTCGCCAACCGCTACCGCGACTCGGGCGTCGTCGGCTTCGACATCGCCGGCGCGGAGGCGGGCTACCCGCCCACCCGCCACCTCGACGCCTTCGAGTACCTCAAGCGGGAGAACAACCACTTCACCATCCACGCCGGCGAGGCCTTCGGGCTGCCGTCCATCTGGCAGGCCCTGCAGTGGTGCGGCGCCGACCGCCTCGGCCACGGCGTCCGCATCATCGACGACATCGAGACGGGCGAGGACGGCGAGGTCAGGCTGGGCCGGCTCGCCTCGTACGTCCGGGACAAGCGCATCCCGCTGGAGATGTGCCCGACATCCAACCTCCAGACGGGCGCCGCCTCCTCGTATGCCGAGCATCCGATCGGACTGCTGCGCCGGCTGCTCTTCCGGGTGACGGTCAACACGGACAACCGGCTGATGAGCGGTACCAGCATGAGCCTTGAATTCGAGCACCTGGTCGACGCGTTCGGATATTCGCTGGACGACATGCAATGGCTGACCGTCAATGCGATGAAGTCCGCCTTCATTCCTTTCGATGAACGTCTCGCCATGATCAGCGAGGTCATCAAGCCGGGTTACGCGGAACTCAAGTCCGAGTGGCTTTTCCGGCAGACCGCCCCGGCCCCCGCCCCCACCAGTGCTTCTCCGGGGGGCGAGGGCTGAGAGGCGCCTCGCCGACGCCCCGGGAAACGCCGGGGCGAAACGGCCGGAGAAACGACACTCCGGCCGTTTCGATCTTTTGCGGGTCTCGCCGCGCGCTGGCTACGTTCATGAGTCGCCCCAGCCATCCAGCGGAGGAATTCACCCGATGAAGCAGTCAGCTGCAAAGACCCTCGGTGTCGCCGTACTCGGTGCCGCCTTCGCCGCCGCGGCGGCGGGCACCGCCGCCGCCCTCCCGCTCCCCGTGCCAGGGGCGGACGCGGTCACCGGCGCCCTCCCGGCCGGCAACCTCCCCGTCGTGCACAACGCGAACACGCTGCCCGCCAAGGCGCACACCCTCCCGGCCAAGAACGTCAAGCGCCCGGCCCCGGCCGGCGCCCTCGGCCCGGTCACCGGTCTGCTCGGCGGACTGCCCACCCAGGGACTCGGGGTCAACGGCCTGCCCCTCGGCTGAGCCACCCGGCCGTGCCGTGAACGGCGGGGCGCGCACCGGCGGACGGTGTGCGCCCCGCCGCTTTCCCGGGCCCCGGGCCGGTCGGCCCTGGGCCGCGCAGGTCCGGCCTCCCCCGACAGACCCTCGGCCGCCCGCCCGGCCGATCGAACGACACCGTGCGGGCGGCGGCGCGGCGCGCGCACGACCGATGAGAGGTACGACGAGAGATGCGTGCGAAGGCGCAGACTACGGGCACCGCACTTGCCGTGGCCGTGTTCACCGTTCCGGCCCTGCTGCTCACCTCTGCCTGCGGAGCCGTCGGCGGGACAGACGGTGACGGCAGACCGGGAGAGGCCGCCGTCCTCAGCGAGAGCCGGCTGGAGGAAGCCGGCCTCGCCCGGGGCGACGTGCCCGGCTACCAGGTCGCCGACGACAGGGCCTCCTCCGGCCCCGAGGGGCAGCCGGAGGCCGACGCCCGTGAGTGCCAGCCCATCGCCGACATCCTGGGCGACGAGCCCGACGGCCGGGCCCTCGACACCGTGAGCCGTGGCCTCGGCACCCCCCGCGACCCCGACCTCGCCGTATCCGTCTCCCTCAGCTCCTACGAACCGGCGACCGCGAAGGACGTCCTGGCCGGCCTGCGGGCCGCGCTGCGCGACTGCGGCAGCGCCTTCCTGGCCACCGTCCAGGAGCGGACGGGGAGGTACGAGGACATCAGGGCCGTGGACTACGCGCCCGAGGGCGGCGACGAGTCGGTCAGCTTCACCGCGACCGCGACCGACTCCGACACCCGGCTGCCACTGCACATCGTCGTGGTGCGCGGCGGATCGACCGTTGTACGCATGATGGCGCTGTCCTTCGACGCGAAGCGCACCGATCCGAGGGTGCCGCGGCGGATCGCGGACAAGCAGATGGAGAAGCTCGCGGGCGTCACCGGCTCCTGACGGCCCGCGGAGCCCGCGGCAGCGCGGACCCGCGAGTGCGGAGCCCGCCCGGTCGCGGGCGGAGTCACCAGGCGGTGCCCGCGCGACTCTTCTCCGACGGGAGGAATATCCACAGCGCCAGGTAGATCAGGAACTGCGGGCCGGGCAGCAGGCAGGAGACCACGAAGATCACCCGCATCGTCGTGGCGGAGATGCCGAAGCGCCTGGCCAGCGCTGCGCACACACCGCCGATCATGCGGCCTTCACTGGGGCGGACCAGGGCGGTCATGAGAGCTCCTTCGCGTGATCGGATTCGATGTCTCCAATGTAGATACGCGAAGCGGGCAAAGCGTCACTCTATGGAGCGATCCCGACCCTGGGAATCGTCGGGGTCGCCCCCTGAGAGGTCTCCTCCTTCGAGGGGGGAGCCTCCTCCTTCAGCACGGTCACCTGCCGCGGCTCGTCCGACCTGCGGCGGAGCCACGCCCGGCCGGCCGGGACCACCGCCAGGTGAGCCAGCGCCACCCCGGCGCCGTTCAGCAGCAGCGAGTCGACGTCCACGACCTGCCCCGGCACCCCGGTCTGCAGCAGCTCGATCCCGAGCGAGATCAGCGTGCCGGCCGCGACCGTGCGCATCAGCGAGACCAGCGGAGAGACATGGAGCCGTCCGTCGGCCATCGGCAGCAGCACACCCAGCGGGGCGAGCAGCAGCAGCCCCTCACCGATGCGCTGGGCGGCCTCGACGCCTCCCAGCGCCAGATCGGCCCTTATGCCGGCCAGTGGGCGGAGGTTGGGTGCGGTCACCCAGAGGACGTCCAGTGGTCGAAGGGTCAGCCACCCGACGACCAGCAGATGCGCGGCGAGGAGACCGAGTCCCGCCGCGCGAAGTCGGATGCCGGCCAAGCCGCTCGGACCGTGACGCTGCTGCACGCCACCCAAGACGCGAGCACCGGCGGGATCGGTTCCGGCACGCGCCGAATACCCCTTCCCGGGACGGGGATTGCGCCGTCAGGGGCGTTCCGTGCCCAGCGTCGGCACCGCCTCGGGCGCCGACTTCAGCTGCTCCGTGCACGCGTACCGGCGCGGCTCCGCGTCCGACGGCCCGCCCAGCAGCACCGTCCCGTCCGCGTCGGAGGCCACGGTCCCGGCATAGGTGCAGATGAGCTGGGCCAGGGCGTACGCCGTCAGGTCCATCGGTTCACGGCTCAGCCGCAGGGCGTCCGCCGGGTCCTTCCCGCGCCCGTCCCGGACCCGCAGCGACCGGTCCACGCTCGTCGTGAGGTTGGAGTCGGACTCGGCGTCGGAGGGCCGCTTCTGGAGTTCGGCGAGGAGCGTCTGCGCCACCTGGAGACCGTCGGACTCCCCGGGATCCTGCGCCAGCCGCACCGAGCGGTTCACGGCGACCAGTTGCGAGCGGCACACCAGGTACACGTGCACGTCGAGGGTCGACCCGGACTGCGTGGCCACGTCGTCGGGCGTCTCGCACGGCACCCGCGAGGGCGCGGGGCCGGCGTCCACCGGTACCTGGGTCGTGCGGATCCCGCACCCGCCGGTCAACAGCAGGAGCGGTGCCAGGAGCGCGGCGGCGCACAGCGCACGTGTCCTCATCGCGCACCGCCTTCCACCGGCGCGGAGCCGGAGGCCGGGACCGGGCCGGAACCCGGAGCGGTGGGCCGCGCCGCCGTGTCCTCGTCCCGCGCCGGCTCCGAGTCCCCGGCCGGCAGCCGCAGGGTGAAGACCGCACCGCCCTCGGGACGGTTGGCGGCCGTGATGTCGCCGCCGTGGATGTGGGCGTTCTCCAGCGCGATCGACAGGCCGAGGCCGCTGCCCTCGGAGCGCGGCCGGGAGGCGCTCGCCTTGTAGAAGCGGTCGAAGACGTGCGGCAGGACGTCCTCGGGGATGCCGGGACCGTTGTCCTGGACCTCGATGACCAGCAGCCCGTCCTCCGTGCGCACCGACACCCGCACCGGGGACCCGCCGTGCTTGAGGGCGTTGCCGATGAGGTTCGCCAGGATGACGTCGAGCCGCCGCGGATCGAGCCTGGCCATGATGCCCCGCTCGGCGTCCAGCTCCACCGCGTCCAGCCAGGCCCGCGCGTCGATGCAGGCCGTGACCTGGTCGGCGACGTCCACGTCGTCCAGCACCAGACGCGCCGTGCCCGCGTCGAAACGGGTGACCTCCATCAGGTTCTCGACGAGATCGTTCAGCCGCCGGGTCTCGCTGACCACCAGGGTCACGGCCGGCGCGATCATCGGATCGAGATTGTCCGTCTCCTCCTCCAGCACCTCCGTCACGGCGGTGATCGCGGTCAGCGGCGTACGGAGCTCGTGCGACATGTCGGCGACGAAGCGGCGGCTTGCCTCCTCGCGGGCGCTCATGTCGTCGACCTTCTTCTCCAGAGCCGCCGCCGCCCGGTTGAACGTCCGTGACAGGTCCGCCAGTTCGTCCGTGCCCGAGACCTGCAGCCGGGTGTCCAGCCTGCCCTCACCGAGCCGCCTGGCCGCCTCACCGAGGCGCTGCACCGGCTTCAGCACGGTCGTCGCGGCCGCCTGCGCCAGCAGCGCGGAGCCGACCAGTGCCAGCGCCGTCGCGATTCCCAGGGACCAGGCCAGCGAGTTGAGGTCCTCGCGCTCCGGGACCAGGGACTTCAGCATGTAGCCGGTGGGTCCGTCCCCCATCACCTTCGCCCCGCCCACCAGGTACGGATCGCCGCGCAGCTCGATCCGCTGCCAGTACAGGTGGTACGGGTCCCTGCTCTCCTTCCGGCTCAGCCGGTCGTTCACGGCGTCCTGGAGCCGGTCGGGTACGTCGTCACGGGTGAAGGAGTCGAGATCGGAGTTGCCGGCGCACGTGCGCCCGTTGGCGTCCGTGTCGATGAGCAGCACGCTGTAGCCCTGCGTGCTGTCCTCGGCCATGTCGATGGCGGCCCGCTTCAGCCGCTCGCAGTCGGGGCGCAGCGGCAGATTGCCCGCATGGTCCTGGAGCGACTGCCGGAAGTCGTTGAGCGCCGCGTCCTGCGCGCGGGTCAGGACCGCCTCGCGGTTGAGCCAGTAGGCGATGCCGGAGGCGGACACGGCCGCGGTCAGCGCGACCAGCGCGAAGACGACGACGAGCCGCAGCCGCAGGCTGGTCCAGCGGAGCGCCGAGAATATGGACCGGCGGCGCCGCGCCGCGGCGGCCTCCCTCACTGCGGGGCGTCCAGCCGGTAGCCGACACCGCGCACGGTACGGATCAGGGTCGGCGAGGACGGCACGTCCTCGACCTTCGCGCGCAGCCGCTGCACACAGGCGTCCACGAGCCGCGAGTCCCCGAGGTAGTCGTGCTCCCACACCAGCCGCAGCAGCTGCTGCCGGGACAGCGCCTGTCCCGGCCTGCGGCTGAGCTCCAGCAGAAGCCGCAGCTCGGTCGGCGTCAGCTGGAGGTCTTCGCCGTTCTTGGTGACCGTCATCGCGGAACGGTCGATGACCAGGCTGCCGAAGCTCGCCGAGTCGTTGGACTCCCGCTCCCCGCGCCTGAGCACGGCCCGGATCCGGGCATCCAGCACCCGTCCCTGGACCGGCTTGACGACGTAGTCGTCCGCGCCGGACTCCAGGCCGACCACGACGTCGATGTCGTCGCTGCGCGCGGTGAGCAGGATGATGGGCAGCTGGTCCGTACGCCTGATCCGCCGGCACACCTCGAAACCGTCGATGCCCGGCAGCATCACGTCCAGCACGATCAGGTCCGGCCGCTGCTCACGCAGCAGTTTCAGCCCGTCCTCGCCCGAGGCCGCCGTGGCCACACGGTGGCCCTGGCGGGTGAGCGAGAGTTCGAGGGCCGTGCGGATGGCGTCGTCGTCCTCGATCAGCAACAGGAAAGGCACGGCGTCATTGTGTCGTACCGGCCGTCCGCAGTTCGACCTGCCTGCCATTACCCGGTTCACCCCGTCTCCGGCCACCCGGCGCGGACTACCGCCAATCCCCGTGAACCGGCTGTGCGGCTCCTGTCGGGCACCCCTGTGACAGGCCTGTGACAGTCGGCGGACAGCGCCATGAAACTGGCCCGGCAGTCTTTTGCCACACGGAACGAAGACAGCACGAAAGACAGACTCCACCGACGGGGGGCGCGGGATGAACACGCTGCACAGCACGACCCGAAGCGCAGTGGTCACGCGTCTGCACGACGTCGGCCGGAGCACGGAGAAGTCCGGTGCTGTGAGCGGGCGGGGGTGCGCTCGCGGCACCGGGCGTCAGCACACCGCGTACATGACGGTGGTTGACGTCGACGGGGGACACGGGGGCAACGGGGGAGAGACGTACGGGG
>NZ_JAAAXQ010000289.1 GCF_009916105.1 Streptomyces sp. GC420 | reverse complement strand
CCCAACGGGTCCCCCCGGGTTCCCTCGCGGGCGGCCGGGAGGACCCGGACGAGGACGCGTCCGCGGCTAGTGCGGCGCGCCCCGCCAGCCGCTGACCGGCAGCGCGAACTTCGCGACGAGCCGGTCGGTGAAGTTGGCATGGTGCAGCCGGGCCAGTCGCACGGGCACGGCCCCGCGCCGTACTTCGATGCGCGCGCCCTGGGGAAGTTCGAGGGTCCGCCGCCCGTCGCACCACAGCACGCCGTGCGGGGTGTCCGGCTGGACCTCGACCGCCAGGACGGACGTCGGGGAGGTGACCAGGGGTTTGGCGAACAGCGCGTGTGCGCTGATCGGCACCATGAGCAGGGCCTCGACCTCGGGCCAGACGACGGGTCCGCCCGCCGAGAAGGCGTACGCGGTGGAGCCGGTCGGGGTGGCGCAGACGATGCCGTCGCAGCCGAAGCCGGAGACGGGCCGTCCGTCGACCTCCAGGACGACCTCCAGCATCCGCTCCGCGGAGACCTTCTGCACGGCGGCCTCGTTCAGTGCCCAGTCGCTGTGCAGGATGGTGCCGTTGCTGCGGACCAGGACGTCGATGGTCATGCGCTCCTCGACCTCGTAGGAGCGGGTCACGACCCGGTCCACGACCTTGTCGAGGTCGTCGCGTTCGGCCTCGGCGAGGAAGCCGACGCGCCCGAGGTTCACGCCCAGCATCGGTACGCCGGAGGCGCGGCCGAGTTCCGCGCCGCGCAGCAGCGTGCCGTCGCCGCCGAGGACGATCAGCAGTTCGCAGCCGGTGAGGGCGTCGGGTGTCGCCTCCGCGACGAGTTCCACGCCCTCCTCGGGCAGCGGCAGGTCCGCGGCCTCCGCGGCGAGGACCCGTACGGCCAGGCCGCAGCGCAGCAGCCCTTTGACGACGAGTTCGGCGCTGCGGATCGCGGCATGCCGGCCGGTGTGTGCCAGCAGGAAGACAGTGCGTCCCGCCTCTGTCGAGGAGGCTGCATCTGCCGTAGGAGTTGAGGTCAACGAGGTCCCTCCGCCACTGCGCGGTCGACTGCCTCCGGGTCGAGCGCGGGAGCGCCGGCCCGGAGCCAGAGAAAGTATTCGACGTTGCCGGAGGGCCCGGGCAGCGGACTCGCGGTGACGCCGAGCACGCCGAGGCCCAGTTCGCCTGCCTGGCGTGCCACGTTCTTCACCGCGTCCGCCCTCAGCGTGGCGCTGCGAACGACCCCGCCGCTGCCGAGCCTCTCCTTGCCGACCTCGAACTGTGGTTTGACCATCAGCACGAGATCGGCGCCGGGGGCGGTGCAGCGGACGAGGGCGGGCAGGACCAGGCCGAGCGGGATGAAGGACAGATCGCCGACCACCAGGTCCACGGCCTCCCCTCCGATCGCCTCCGGCGTCAGTTCACGTACGTTGGTACGGTCCTTGACGGTCACCCGTTCATCACTCTGCAGGGACCAGGCGAGCTGTCCGTAGCCGACGTCCACGGCGACGACGTGCCGGGCGCCGGCCCGCAGCAGGACGTCAGTGAACCCGCCGGTCGAGGCGCCCGCGTCGAGGGCGCGCCGCCCTTCCACCTCCAGGCCGAGCGGCACGAAGGCCGCGAGCGCGCCGGCGAGTTTGTGCCCGCCGCGTGAGACGTAGTCCGGGTCGCTGTCGTCCTTGGTGACGACGAGGGCGGCGCTGGTCTCCACCTGGGTGGCGGGCTTGCCTGCCACGGTCCCGCCCACGGTGACGCGTCCGGCCGCGATCAGCTGGCTCGCGTGCTCCCGGGAACGGGCGAGTTTCCGGCGCACCAGCTCGGCGTCCAGTCGGCGTCGGGCCACTCCTGCCACGGTCGGTTCAGCTCCTGCGGTCGTGCGGGTAGGCGGGCGAGGGGCCCGGGGGTCGTCCCGGGGCCCCGGGACGACCGGAGTATCCAGGGTGCCCGGGAGGTCCGGGAGGTCCCGGGACTCCGGGGCGGGCGTCGAGCGCGGTCAGTGCGTCGCGCAGCCCCCCGTGCACATCCTCGTACACCTCGATGTGGCCGTCGGCGGCCAGGTGGTCGGCGTCGGCCAGCCGCTCGAGGAGGGCGTCCACCTCGGCGTTGCCGGTGGGGGTGCGTTCCACCCCGAGGGGTGGGGGCGCGCCGGTCCCGGGCTCCGGCGCGCCGGTGCCGGGCACGGGCCGCGGCGGCCCGCCGGGCTCCCCGGGCGCAGGGCCCGGCGCGGAGGTTCCGGCCTGCGGGGGTCCGGCCTCCGGGCTCGTCTCGCTCATGCCCCTGACGCTACCTGGTGCAGCGGGCTCACTGGAGGGCGGAGCCCCGGGGTACCTTCGATGCGATGGCAACGATCGAGGAGTGCCGGGCCGCACTCGAACAGTTCTCTGACAGTCTCGCGCGCGCGGAGGGCGACGCGGCCGCTGCCGTCGCCATGGACCGCTCCCTGAGCTGCCGCATCACGGACTTGGACATGACCTTCGTCGGCCGTCTCCGCGACGGCCGGATCACGGTGGCCGACGTGGTGCACGGCCCGCCTCCCGAGCGGGCCCAGATCCGGCTGCGGCTGACCAGCGACGACCTGCTGGCGCTGGTCGGCGGGGAACTGCATTTCGGGCGGGCGTGGACGCACGGCCGGGTGCGGCTGGAGGCCTCGTTCCGTGATCTGCTGCGGCTCAGGAAGCTCCTGTGACCACGCCGTCCCCGGCCGCCTGCCCGGTGCCGCGGGGCTGACGCGCGGCGGGCACCACCAGCGGCGTACCGGTCTCCGGGTCGTCGATGACCTGGCAGCGCACCGAGAAGACCCGCTCGACGAGGCCGGCCGTGACCACCTCGGCCGGCGGGCCCTCGGCGACGATCTCGCCGCCGCGCATCGCGATGAGGTGAGTGGCGTACCGCGCGGCCTGGTTGAGGTCGTGGAGCACGGCGACGAGGGTACGGCCCTGCCTCGCGTGCAGTTCGGCGCACAGGTCGAGGACCTCGATCTGGTGCTGGATGTCGAGGAAGGTGGTCGGCTCGTCCAGGAGCAGCAGCGGTGTCTGCTGGGCGAGGGCCATGGCGATCCACACGCGCTGCCGCTGACCTCCGGACAGTTCGTCGACGTACCGCTCGGCGAGTTCCCGTACGCCGGTCGCGGCCATCGACTCGTCGACGATCCGCTCGTCCTCGGCGGACCACTGGCGCAGCAGCCCCTGGTGCGGGTAGCGGCCGCGGGCCACCAGGTCGGCGACGGTGATGCCGTCGGGCGCGATGGAGGACTGCGGCAGCAGGCCGAGGGTCCTGGCGACCTTCCTGGCGGGCCGGGAGCCGATGGCCTGCCCGTCGAGGAGCACCGTGCCCGCCCGCGGCTTGAGCATCCGGGACAGGGCACGCAGCAGTGTCGACTTGCCGCACGCGTTGGGCCCGACGATGACCGTGAAGGAGTGGTCGGGGACCGAGACGGTCAGGTCCCGGGTGATCACCCGCTGGTCGTAGGCGAGGGTGACGGACTCGGCGGACAGGCGGTTCGCTGCGGCCACTGCGGTGCTCCCGGGGTTCTTCACAGGCTGGTCGACGGCATCGTTCTCGGCGGGCCGGCTCATATCCGGCCCGCCCGGCGCTCGGTGACGAGCAGCCACACCAGGTAGCCGCCGCCGAGCATCCCGGTGACGACGCCCACGGGCAGCTGGTCGGAGCCGAACGCCTGCTGCCCCGCCCAGTCGGCGGTGACGAGCAGCGCTGCGCCCATGAGCGCGGAGGGCAGCAGGTTGGCGCCGGGTGCTCCGGTCAGCCGGCGGGCGAGCTGCGGAGCGGTGAGGGCGACGAAGGAGATGGGGCCCGCGGCCGCGGTGGCCGCGGCCATGAGCAGCACCGCGCAGATCAGCAGCACGAGCCGGGTGCGCTGAACGCCCACGCCGAGCGCGTACGCCGTGTCGTCGCCCATCTCCAGCATGCGCAGCGCCCTGCCGTGGCCGAGGACGACCGGCACGAGGACGCAGCAGGCGATGACCAGCGGCCACACCTGGTCCCAGTCGCGGCCGCCCAGCGACCCGGTCATCCAGAGCACGGCGCGTGCGGCGTCGACCAGATCGGCCTTGGTGAGCAGGTAGCCGTTGAACGCGGTGAGGATCGCGTTGACGCCGATGCCGACGAGGACGAGCCGGTAGCCGTGCACGCCACGCTTCCAGGCGAGCAGGTAGACGAGTACGCCGGTGGCGAGGCAGGCCACGACCGCGCCGAGGGCCACCGCGTTGCTGTCGCCCTTGAACAGGACGATCACTCCGAGCGCGCCGACGGTGCCGCCCTGTCCGAAGCCGATGACGTCGGGGCTGCCGAGCGGGTTGCGGGACACTGACTGGAAGACCGCCCCGGACACGGCGAGTGCCGCGCCGACGAGCAGCGCGACGAGGACGCGCGGCAGCCGCAGGTCGTTGACGATGAACTCCTGGCCGGGATCGCCGTCCCCCAGCAGGGTCCGTACGACGCCGGCGGCCGGGATGGGGTAGTCGCCGGTGCCGATGAGGACGACGGACGCGGACGCGGCGGTGGCGGCGAGGAGCAGCCCGACGAGGAGCGTCCGGCCGTGCAGCCGTACCGAGAACCCGCGGGTCCGCACCGTCTTTCCGGATATCGCGCTCACAGCTGGGCCATCCTCCGGCGGCGTACGAGGTAGATGAACACGGGCCCGCCGACGAGTGCGGTGACGATGCCGACCTGGAGTTCGGAGGGCCGGGCGACGACGCGGCCGACGATGTCGGAGCCGAGCAGCAGCACGGGCGAGAGGACCGCGGCGTACGGCAGGATCCACCGCAGGTCGGGGCCGGTGATGGCGCGGACGACGTGCGGCATCATCAGCCCGACGAAGACGATGGGCCCGCAGGCCGCGGTCGCCGCCCCGCACAGCAGGGTGACGGCGACCATGGACAGCACCCGGGTCCGGCTCACGTTGGTGCCGAGGGACCTGGCGGTGTCGTCGCCCATCGCCATGGCGTTCAGGGGCCGGGCCAGACCGAGCGCCAGCAGCGTCCCGGCGGCGAGGAAGGGCGCGACCTGCCGTACGACGTCGGCGTTGGCCGAGGCCAGCGAACCGACGTTCCAGAAGCGCATCTTGTCCAGGGCCGCGGTGTCCAGCAGTACGACGGCGTTGATGTACCCGGACAGGGCGGCGGTGATCGCCGTACCGGCGAGCGCGAGCCGTACGGGGGTGGCGCCCCGGCTGCCGCCCAGCAGGTAGACGAGGGCGGAGACGACGGCGGCGCCGAGGAAGGCGAACCACACGTAGCCGGTGAGCGAGGTGACGCCGAGGAAACTGCTCGCGGAGACCACGGCGGCCGCGGCGCCCGCGTTGACGCCGAGCAGTCCCGGGTCGGCGAGCGGGTTGCGGGTGAGGGCCTGCATGACGGCGCCGGCCAGCCCCAGGCTCACGCCGACGAGCAGTCCGAGGACGGTGCGGGGGATGCGCAGGTCCTGGATGACGACGTCGTTCCTGGTGCCGGTGTCGTGGAACAGCCCGTGCCAGACCTGGTCGAGCGGGATCTGCCTGGCCCCGACGGCGACGCTCGCCACCACGACCAGCAGCAGCAGGACGACCGACGCGAGCAGACCGGCGGCGCGCGCGGCGTTGCGCCTGCGCGGCGCGGGCGGCGGCTGGGCAGGGCGCGGCGGGCTCTGTTCCGGAGGACTGTCGACCAACACGGAGTTAGGTTAGCCTACCCTCGCACGAGCGGGTGGCGTCTCCTCACCGGGCCGCCGCGCCGGGCCGCTTGGGCCGGGGCCCTGCTGCGGAGGGCGAACCCGGTGGGGCCAGGGCCACGGCGAGCGGCAGAACTGGGGTCCGCCACCGGCGGCTGAGGGCGGAAATCGCCCCCGTCCACGGGGGAGGATGTCAAAGGCCCAGCCTGGCAAGGGCCTTGCCCGCGTCCAGCGCGCACGCCCCGTCACCCGCCTGCGTCCACGCGGCCGCACACAGGGCCCGCAGCCCGTCCAGCGGGTCCCCGCACTCCCCTTCGCCCACGCCGTCGTCGGCACCGGCAGCGTCACCGGGGATGTCACCGTCGCCCGCAGCGCTCAGCACCAGCACACCGTCCCGCGCCGAAGCGGTCCAGCCCCCGCAGGAGAAGGCCTCGCCCGCCCGGGTCACCACCGGCTGCGGACGCAGCAGCCCTCTCAGGTCACGGTCCACATAGATGGGACGGTACTGGGGCTCGGCCGCGAGCAGCAGCGCCGCGTCCGTGACCCCGGTGAGCACGAGCAGCGAGTCCACCTCACCGGCGTTCGCGCCCTCGATGTCCGTGTCCAGCCGGTCCCCGACCACCAGCGGCCGCTCGGCCCCCGTCCGCAGGATCGTCTCGCGGTGCATCGGCGGCAGCGGCTTGCCCGCCACCTGAGGCTCGGCACCGGTCGCGATCCGTACGACCTCCACGGCCGCCCCGTTGCCCGGGGCGATGCCCCGCGCGCTCGGGATGGTCAGATCCGTGTTGGACGCGTACCACGGCACCCCGCGCGCGATCGCGTAGCACGCCTCCGCGAACCGGCCCCACTCCAGTCCGGGTCCGCCGTAGCCCTGCGCCACCGCCGCCGGATCGTCGTCCGCCGACTCCACCGGCACCAGGCCGCGTTCCCGCAGCGCCACCCGCAGCCCCTCGCCGCCGATCACCAGCACGCGAGAGCCGGGCGGCACCTGGCTCGCGATGAGCCGGGCCACCGCCTGCGCCGAGGTGATCACGTCCGCCGCCCCGGCACCCGGGATCCCGAGCTCCGTCAGATGCTCCGCGACCGCCTGCGGCGTCCGCAGCGCGTTGTTGGTGACGTACGCGAGACGCATCCCGTCCTCGCGCGCCGTTCCCAGCGACTCCACGGCGTACGCGATGGCCTCACCGCCCGCGTACACCACCCCGTCCAGGTCCAGCAGTGCCGTGTCGTACGCCTCGCTCAGCGGCTTCCCGCTGCCGCCGGGCACGGTCCTGAACGCACTGACCGTCCCGCCGGTCCCGCCAGTCGCGCCGGTCCCGCCCGTCCTGTTCGGGTGGCTCATCCCGCTGTGCTCCTCGTCCGGAGGTTCCTGTCCCCCGATCATCCCTCATGGCCGCGGCGCACTTAACATGCCCTGATGAGCACTCCCGGCCTGCGTCTGGCACCCTTCCGCGGCCTGCGCTACGTACCCGAGCGGGTCGGCAGCCTCGCCGCCGTGACCTCACCCCCGTACGACGTCGTCGTCCGCCCCGACGGGCTGCGCCACCTCGAGACCGCGGACCCGCACAACATCGTCCGGCTCATCCTGCCCCACGCGGTTCCGGCCGCGGCGCGCAACCGCAAGGCGGCCGAGACGCTGGCCGAATGGCTCGCCGAGGGCGTCCTCGCCGCGGACCCCGAGCCCGCCCTCTACGTCTACGAGCAGCGCAGGGGCGACATCCTCCAGCGCGGCCTCATCGGCGCCCTCGCCCTCTCCCCGCCCGCCGACGGCGTCGTCCTGCCCCACGAGGACGTCATGCCGCACCTCATCGAGGACCGTGCCGCCCTGATGCGCGCGACCGGCGCCCACCTGGAGCCACTGCTGCTCACCTACCGCGGCGACGGCACCAATGGGGCCGCCGCCCTCATCGAGGCCGTCGTCGCCCGCACGCCACTGCTGTCGACCACCACCGAGGACGGCTACGCCCACCGGCTGTGGGCCGTCACCGACCCCGCGGAACTGGCGGCCGTCCAGCAGGACCTCGCCCACCGCCAGGCCCTCATCGCCGACGGCCACCACCGCTGGGCGACGTACCTCCGGCTGCGCGGGGAACACCAAGGCCCGGGTCCCTGGGACCTGGGCCTGGTCCTCCTCGTCGACACGGCCCGGTACCCGCTCCAGGTGCGCGCCATCCACCGACTGCTGCACCAACTGCCCGTCGCGCACGCCCTGTCGGCCCTCGACGGCGCCTTCCGCGTCCGCACCCTGGACGGCACCTCGCTGCCTCGTGCGCTGGACGCGCTGGCCGGGGCCGTGCAGGAGGGCAATGCCTTCCTGATCGCCGGAGACGGCAGATACCACCTCGTCGACCGGCCCTCCCCCGCACTCCTCGACCGTACGGTCCGCAAGGACCGCCCAGCCGACTGGCGCGCCCTCGACGCCACCGTCCTGCACGCCACGATGCTCGACCACCTCTGGCGCGTCCCGGACTCCCCCGAGCACATCGGCTACATCCACGACACGGAGGCCGCCGTGGAACACGCCGAGCGCCAGGGCGGCGCGGCAACGGCGGTCCTCATGCACCCGGTACGCGAGGAGGTCGTACGGGAACTGGCTCGCCAGGGGGTGACGATGCCGCGCAAGTCGACGTCGTTCGGACCCAAGCCGGCCACGGGCCTGGTGCTGCGCAGCCTCGAACTCGAGCAGGGCTGAGCCGGAAGCAGAGAAAGGAACAGGAAAAGGAGGAGGGCGGCACCCGGAACCCGGGTGCCGCCCTCTCTCGCTGCCCCTGTCAGGGCTCAGTCCTCGCGAACCTCCGTGTCCGCGTCCTTGGCGTCCGCGTCCTTGGCGTCCGCGTCCTTGGCGTCCGCGTCCTTGGCGTCGGCGGCGGCGTCTTCATCCGTCGTCTCCGCCTCGGCAGCGTTCTCCACCTCGTCGGCTGTGTCGGAGAGCCGGCTGTCCTCGTCACCGTCGCCACCATCGCCGCGGCTCTCGTCCTCGCGCTCGTCGAGCGCGTCGACGAACTCCACACCGTCCAGCTCCGCCAGGCGGTCCGAAGCGTCCGTGGTACCGCCCTGGTCGGCCTCCAGCGCCTTGGCGAACCACTCCCGCGCCTCGCCCTCGCGACCGGCCGCCAGCAGGGCATCGGCATAGGCGTAGCGAAGCCGCGCCGTCCATGGCTGAACCGAGTTGGAGGCGAGTTCCGGGCTCTGCAGGGTCACTATGGCGGCATCCAACTGCCCCAGGTCCCGGCGCGCTCCGGCCGTGACCAGCCGCATCTCCACCTGGCCGGCCTTGTCCAGCTTCTGCACCTCGGGCTCGCCGGCCATCGCCAGCGCCCTCTCCGGCCGACCGAGCCCCCGCTCGCAGTCCGCCATGACGGGCCACAGCTCGACGTTCCCGGTCATGCGGCGCGCGGCCCTGAACTCGGCAAGCGCCTCGGCGTAGCGCTGAGTCGCATACGCCGCGAAGCCGGCCGCCTCGCGCACAGCGGCCACCCGGGAGGCGAGCCGCAACGCGATCCTCGAGTAGGCATAGGCCTGCTCGGGGTCCTCATCGATCAACTCGGCGACCATGACGAGGTTTTTCGCGACGTCCTCGGCAAGCGTCTTGGGCAGGCTCAGCAGCTCCTGCCGCACGTCCTTGTCGATCTCGTCGCCGGTGATCTCCTCCGGAATCGGCAGCCGTTTGATCGGCTCCCTGTCCCGGTCCCTGCCGCGCTCGTCACGGCCACCCCGGTCGTCCCTCCCCCGGTAGCCACCGCCACCGCCACCGCCGGGCCGACCCCGGTCGTCCCTGCGCCCGTAGCCACCGGAGCGGCCACCTCGGTCGTCCCGACGCTCGAACCCACCACGGCTGGGACCGCGATCCCGGTCGCGGTCGCGGTCGTCACGACGGAAACCGCCACCGCGCTCGTCGTCCCGGCGCGGACCACGCGGACGGTCGTCCCGACGCTCGAACCCGCCCCTGCTCGGACCACGGTCACGGTCGTCCCGACGCTCGAACCCACCACGGCTCGGGCCACGGTCCCGGTCGTCACGACGGAAACCACCACCACGCTCGTCATCCCGACGCTCGAACCCACCACGGCTGGGACCACGGTCCCGGTCATCGCGACGGAAGCCACCGCCGCGCTCGTCGTCCCGACGCGGACCACGCGGACGGTCGTCCCGACGCTCGAACCCACCACGGCTCGGGCCACGGTCACGGTCCCGGTCACGGTCCCGGTCACGGTCCCGGTCGTCACGACGGAAGCCACCGCCGCGCTCGTCATCCCGACGCGGACCACGGTCGCGGTCGTCCCGACGCTCGAACCCGCCCCTGCTCGGACCACGGTCACGGTCCCGGTCGTCACGACGGAAACCGCCACCACGCTCGTCATCCCGACGCGGACCACGGTCGCGGTCGTCCCGACGCTCGAACCCGCCCCTGCTCGGGCCACGGTCACGGTCCCGGTCGTCACGACGGAAACCGCCACCACGCTCGTCATCCCGACGCGGACCACGCGGACGGTCGTCCCGACGCTCGAACCCACCACGGCTCGGGCCACGGTCACGGTCCCGGTCATCGCGACGGAAACCGCCACCACGCTCGTCATCCCGACGCGGACCACGCGGACGGTCGTCCCGACGGAAGCCACCGCCGCGCTCGTCGTCCCGACGCGGACCACGCGGACGGTCATCGCCACGCCCGTAGCCGCCGCCCCCGCCCGTGGGCCGGCCGCCACTGCGACCAGCGTCGTCCCGACGGCCGTACCCGCCGCCTTGTCCACTGCGGCCGCCATCACGACCGCGATCATCACGCCGGGGTGTACCTCCGCGGAAGTCCCGACGGTCACCGCCGTCGCGCCGACGCGGCTCGCGGTCGCGGTCCGACCTGTCGTCGGGAGAGTTGGTGGACATGGGGGTGGCTCCTGTCTTGGGGTACCGCAGTCATTCTTACGCAACCGGATGACCAGCGCGCCTTGGCATAAACGAAAAGACCCCTGGTCCAGCGTTGAACGCTGGACCAGGGGTCCTGAAAGATTGTTCGGCGGTGTCCTACTCTCCCACAGGGTCCCCCCTGCAGTACCATCGGCGCTGAAAGGCTTAGCTACCGGGTTCGGAATGTAACCGGGCGTTTCCCTAACGCTATGACCACCGAAACCCTATCGGTTTCGCGAACAAGCACACTCTTCAATTAAGAGAATTATTCACCGGGTGCGATTGTTCGTTATCCGGGAACAACACAGTGGACGCGAGCAACTGAGGACAAGCCCTCGGCCTATTAGTACCGGTCAACTCCACCAGTTACCTGGCTTCCATATCCGGCCTATCAACCCAGTCGTCTACTGGGAGCCTTACCCCATCA
>NZ_JAAAXQ010000288.1 GCF_009916105.1 Streptomyces sp. GC420 | reverse complement strand
GGGCAGGGCGGCGCGCCCGGCCGCCTGCCGGGGCCGGCGGGTGCCGCGGCGCCGGCGTCAGAAGAAGGTCGAGATGTTCTTCGCCTGCAGGATGTTCTGGTCGAGGAGGACTGTCCTCCGGGCGACGCGCAGGCCGTCCCCGGTCCGGCGCAGGATGTCCGTGCGGCTGCCTGCGAAGACGTTCTCCTCGCGTTCGAGGCGGTTGCGGTAGACCAGGAACGCCGATCGCACCCACAGGTCGTCCTCGGTGAAACCGTCGTGCTCGGCGGGGTCCGCGTGCCGCACCATCACGTTCGTCACCAGGTGCCGGGTCCGCGACGGCGGGTCCTCCGACCAGGCCATCCCCGAGTCGAAGCGGCGGACGCGCCAGGCCATGCTCTCCTTGGTCTCGTCGTAGAAGGCCGCCTCGCCCCGCGCGGCCACGGAAAGCGACTGCTGGCGGCGCAGCCGGTTGGTGCGGGTGGGCATCCAGTAGTCGAGGTCGTCGGCGAGCAGGTCGAGCCAGTCGGCGTAGCGGCCGTCGTCGAGGAGGGCGGCCTCCTCGTAGTAGAACTGCTCGACCTCGAAGTGCGTGTCGCGGTCGGCACGGGTGCCCGCGCGCGACTGAATCTGCTCGGTGGCTGTGCTCACGGTGTCATTCGATCCCTTCTCCTCAGGGCGGCGGTACGAGGTGTGCCGCAGGGCGGCACGTCAGCCGCGCAGCAGGGCGCGCAGACTGACGCCGGGGTCGCAGAGCCGTGCGGCGTCGGCCGGGACACGGCGGTCGATCATCCGGCGGGCGGCGCGTACGGCGGCGGAGTCGTCGACCGCGGCGGCGGCCACGACCTCGCCGTCGCGCAGGCCGAAGACCGAGAAGGCCGGGTCGTCGAAGGAGCCGCGGACCACGGTCTGTTCGGCGTCGTCCATGCGGCCGACGGCCTCGATGTGGCGTTGGTGCCGGTCGGTCCAGAACCAGGGGGCCGTCGGGGCGGGCGGCGGGGTACCGAGGACGGTCGCGGCCGCGCGTGCTCCGTCGAGCCGGGCCGCCTCCCAGTGTTCGGTGCGCGGCAGCAGGGTCCCGTCCCGGCGGGTTCTGGCCGGGTCCCCCACGGCGAGCACCGCCGGGTTGGACGTCACCCGGCCCGGGTCGACCACGATGCCGCGGTCCACCTCCAGGCCTGCCCGTTCGGCGAGTTCCGTGCGGGGCACCATGCCGACGCCGAGCAGGACCGCGTCGTAGAGGCGCGGCGCGGCCCCGTCGGAGAGCCGTGCCTCGATGCCGCGCGCGCCGTGGTCGGTGAACGACTCCACGGACGCCCGGACGGTTGTCACACCGCCCAGCGGGTGCAGACCGTGCAGCCAGGCGGCCAGCTCGGGGCCGAGCACGGCGGCCAGCGGCACGGCCAGCGGATCCGCCAGGGTGACCTCGCAGCCGAGGCGGACGGCCGTGGAGGCGGCCTCGGCGCCGATCAGGCCGGCGCCGACGACCAGCACACGGGCGCCGGGGACCAGGGCCGCGCGCAGCCGGTCGGCGTCCTCCGCGGTACGCAGCACATGGACCCGCTCGCTTTCGGCGCCGGGGACCGGCGGGCGTGCCGCTCCGCCGCCGGTGGCGAGCACCACGCGGTCGGCGGGCAGCAGCCGCCCGGACTCCAGTTCGACACCGCTTTCCCGCGGCCGCAGCGCCGCCACGGTGGTCCGGGTGACCAGGCGGACACGCTGCTCGTCGTACCAGTGCGGGTCCTGGAGCGCGATCTGCTTCAGGACCTTGGCGCCGGCCAGGTAGTCCTTCGACAACGGCGGCCGGTCGTAAGGGAACTCACCGGAGTCGACCAGCGTCAGGCCGCCGTCGAAACCGCCGGCCCGCAGGGCGGCGGCCGTGCTCACGCCGGCGACGCCGCCGCCCACGATCACCACGCGTGCGGTCACGGGGTTTCCCCCGGGAAGAGGTACACGTCACCGTCGCGGACCTCGACGCGGTGCGGGCAGGCGCTCTTCGTGGCGGGCAGCCCCTGCACCTCGCCGCTCTTGAGGCAGAACTTGCTGGAGTGCAGCGGGCATTCGACGAACCCGTCCTCCACCCAGCCGTCGGCCAGCGAGGCGGTCTCGTGGGTGCAGGTGTCGTTCAGCGCGTACACGGTGTCATCGGTGTCGCGCAGCAGGGCGATGTTGTCGTCGGTGCCGGTGACCGCCTTGTCGACGGCGATGCCCTCGCCCTGCGGGATGTCGTCCAGGGCCGCGACGCGGATGCCGTCGCTCATGATGCCTCCTCGTGCCAGGCGGGGGTGTTCATCAGCTCGCGCCAGCGTGCGTAGAAGGCGCGGCCGGCCGCGTCGCTGTACAACTCGCTGGTCGTGCCGGGGTGGCGGCCGTCCTCGCGTTCGGTGCCCATGCCCATCTGGTAGTTCAGCGCCACGTTGTTGGTGATGAACCCGTGCGCGATGGTCTGGCACTCGCTCCAGTTCTCGCCGTCGTCCTGCTCGAAGATGCCGCTGGGTCCGAACGTGCGCAGGTTGTACAGGCGCTGCGCCTCACGGACCTCGTCGGGCATGGACTTGTCCACGATGGTCCAGGCCCACACCTCCATCCTGTCGGGGCCCTTGGGGTGCCAGACGCGGATGGACCCGTTGACGGGAAGGTAGGAGAAGTTCGGGAAGACCGTGGCGTGCCCGTTCGTCAGCGGCCCCTGCACCCGTGCCTCGCCGAGCCGTTCCCGCAGCGCGTCGTAGTCCATCCACTCGTGCACCCTCTGGGCGTCGAAGCGGTTCTTGGGATGGACGGGGAAGCCCGCGCCGTTGCCGTGGGCGTCGGAGTACTGGCGGCCGGTGCGGTGCACGACCTCGTCCTTGGGCTTCTTGCCGGCGGGCGCGAGGACCATGAGCGCGGAGACGTGGCTCATGTTGACGTGGTACCAGTCGGTGGCGAACTGCTCGGCCGCCAGCTTCCAGTTTCCCTCCAGGACCCACTTGTGGACCCCGCCGACGACGACGGTGCCCTCCTCGTCGTGGTCCAGCATGGCGTCCATGTACCAGGCCATGTCGCCGAGCGACTCGCGCAGCGGCAGCGGGTCCGGATTCCAGGTGCCGAAGATCAGCCCGTGGTACGTCTCCACGTGCGGGACCTCGACCAGGCCCCACTGCCCGGTGTCGAAGGAGTCCGGGTAGCCGTTCTGGTTCGGCACGCTCACCAGCGAGCCGTCCAGGTTGAACGACCAGCCGTGGTAGGTGCAGGTGAAGTTGCGCGTGGTGCCGGAGTCGGCGCGGCACACGCGGGCGCCGCGGTGCCGGCAGGAGTTGAGGTAGGCGCGGATCTTCCGGTCACGGTCGAGGGTGACGATGACCGGGTCCTCGCCCATGTACGTGGTGAAGAAGTCGCCGGGCTTGTGGAACTGGTCGGTATGCGCGAGGAACAGCCAGCTCGGTGCGAAGACACGGCGCAGTTCCTGGCGGTACAGGTCCTGGTCGGTGAAGACGGCGCGGTCCAGCAGCCCGTCCTCCGTGTCGACGAGCCCGGAGACGTCGATGTTCCGCGCCAGGTCCGCCGGGCGCCGCAGGGCCCCGCGCGGGGCCGGGGTGGCCGCGCCCTGAGGTTCGATCGTCGAGGTCATGCCCCAAGGCAACAGCAGCAGGTCGGCAAGGTTCCATCCGTCGTGCCGCAGGGCGGCACGCCCGCTGTCCGGGTGCGGTGGCCCCGGGAGAGTGTGCTCACATGCTTGCCGCAACCGCCGTCTCCCAGAGTGCGACCGACCCACTGGCCGGACTCGTCGTGGCAGACGTTCCCGTGCCCGGGCCCCGGCCCGGCTGGTCCCTGGTCCGTGTCGTCGCGTCCTCGCTCAACATGCACGATCTGTGGACGCTGCGCGGCGTGGGCCATCCGCCCGAGCGGCTGCCCATCGTCCTCGGCTGCGACGCCGCGGGCTACGACGAGGACGGCAACCCCGTCCTCGTCCATCCCGTCATCGCCGACGCCGACGCCGGCATGGGCGACGAGACGCTCGACCCGGAGCGCGCGCTGCTGTCCGAGCAGCACAACGGTGCCTTCGCGGAGTACCTGTCCGTCCCCACCCGCAACCTGATCCCCAAGCCCTCGTGGCTCACCTTCGACGAGGCCGCCTCTCTGCCCGTCGCCTGGGGGACCGCGTACCGGATGCTGTTCACCCGGGCCGGGATCCGGGCGGGCGACCGGGTCCTGGTCCAGGGCGCCGGGGGCGGCGTCGCCTCCGCCGCGATCAAGCTGGCCGCGGCGGCCGGCGCGGTCGTCTACGCCACCAGCCGCAGCGAGGACAAGCGGGCCCAGGCACTGACCTGGGGCGCCCGTGCCGCGGTCGCCACCGGCGAACGGCTGCCCGAGCGCGTCGACGTCGTGATCGAGACGGTGGGCGAGGCCACCTGGTCGCACTCCATGAAGTCGCTGCGGCCGGGCGGCACGCTGGTGATCGCCGGCGCCACCAGTGGGATGAACCCGCCCGCCGACCTCGGCCGCGTCTTCTACCTCCAGCAGCGCATCCTCGGCTCGACCGGCTGCACCCGCAGCGAACTGGTCGCCCTGCTGAAGCTGATGGACGCCACCGGCCTGCGACCGGTCATCGACCGCACGCTGCCGCTGGCAGAGATCCACAAGGGCTTCCAGCTCATGATCGACGGGCGGCTCACCGGAAAGCTCGTCGTCCACCCGTCCGCATCCCAGCAGCAAGGAGAACCTTCATGACCGCGGCAGCCGTCGGTCTGTCCCACTCGCCGCTCATCGGCAAGAACGACCCCTCGCCCGAGGTCCGCGCGGCAGTGGAGACCGCCGTCGACGACGCGCGCTCCTTCGTCCGCGACTTCGACCCCGAACTGGTCGTGCTCTACGCGCCCGACCACTACAACGGCTTCTTCTACAAGGAGATGCCGCCCTTCTGCCTGGCCACCGAAGCCACCTCCGTCGGCGACTTCGGCTCGGTCGCGGGACCTCTGTCCGTCGACACCGAGGCCGCGCGGGCACTCGCCCGCGGTGCGCTGGAGCGCGGCGTGGACCTCACCGTCTCCGCCCGCATGACCGTCGACCACGGATTCGTGCAGCCCCTGGAGGTGCTGTTCGGCGGCATCGACAAGGTCCCGGTCGTGCCCGTCTTCGTCAACGGGGTCGCCACCCCGCTCGGACCCGTCTCCCGCATCCGCGCACTGGGCACGGCGCTCGGCGAGGCCGCGGCCGGACTGGACCGCAGAGTGCTGTTCCTCGGCTCGGGCGGTCTCTCCCACGACCCGCCGGTGCCCGTGCTCGACGGGGCGCCGCCCCGCGTGGCCGACGCCCTGATCGAGGGGCACCCGCCCACGCCCGAGCAGCGGGCCAGGGGAGAGGAGCGGGTGATCTGCGCCGGCCGCGAGTACGCCGCAGGCTCGACCACGATGATCCCCCTCAACCCCGGCTGGGACAACCTCGTCCTGGACACGCTGGAACGCGGAAGCCTGGCGGACGTGGACGACTGGAGCGTGGAGTGGATGGCCGCCGAGGGCGGCGGCTCCGCGCACGAGGTGCGTACCTGGATCGCCGCGTTCGCCTCCCTCGCGGCCACCGGCTCGTACCGGATGACCTCCCGCTTCTACGCACCCGTCCCCGAGTGGATCGCCGGCTTCGCCGTAGCGGTCGCACAGCAGGAGACGGGCCGATGACCCTGCCCGCCCCCGGACACGCCGTCGCCGAGGCGGCGGACCGGCTGGGGCGAGCGGCGGCCACGGCACGGCCCTGCGCACCGGTCCGCGACCTGCTCGGCACCACCGACATCGCCGCCGCCTATGCCGTGCAGCGGCGGCTCACCGAGCGGCGGCTGGCCGCGGGGGCGCGTGTCACCGGTCGCAAGATCGGCCTGACCGCACCCGCCGTCCAGCGGCAACTGGGCGTGGACCAGCCGGACTTCGGCGTCCTCTTCGCCGACATGGACGCCTCGGGACCGCACCCGGTACCCACGAACGGGCTGCTCCAGCCCAAGGTGGAGGCGGAGATCGCCTTCGTGCTCGCCCGCGACCTCGACGCCGACGACCTCGACCTGACCGCCGTCCGGGCCGCGGTGGCCTACGCGGTCCCCGCCCTGGAGATCGTGGACAGCCGCATCGCCGACTGGGACATCACCATCACCGACACGATCGCCGACAACGCCTCCAGCGGCCTGTACGTACTCGGCGACACGCACGTGCCGCTCGACGCCTTCGAGCCGCGTGACGCCGTCATGCGCATGTGGGCCGACGGCCGGCAGGTCTCCGAGGGCAAGGGCGCCGACTGCCTCGGCGACCCGCTCGGCGCACTGCTGTGGCTGGCCCGTACCGCCCGCGCGTACCAGGACCCGCTGCGCGCGGGCCAGGTGGTGCTCGCCGGTGCGCTCGGCCCCATGGCCGGTGTCTCGGCGGGTGTCACCGTCCGCGCCGAGATCTCCGGCCTCGGCCCGGTGACCGCAACGTTCACGGACAAGGAGCCGTCATGAAGAAGACCAAGGTGGCCGTGATCGGCTCCGGCAACATCGGAACCGACCTGATGATCAAGGTCCTGCGCCTCTCGGAGACACTGGAGATGGCGGCCATGGTCGGCATCGACCCGGAGTCCGACGGCCTCGCACGGGCCCGCCGGCTGAAGGTGCCCACCACCCACGAGGGCGTGGGCGGGCTGACCGCCATGGACGGCTTCGACGACATCGACATCGTCTTCGACGCCACCTCCGCCAAGGCACACACCGCCAACGCGGCCGCGCTGGAGCCTTTCGGCAAGCGGCTCATCGACCTCACCCCGGCCGCGATCGGGCCCTTCGTCGTCCCCGCGGTCAACCTGGACGACCACCTGGACGCCGGCAACGTCAACATGGTCACCTGCGGCGGCCAGGCCACCATCCCGGTCGTCCACGCCGTCGCCCGTGTCACCCCCGTCCCCTACGCGGAGATCGTCGCCTCCATCGCCTCCAGGTCGGCGGGCCCCGGAACCCGGGCCAACATCGACGAGTTCACCGAGACCACCTCCGCCGCGATCCAGGCCGTGGGCGGCGCGGCACGCGGCAAGGCGATCATCGTTCTCAACCCCGCCGAGCCACCCCTGATCATGCGCGACACGGTGTTCTGCCTGACCGGTGACACCGACCACGACGCCGTCCGCGCCTCCGTGACGGACATGGTGGCCGAGGTGTCCAAGTACGTCCCCGGCTACCGGCTCAAGCAGGACGTCCAGTTCACCCCCGTACCGGCCGACGAACCCGTGCACACCCTGCTGCCCGCCGGCGCGCCCCGGGCGACCACCCGGGTCTCGGTCTTCCTGGAGGTCGAGGGGGCCGCGCACTACCTGCCCTCCTACGCGGGCAACCTCGACATCATGACCTCGGCCGCCCTGCGCACCGCCGAACGCATCGCCCAGCACGCACGACAGGGGGCCTGAAGCATGACCACCAGCCTGTACATCCAGGACGTCACCCTGCGCGACGGCATGCACGCCGTACGGCACCGCATCGCACCCGCAGACGTCATCCGCATCGTCGCCGCCCTGGACGCGGCCGGTGTGGATGCCATCGAGGTCGCCCACGGCGACGGCCTGGCCGGCGGCTCGGTGAACTACGGCCCCGGCAGCCACACCGACTGGGAGTGGATCGAGGCCGCCGCCTCCGTCCTCGAACGCGCCACGCTCACCACGCTGCTGCTCCCCGGCATCGGCACCATCGCCGAGCTGAAGCACGCCTACGCGCTCGGGGTGCGCTCGGTCCGCGTCGCCACCCACTGCACCGAGGCCGACGTGGCCGCCCAGCACATCGCCACCGCGCGTGAACTGGGCATGGACGTCTCCGGGTTCCTCATGCTCAGCCACATGGCGCCCGCCGGGAAGCTCGCCGAACAGGCCCGGCTCATGGAGTCGTACGGCGCCCAGTGCGTGTACGTCACCGACTCCGGCGGACGGCTCACCATGGACGGTGTCCGCAGGCGCGTCCGCGCGTACCGCGATGCCCTGCGGCCCGAGACCCAGATCGGCATTCACGCCCACCAGAACCTCTCCCTCGCGGTGGCGAACTCCGTCGTCGCCGTCGAGGAGGGGGTCACCCGGGTGGACGCCTCGCTGGCCGGGCACGGCGCGGGCGCCGGAAACTGCCCGATCGAGCCGTTCGTCGCGGTCGCCACGCTGAACGGGTGGAAGCACGGCTGCGACCTGTTCGCCCTGCAGGACGCCGCCGACGACCTGGTTCGGCCGCTCCAGGACCGCCCGGTCCAGGTGGACCGGGAAACCCTCACCCTCGGCTACGCCGGTGTCTACTCCAGCTTCCTGCGCCACGCCGAGGCCGCCTCCCGGCAGTACGGCATCGACGTGCGCAGCATCCTGCTGGAAGTCGGCCGGCGCGGCCTGGTCGGCGGCCAGGAGGACATGATCGTCGACA
This sequence comes from Streptomyces sp. GC420, assembly GCF_009916105.1. Classification (GTDB taxonomy): domain Bacteria; phylum Actinomycetota; class Actinomycetes; order Streptomycetales; family Streptomycetaceae; genus Streptomyces. Next base: position 2,609 of record NZ_JAAAXQ010000288.1, on the reverse strand, counting down.
TCGCGCTGGACCTGGCGGCCCGGGACACCGCGTGACGGCGGGCCCCGCGTGACAGCGGGCGCGGCATGACAGAGGGCGTGTTCCGGGCCGGGCCCGGAACACGCCCTCTCCGCCGTTCGGGGCGGAGACCTCCTCACGCACGCGCCGAGCGCGCCGAGCGCGCACGGGCCGCCTGCCCGGCCCACGCCTGCGAGGCGGCCGCCGCGATACGGCGTACGTCGGCGCCGAGCCGCCGGGTGTCGGTCCGCCCGCACAGGCCGGACACCGACAGCGCGGCCACCGGCCTGCCGCCCGGGCCGAGAACGGGCGCCGCCACACAGTTCAGGTCGGGCTGGCTCTCCCGGTCGTCGTAGGCGACACCATCGCGGCGTATGCGCTCCAGTTCGGCCGACAGCTGCGCCGGGTCGGTGATCGTCTGCGCGGTGAAGCACCGCAGCGGCATCTGCGTGACCTGCGCCGCCGCGTCGGCGTCGTACGCCAGCAGCACCTTGCCGACCGCCGTGGCGTGCGCGGGCAGCCGTCCTCCGATCCGGGAGGGGGCGGGCGCCGACCGGTGGCCGTAGAGCTTGGCGAGGTAGACCACCTCGGTACAGTGAAGAACCGCCAGGTGGACGGTCTGCCGGGTCACGTCGTACAGGTCGGTCAGGTACGGCAGCAGGAAGTCGCGCACGCTCTCGGAACCCGGCGCGTACACGGCCCGGCCCAGGTGGTGCAGCCGCTCGCCCAGCCGGTAGTCCGTGCCCACCCGCTCCACCACACCGTTGCGTTCCAGCAGTCCCAGGACCCGGAAGGCGGTCGACTTGCTCAGCTGCGCCCGCCGGGCGAGTTCGCTGACCCCCACCCCGGTGCTCGCCTTCTCACCGAAGGCGACGAGGAGGCTGATGGCCTTGTCGACGGCGGCACGGTCGTCCCTGCCCGCCTGGGCGACCTGGCTGCTCATGGTGGTTCACCTCGGATTCGAGGACTCGGTGTCTATTTCAGTACACCGATCGGAAACTTCAATGTGACAAGGATGCAAACCGGCCATGCGTTCGTCAATAATGACGGGGTGGACAATAAAAGTGACGATTTGGTCCGGGAGAACGAACTCGTGGCCCGGAATGTGCGGCGGTTCCGGCTGGAGAGGGCCATGTCGCTCGGTGAGCTGGCCCGCCGGTCGGGACTGTCCAAGCAGACCCTGTCGAAGATCGAGCAGGGCTCGGGCAACCCCACCGTGGAGACGCTCTCCCTCCTCGGCGCCGCGCTCGACATGCCCGCACGCCGCCTGCTGACGGAGTGGGGCACCCCGGTGTACGTCCAGCGGCACGACGAGGGGGAGTGGTCCGGCGCCCAGCACTGGTCCGAGCGCCTTCTCGACGAGACCTACGGATCGGGATACGTGCGCACCCTCCTGCTCCGCCTGGAGCGTGGTCGCAGGGAGTCCGAGGCGGTGGACCCGCACGCGCCCGGCACTCTGCACCACCTCTACGTCATCACCGGCAAGCTCCGCACCGGCCCCCTCAACGAGCCGGTCGACCTGGCCGCGGGGGACTTCGCCCGCTTCCCCGGCGACGTCCCGCACCGCATGGTCTGTCTCGGCGAGCGCGTCACGGCGCACATGGTCACCACCATTCCGCAGGTCCGTCGCATCGCTCCGACCGTCACCAGGGGCGGTGCACCCGGCGAGCGGTGAGCGCAACGGGGGCCCGGCGCCCGGTCCCTGGCGGCCACTCCGGCCTGCGAGGGGCGAAGCGCACGCGTGGGATCCAGCCGATCGTGATCAATCTGAAACGTGGTGAAGTTGTGAACTGTTGACGGGAGTTGTGAAGGGCGACAACAATTCGGGTTGCTTCGCCGCGTTGCTGAAGCGAGCGAAGTGACACGAGTGGCTCGGTCATGCGCGTCTTCCTTTCTTCCCGCGCCCGGGTCATTCGTATGCACGGCCACCTCCCACACGCTCTGAATCCCATAGAGGCTTATTTTGTCGCGTACGCAACAAAGCAGAACTCTCTCCGTGCTCGCCGCAACCGCTTTCACGACCGCCGCCCTGCCCCTGTTGTGGGCAGGCACGGCAAGCGCCACGCCGGCCGGTGCGTGCCAGTCCGCCACGGTCCAGTACCGCGTCGTCGACGCCGACGGAAACACCGTCGGCGCGGACTGGACCTCGCAGGGCGGTTTCCGCCAGTGGGACAGCGCGCCGGGAACGGTCGAAGTCCGCCTGGCACCGGGGCAGACCGTCGGCGACGGCTGCAAGTACCCCGTCTCCCTGGCCGAGTACACCACCGAGGGCCCGAACTGGCAGACCTCCGGCCACCAGACCCTGGTGGACAAGGCCACCGTCTACCTCACCGCCGCCGACGTCGCCGACGCGGGCAACGAGAAGAGGGACTGGCAGAAGCTGAGCGTGAAGACGCCGGACTGCTACGGACAGATCGACCTGTACGGCGACGACATCACCTACGACGGCAAGCAGGAGGAAGGGCACGGCCCGGCCCCCTACCAGCCCGGCGGCGCGGGAGGAGGGAGAGTTTGACGTGTACGGGTCTCTTGATGGGTGCGGGCCGTCTTGGTGGGCTGCACGGGCCTCTTGATGCCGCCGGACGACTGTGCCATATATGTCTAGACCATTG
>NZ_JAAAXQ010000287.1 GCF_009916105.1 Streptomyces sp. GC420 | reverse complement strand
GTCCCGCCTTCCCGCCCGGTCCCGCTTTCCCGCCCGGGGGCGTGTCCATGGATCCGCGGCCCCTGGCGCGCCGCCTCATGGCGCCCCTCGGCACGGCCGCCGCCGTCGCCGCCGCCTTCGCCTACGTCGGCACGGTCGACCCGAACCGGCCGGGCCACTACCCCGTATGCCCCCTGCTCCGGGCCACCGGAATCTACTGCCCCGGCTGCGGAGGGCTGCGCAGCGCGCACGCCGTGGTCCACGGCGACCTGGCCGGCGCCCTCGGCGCCAACGCGCTCGCCGTCGTCGGCTACGGGGTGTTCGTGGCCGTGTGGATCCTGTGGCTCGTACGGGTGGCCGGAGGCCGCCGTTTCGACTTCACCGTCCGAACGGCGTACTGGTGGGCCGTCGGCGGCCTGCTGCTGGCCTTCACGGTTGTCCGGAACCTGCCGTTCGGATCGGCGCTCGCACCCTGACCAGGCACGGAAAGGCCGCGAACCGGGCCGGCAATGGGTCCGGCATGGCCTGTTTGTCCAGGTTGTGGGACTGACGCCAACCGGATGCGCGGGCCTCGCTCCTGTCCGGATACCATTTCAATGCGTGAACAGGCAGCGTCAACCAGCCGGGTCCGAAGGATCCGCAGAACCCTCTGGGAAGGGGATCGCTCGCGTGAGTGTGCTCGACGAGATCATCGACGGAGTCCGTGCCGACCTCGCGGAGCGGCAGGGGCGCGTCAGCCTCGACGAGCTCAAGGAGCGCGCGGCCAAGGCCCCCCAGGCCCGGGACGGGGTCGCCGCGCTGCGCGGTGACGGCGTCAAGGTCATCTGCGAGGTCAAGCGCTCCAGCCCGTCCAAGGGCGCGCTGGCCGCCATCGCCGACCCGGCGGGCCTCGCCGCCGACTACGAGGCGGGCGGCGCCGCGGCCATCTCCGTCCTCACGGAGCAGCGCCGCTTCGGCGGCTCGCTGGCCGACCTCGAGGCCGTACGCGCCAGGGTCGACGTTCCCCTGCTGCGCAAGGACTTCATCGTCACGGCCTACCAGCTTTGGGAGGCCCGTGCCCACGGCGCCGACCTCGCCCTGCTGATCGTCGCCGCTCTCGACCAGCCCGCCCTGGTCTCCCTCATCGAGCGCGCCGAGTCCATCGGGCTCACGCCGCTCGTCGAGGTCCACGACGAGGAAGAGGTCGAGCGGGCCGTCGACGCCGGGGCGAGGATCATCGGCGTCAACGCCCGGAACCTCAAGACCCTGGAGGTGGACCGCTCCACCTTCGAGCGTGTCGCCCCCGAGATCCCGGCCCACATCGTCAAGATCGCCGAGTCGGGCGTCCGAGGCCCGCACGACCTCATCGCCTACGCGAACCAGGGCGCCGACGCCGTCCTCGTCGGCGAGTCCCTGGTCACCGGCCGCGACCCCAGGGCCGCCGTCGCCGATCTCGTCGCCGCGGGCGCCCACCCGGCGCTCCGCCACGACCGGGGCTGACCCCGTGCTCCCCGCCCACCGTCCTGTCCCCACCGGCCCGGCACTCCGCCCGGCCGGTGAGGGCGCGTGCGGTGAGGGCGGGCGCGGGTCCTCGCGGGGACCCGCACCCCGGCTCCTGGCCGCGGCCGTACAGCGGCCCGCCCGCGGGCCGTTCCTGGTCACCCTGCCGTGCGACCGCCATGCGCCGCTGGCCCGCGGCTGCCGCCCACGCGGCTGCCGCGCCCCCGCCCGCCGTGTCCACGGCCGCCGCGTGCGGTACGTGATCGGCTCCGAACCCGGCCAGGTCAACGGCATGCGATGGCGCGGGCGCGCCAGGTCGCGCGCCGCCTAGCGCTCTCGCCGGCCGGCCCGGCTCGACTCCGGCTTCGGGCCGGCGGACCCCGGGTCTCCCGGAGAGGAGGGTCCTTCCCTTCCCGCTCCGGGAGACCGGATCCCGGCCTCCCAGGGAACCCGTTCCGGGCCCCAGTCTTCCCGGAGGCTGCACCGCCGCTCCGAAGCCCGGTGTGACGGTGCCGCGTCCCCCGGGGACCGGGGTGGTTGTCGCCCTCGGGCGACGGACCGCCCTGCGCCGTCCGTTTCCGCGGCTCAGGTCCCGGTCCGTGGCCGTCTTCGGGTGGCCGGGGACCGGGGCGAGCGCCGGCAGGGCGGTCGGCGGCCGGCGGCGGGGTGCCGCGCGGGCCCGTACCGCTTCCAGGGCTCGGACGGACGGCTTCGGCCCGTGGCCGCCTCCTGGCGGCACACGGACGGGTGCACCGCATCCGGGCCTCGGCCGGTGACCGGGTTGCCGTGCGGGTGTCCGTCGCTGGCCCGGGGCGTCCGCCTCGGTCCGGCTCGTGGCCGCCTCCGGGCGGCCGACGGCCGGGGTCCCCGCCGGGGCTGGGACCGCACCGGTCCGGTCGACACCGGCGGGGCCGGAGCAGGGGCCGGTCCGGCCGGCCACCACGGCGGGTCGGGGCCGCCGGGACGCCGTCTGCGGCTCCGGGCCACGCCAGGCCGGATGCCGGGCCGCCCCGGCGGTCGCTCCCGGGCGGGCGGGCCGGGCCGGACGGCACCGGCTGCCGGACCGCCGCCGGCGCCGGGCCCGCACCGCCTGTGCGGCACCGCGCGACCCCGGAACACCCACTGTCCATCGCACATCAGACTTCAGGGGGCAGAAGGCCCCCACTGAGGAGCACGTCGATGTCTTCCGACTTCTTCGTTCCCGACCCGGACGGTCGAGTCCCCAGCGCAGAGGGGTACTTCGGCGCGTTCGGCGGGAAGTTCATCCCGGAGGCACTGGTAGCCGCCGTGGACGAGGTCGCCGTCGAGTACGAGAAGGCGAAGGCCGATCCCGCCTTCGCCGCCGAGCTCGAGGATCTGCTGGTCAACTACACCGGACGCCCCAGCGCGCTGACCGAGGTGCCCCGGTTCGCGGAGCACGCGGGCGGGGTGAGGATCTTCCTCAAGCGGGAGGACCTCAACCACACCGGGTCCCACAAGATCAACAACGTGCTGGGCCAGGCCCTGCTCACCCGGCGCATGGGCAAGACCCGTGTCATCGCCGAGACCGGTGCGGGACAGCACGGCGTCGCCACCGCCACCGCGTGCGCGCTGTTCGGCCTCGAATGCACCATCTACATGGGCGAGATCGACACCCGGCGCCAGGCGCTCAACGTGGCCCGGATGCGGATGCTCGGAGCCGAGGTCATCGCGGTGAAGTCCGGCAGCCGGACGCTCAAGGACGCGATCAACGAGGCGTTCCGCGACTGGGTCGCCAACGTCGACCGCACGCACTACCTGTTCGGGACCGTCGCGGGCCCGCACCCCTTCCCCGCCATGGTCAGGGACTTCCACCGCGTCATCGGCGTCGAGGCGCGGCGCCAGCTCCTCGAACGCGCCGGGCGGCTGCCCGACGCCGCCGTCGCCTGTGTCGGCGGCGGCAGCAACGCCATCGGTCTCTTCCACGCCTTCATCCCCGACGCCTCCGTGCGCCTCATCGGGTGCGAGCCCGCCGGGCACGGCGTCGAGACCGGGGAGCACGCCGCGACCCTCACCGCCGGCGAGCCCGGCATCCTGCACGGCTCACGGTCCTACGTCCTGCAGGACGAGGAGGGCCAGATCACCGAGCCGTACTCGATCTCGGCCGGACTGGACTACCCGGGCATCGGCCCGGAGCACGCCTACCTCAAGGACAGCGGACGCGGCGAGTACCGCGCCGTCACCGACGACGACGCCATGCAGGCACTGCGCCTGCTCTCCCGCACCGAGGGGATCATCCCGGCCATCGAGAGCGCCCACGCGCTGGCCGGCGCCCTCGAGGTCGGCCGTGAACTGGGCAAGGACGGCCTGATCGTCGTCAACCTGTCCGGACGCGGCGACAAGGACATGGACACGGCCGCACGGTACTTCGGCCTGTACGACACGGACGCGGCGGTCGCCGCCGACGCGGCCGGCGAGGTCGCCGAGATCGAGGGGGACGCCAAGTGAGCGGCGCAGCATCGAACACCGGGAACGCCGAGCTGCTGAGTGCCACGCTCGCCAAGGCCAGGTCCGAGGACCGCGCGGCCCTCATCGCGTACCTCCCGGCCGGGTTCCCCACCGTCGACGGGGGAATCGAAGCCGTCAGGGCGGTCCTGGAAGCCGGGGCCGACGTCGTCGAGGTCGGGCTGCCGCACAGCGACCCGGTGCTGGACGGCCCGGTCATCCAGACCGCCGACGACATCGCGCTGCGCGGCGGCGTGAAGATCGCCGACGTGATGCGCACGGTCCGTGAGGCGTACGAGGCCACGGGAGCCCCGATCCTCGTCATGACGTACTGGAACCCGATCGACCGGTACGGCATCGAGCGCTTCACCGCCGAGCTCGCAGCGGCGGGCGGCGCCGGCTGCATCCTGCCGGACCTGCCCGTGCAGGAGTCCGAGCCATGGCGGAAGGCCGCCGAGCGGCACGGCCTGGCGACCGTCTTCGTGGTCGCCCCGAGCAGCAAGGACGAGCGGCTGGCGACGATCACCGCCGCCGGGTCCGGCTTTGTGTACGCGGCCTCGCTGATGGGCGTCACCGGAACCCGGGAGTCCGTCGGCGAACAGGCCCAGGACCTGGTGCGCAGGACCCGCGCCACCACCGCGCTGCCCGTCTGCGTCGGGCTCGGCGTCTCCAACGCCGGGCAGGCGGCCGAGGTCGCGGGCTTCGCGGACGGCGTCATCGTCGGCTCCGCGTTCGTCAAGCGGATGCTCGACGCGCCGGACCCCGCCGCGGGTCTCGAGGCGGTCCGTGTGCTCGCGGGTGAGCTCGCCCAGGGCGTCCGCAGGCGCTGACGGGCCTCGCACCGGAGCCGACAGGCACGGGGTTGACGGGGTCCCCCGTACGGATGGACCTCGGACCGGGGAGGCACGCTTGTGTCTCCCCGGTTCGTTCCTGCGGGTGTGAGCGACAAGAACCGTGAAGGCAAGCGGACGGCCCGTGAGCGGCTGGCCGAGGAACGAGAGCGGCAGAGGTCCAGGGACAAGCGGAAACGGACCGTGATCGTCGCCGCCTCCATCGTGGCCGTGCTCGGCATCGCCGCCGGCATCGGCATTGCCCTCGGCAACGCGGGGGACGGCGACACCGGCACCGACGCCGCAGGCCCCGTGGTCGTGCCCAGCGGCGCCAACGGCGACGACGGACCCGCCATTCCGGTGGGCGAGGACACGGCGAAGTCCACCCTCGTCGTGTGGGAGGACTTCCGCTGCCCGGCCTGCAAGAACTTCGAACTGCAATACCGCGACACGGTCAATTCGCTCGTGGCGGGAGGCAAGCTGAGGGTTCAGTACCACCTCGCCACCATCATCGACAACGGCATGGGCGGCAGCGGCTCGCTGCGCTCGGCGAACGCCGCCGCCTGCGCGCAGGACGCCGGGAAGTTCCCCGCGTACCACGACGTCCTCTTCGAGAACCAGCCCCCCGAGAGCGAGGACGCCTTCGCCAGGAACAGCAGGCTGATCGATCTGGCGGGCAAGGTGGAAGGGCTGGACACCCCGGCGTTCCGCACCTGCGTCGAGGACGGCACGCACGACAGCTGGGTCGCCAAGTCGCAGGAGGCATTCGAGAAGGCCGGACTCACCGGCACCCCGACCGTGCTGCTCGACGGCAAGAACATCTTCGCCGACACGAACGATCCGATGACGCCCGAGGAGCTGAAGGCGCAGGTGGAGAAGGCCGCGACCGCCTAGCCGCGGCCCCGCTCGGCGCACAGGGCGTTATGGAGACGTTGCCGGGTGGGTTGCCGCGGCTCCCACCCGGCACGGTAGCGTCGGGTCTGCCATGGACTCCCTTGCCTACATCCCGAGCCCGTCGACCGGTGTGCTCCATCTCGGACCGGTTCCGCTGCGCGGCTACGCCTTCTGCATCATCATCGGTGTCTTCGCCGCCGTCTGGATCGGCAACAGGCGCTGGATCGCCCGGGGCGGCAAAGCCGGCACGGTCGCCGACATCGCTGTCTGGGCGGTGCCCTTCGGCCTTCTCGGCGGCCGGCTCTACCACGTCGTCACGGACTACCAGCTGTACTTCAGCGACGGCCGCGACTGGGTGGACGCCTTCAAGATCTGGGAGGGTGGCCTCGGTATCTGGGGCGCCATCTCGCTGGGCGCCGTCGGCGCCTGGATCGGCTGCCGCCGCCGCGGTATCGCCCTGCCCGCGTACGCCGACGCCATCGCGCCCGGAATCGCCGTCGCCCAGGCGATCGGCCGCTGGGGCAACTGGTTCAACCAGGAGCTGTACGGCAGGGCCACGGACCTGCCCTGGGCGCTGAAGATCACCGACGCCGACAACCGCGTCGGCGGCACCTACCACCCGACCTTCCTGTACGAGTCGCTGTGGTGCATCGGTGTCGCGCTGCTGGTCATCTGGGCCGACCGCCGCTTCAGGCTGGGCCACGGGCGCGCCTTCGCGCTGTACGTCGCCTCGTACTGTGTCGGGCGGGGCTGGATCGAGTACATGCGGGTCGACGAGGCGCACCACATCCTCGGGGTGCGGCTCAATGTGTGGACCTCGGTCATCGTCTTCCTGCTGGCCGTCAGCTACATGATCATCTCTTCGCGGGTGCGGCCGGGCCGGGAGGAGACCGTGGAGCCCGCCGCGGTCGCGAAGGCGACCGGACCCGGTGGGGACGGCAGCTCCGCGAAGGACGAGAAGGACGGGTCCGAGGAGTCGGAGTCCGCGAAGGGCGAGGCGGGGAAGGACGAGGCGGAGAAGGCGGCCGACCCGGGCGAGGACGGCGCGTCCGCGTCCGCGAAGGACGAGACGCCCTCCGAGGCCGGGGCCGACGGGGACAAGGACGCCTCGGAGGACGCCCGGGCCGCGGACGAGACGCCTGCCGGGGCGCCCGGCGAGGCGGCCGCCGACGCCGCGAAGGGCTCCGCGGCCACAACGGGCACCACGGGCGAGCCCGAGGCCGTCAGCAAGAAGGGCTGACCCGCCCCTCACCCACGTGACCGCGGCCGCCGACCCCAGGGTCGGCGGCCGCGGTGCTTCGTCGTCGGTGCCGCGTCCCGGCGGATCAGCGGCGGCGGCTCGCCAGGGCGAGGACGCGGCGGGCGCCCGCCACCACTGCCGTGTCCACGAACCGCCCGTCCGGAAGCGCCAGTGCGCCCGGCTCGCCGGCCGCGGCCTTCACGATCTCCTCGGCGCTCTCGATCTCCCAGCGGTTCGGCAGATACGCCTGCTCGATCACCGGCAGCTGCCGGGGGTGGATCGCGGCGCGGCCCAGGAAGCCGAGCGCCCGCCCGCGCGCGCAGGACTTCGCGAGGCCCTCCATGTCCCGTACGTCGGTGAACACGCCCTGGGCGGGTGCCGGGAGCCCGGCGGCCCGCGCGGCGCAGACCACCCTGCCGCGCGCCCAGTCGAGGCCGGCGTCCGCCACCCCGAGGTCGGCGCGCAGGTCGGTCTCGCCGAGGGCGATGCCGTGCAGCGCCGGATGGGAGGCGGCCACGGCGAAGGCGTTCTCGATGGCCAGGGCGGACTCCAGCAGGGCGTACAGGTGCGGTGGTCCTCCGGGCCGCGCGGCGGCCAGGTCCGCCGCCGCGCGGACCTCCAGCGGACCGGTGATCTTCGGCATCCGCAGGGCGGCGAGCCCGGGAAGCGGCGCGAGCGCCGCGATGTCGTCGGCCGCCGTGGGTTCGCCGACGGCGTTGACGCGGACGTGGACCGGGACGGGCTGCGGATCGGTGAGGAGTTCGGCGGTGGCGGCCCGCGCGTACCGCTTGCGGTGAGGGGCGACCGCGTCCTCCAGGTCGACGATCACCACGTCGGCGCCCGAGGCGAGCGCCTTGACGACGACGTCGGGCCGGTCCCCGGGGACGTACAGCCAGGTCAGAAGCGGGTGGGGCGGCTCGGTCGGCCCCGAGGCGCGTGTCCCCCCGCCGGGCGGAGCCGCGCGGGAGGGACCGGTGCGGGACGGCTCCGCGCGGGAGGGGCCGGTGCGGGACGGACCGGGGCCGGGCGTGCCCGTGGCGAGGGACCGCGCCGCCGGTGTCCGGGCGCCGGTCACAGCGCCCCCGCCGCGCGCAGATCGCCGATCTCCGCCGGCGACAGCCCGAGTTCGGCGAGCACCTCGTCCGTGTCCGCCCCGTGCGGGCGCCCCGCCCAGCGGATCGCGCCCGGCGTCCGCGACAGCCGGAAGAGAACGTTCTGCATGCGCAGGGTGCCCAGCTCGGGATCCTCGACCTCGGCGATCGTGCCGAGCGCCGCGTACTGGGGATCGTCCATCACATCGCGTACGTCGTTGACCGGCGCCACCGCGGCTTCCGCCTTCTCGAAGGTGTCGATCACCATCGTCCTGTCGTGGCGGGCGATCCAGGCGCCCACCGCCGCGTCCAGCTCGTCGGCGTGCGCGGCGCGGCCCGCGCCCGTGGCGAACCAGGGCTCGTCGATCAGTTCCGGGCGGCCCACCAGCCGCATCACCCGCTCCGCCACCGACTGCGCGGAGGTGGAGACCGCGAGCCAGCTGCCGTCGGCGGCGCGGTAGGTGTTGCGCGGCGCGTTGTTGGTGGAGCGGTTGCCGGTGCGGGGCTGGACGAACCCGAGCTGGTCGTACCAGAGGGGGTGCGGGCCGAGTACGGTCAGGATCGGCTCGATGATCGCCATGTCGACGACCTGGCCGTGCCCGGTGCGGTCGCGCGCGGCGAGCGCGGTCATCACGGCGTAGGCCGTGGCCAGTCCCGCGATGGAATCGGCCAGGCCGAACGGCGGCAGGGTGGGTGGTCCGTCCGGCTCCCCGGTGATCGCCGCGAAGCCGCTCATCGCCTCGGCGAGCGTGCCGAACCCCGGACGGCGCGCGTACGGGCCGACCTGCCCGAACCCGGTGACCCGGGTCAGCACCAGCCGGGGATTGGCGGCCGACAGCTCGTCCCAGCCGAGGTTCCAGCGTTCCAGGGTGCCCGGGCGGAAGTTCTCCACGATCACGTCGGCGGTGGCGGCGAGACGGAGCAGGGTCCGGCCGCCGGCCGGGGTGGACAGGTCGAGGGTGATGGCGCGCTTGTTGCGGCCGAGGAGCTTCCACCACAGGCCGACACCGTCCTTGTCGGGGCCGTGACCGCGTGAGGGGTCGGGTCTGAGCGGGTGCTCGACCTTGATGACCTCGGCGCCGAAGTCGCCGAGCATGGTGGCCGCGAGCGGGCCGGCGAAGAGGGTGGCGAGGTCGAGCACGCGCAGGCCGGAGAGCGGCCCGGGGCCCGCGGACGGGGTCACGTCGTTCATGGCGTGGATCGCACCTTCGTGTCGTCTGTCAGGTCTGTGTCTTCTGTTGCTTCTGCCGGGTGCGTCGCGTCGGTACGGGTGTGACCGGTGGAACCGGCGGGACGGGCACGAACAGCGGCTGTCCGGACGGCCAGGGCGTCGAAGCCGGTGCCGTCGAAGGAGCGCACGGAGCTGGCGAGGCGGTTGCGCAGCGGCTCCGTCCAGCGGGCCGGGATGTTCTCCGGACGCCCGGCGAGGACGCCCGCGAGCGACCCGGCCGTGGCGCCGTTGGAATCGGTGTCCCAGCCGCCGGCCACGGCGCGGGTGACCGAGGCGGTGAAGTCGCCGTCGGCGTGGGTGAGCGCGGCGGCGAGCAGCGCCGCGTTGGGGATCACATGCACCCAGTGGTGGCTGCCGTGGTGGTCGTGCAGGCGGTCCACCACGGTGTCGAAGTCGGCGGTGTCCGCAGCCAGCCGGATTCCGTGGCGGACGGCCCCCGCGAGGCGGGAGCGGGGAGGCACGACCCGGAGTCCGGCACGCAGACAGGAGTGGACGTCGCCGCGGCCCGCCGCGGCCTCGGCCAGCGCGGCGGCCACGAACATCGCGCCGTAGACGCCGTTCGCGGTGTGGGTGAGCACGGCGTCCCGGTGCGCCGACCGCGCGGCGGCGTCCGGGTCGCCCGGGTGGGTCAAGCCGTGGATGTCGGCCCTGATCAGGGCGCCGATCCACTCCCGGAACGGATTGCGGTGGCGCGCGGTGAGCGGGGGCTCCACGCCGCCGAGCAGATTGCGGTACGCGATCCGCTCGGCGGTGAAGGTGCGGCCCGCCGGCAGCTCGTCCAGCCAGAGCCGGGCGACGTCGTGGGTGGTGAAGGCGTGGCCGTGGCGTTCCAGGAGCAGCAGGTTGAGCAGGGGGTAGTTCAGATCGTCGTCCTCGGGCATCCCGTCGATGTTCTCGGCGAGCGAGTTGCCGGCGCTGCGCCGGTTCCACGGGTGGCGGGCGGCCGTCTCCGGGTCGAGACCGACGGCGGTGAACCAGGTGCGCAGCGGCCAGTTGCCGGTGGAGCGGGCGAGCGCCCGGATGCCTTCGAGGGGCAGCTTCTCGACGGGCTTGCCCAGCAGGCACCCGGCGGCGCGGCCGAGCCAGCCGGCGTGCAGCCGGGCGACGAGGCCGTCGTCCCGGGCTCCGGTGGGCGCGGGCGGGGGCCAGTCCGGGCAGGCGGCGACGATCTCGGGCAGGCCGGTGGGCTCGTCGGCGGCCGTGGGGCAGGGGAGCAGGGCGAGCTCGTCGAGGAGCCGCTCGGCGAGGGCGCGCAGAGCGGGGGACGCGGCCGCCGTGGACGCGCCGGCCCGCGCGGGTGCGAGTGCCCCGCCCGCCGCGAGCCAGCGCCGGCGGATCCCGGCGCTGTCCCGGCCGTCCTCGTCCGCCTGCCGGAGTTCGTGACCGAGCAGGTCCTCGGGCTGCACCCAGGTGAGCCGCAGCGGCCCGGAGCCGCCTGCCGCGCCGGCGGCGCCGGGCGCCGACCGCACCGGGCGCGACCGAGGCGGCCCGGCTTCCCGGGCGGGTCCGGCACCGGCGCCGCTGCCCGCACCCGTGCTCATGTCCGTGTCGGCGCCGGGGGCGGTGCGGAGCCGGCCGGCCTCAGGCGCGGCGCTCGGACGATGGGCGCCGGGCAACGGGCGGTGCGAGCCGCTCGCCGCGCCGCGCGCACGGGCACGGTCGTCCGCGGCGGTGCCGGCACCGGGTGTGGTGCGGCGCCGCGTGCCGGTTGCCGGTCCCGGCCGGGGCCCGGGGGACTGGGCGTCGCCGCGGGGACGGGAGTGGTCGGGGCTGTTCGCGGTGTGGC
>NZ_JAAAXQ010000286.1 GCF_009916105.1 Streptomyces sp. GC420 | reverse complement strand
GGTACTACCGGACGATCCGTCCATCGCTGGAGGGGATCACTCCTCGGGTCGCAGGTGCCCCGCGGGGCCTCGCTCCTCGCGCGGCCCCGTGGTGCCGGGGCGGGGCGCGATGGGCGCCACCGGCAACAGGGTAGTCAAGACGGGGACGTGTGCGGGAGTGGCTCATTCGCCGGGCGTGCCCGTACCGCGCTCCTCGACGAGGGCGCGCAGCGCGCGGGCGTCGCCGATGGCCTGCTGCCTGGCGATGCCGGGCTGGATTCCCATGGCGGGCAGGCTGGTGCCGTCGGACAGGTCGAGGAAGACCCAGGGGTCGCCGGGGCGCAGATTGACCCGCAGGATCTGCGCCCACTCCAGCCGGCGCCTGGTCGTCAGGTTGACGACCGTGACGCCCGACTCCTCGGCCACGACCTTGGGACGGCTGAGCAGCAGCAGCACGCCGAAGAAGAGGGCGGCCGTGAAGATGAAGCTGGCCCGCTCCCCCGGGCCGATCTCCAGCATCAGCGAGACCACCGTGATCACGGCGAACAGCACCGTGCCGACGCTGATCAGCACGGCCCGGGTGCGCGTGGGCCGGAAGGTGACGGGGAGGGCGTGCGGCTGAGACATGGTGTGCGTTTCCGGTCCGGTCCGAAGGGTCCTCAGAGGCGGCAGGCGTGGATGGCGGTGGTGAGGATCGCCCGCGCCCCGAGGTCGTACAGGTCGTCCATGACCCGCTGGGCCTCCTTGGCCGGCACCATGGCGCGTACGGCGACCCAGCCCTCGTTGTGCAGCGGGGAGACCGTCGGCGACTCGAGACCGGGGGTGAGGGCGACGGCCTGCTCCAGGTGCTCGGCGCGGCAGTCGTAGTCCATCATCACGTACGTACGGGCGATGAGGACGCCCTGGAGGCGGCGCAGGAACTGCTGGACGGCCGGGTCCGAGGCGTCTGCGCCGGTGCGGCGGATGACCACCGCCTCGGACTTCATGATCGGCTCGTCGATGACCTCGAGCCCGGCGTTGCGCAGCGAGGTGCCGGTCTCGACGACATCCGCGATGACCTGTGCGACGCCCAGCTCGATCGCGGTCTCCACCGCGCCGTCGAGGTGGACGACGGAGGCGTCGACGCCCTTGTCGGCGAGGTGCTTGGCGACGATGCCCTCGTAGGAGGTGGCGATCGTCATGCCGGTGAAGTCGGCCACACGCTCGGCGGTGCCGGGCTTGGTCGCGTACCGGAACGTGGACCGGGCGAAGCCGAGCGGGAGGATCTCCTCGGCGTTGGCGCCGGAGTCCATCAGCAGGTCGCGGCCGGTGATGCCGATGTCCAGGCGGCCGGAGGAGACGTAGATCGCGATGTCGCGGGGACGGAGATAGAAGAACTCGACCTCGTTGTCGGGGTCGACGAGGACCAGCTCCTTGCTGTCCTTGCGCTGCTGGTACCCGGCCTCATGCAGCATGTCCGCCGCAGGGCCGGAGAGTGAACCCTTGTTGGGGACGGCGATGCGCAGCATGAGATCGAGTTCCTTCGTGCGTAGGGAAGTTGCTGGGACTGCGGGTGGTACGGGCTCGTGGGGCGCGGACGCGGAGGGCGGCTACAGATGGGCGTAGACGTCGTCCAGGCTGATGCCCCGGGCGACCATCATCACCTGCACGTGGTAGAGGAGCTGCGAGATCTCCTCGGCGGCGGCGTCCTTGCCCTCGTACTCGGCGGCCATCCACACCTCGGCCGCCTCCTCGACGACCTTCTTGCCGATGGCATGGACACCCTTGCCGACCAGTTCGGCGGTGCGGGAGGAGGCGGGGTCGCCGGTGGCGGCCTTCTGCTGGAGCTCGGTGAAGAGCTCCTCGAACGTCTTCTTGGACATGGTGCTCCCACCCTACGCGGAACCGGACCCCTCTCAGCGCCAGGGTTCGGATACTGAACGCAGCAGGGTCGCGGTGGCCACGGCGGCGGTCACCGCCTCGTGTCCCTTGTCCTCGCCGGAGCCCTCCAGACCGGCCCGGTCCAGTGCCTGCTCCTCGGTGTCGCAGGTCAGTACCCCGAAGCCGACCGGGACACCGGTGTCCACGGACACCCGGGTCAGCCCCTCGGTGACGCCCTGGCACACATAGTCGAAGTGGGGCGTGCCGCCGCGGATGACGACGCCGAGGGCCACGATCGCGTCGTAGCCGCGGCCCGCGAGGACCTTGGCGACGACGGGCAGTTCGAAGCTGCCGGGGACCCGCAGCAGGGTGGGCTCGTCGATGCCCAGTTCGCGCAGGGCCCGCATGGCCCCGCCGACCAGCCCGTCCATCACCTGCTCGTGCCACTGTGCCGCGATCACCGCCACCCGCAGGTCGCCGCAGTTCTTGACGGACAGCTCGGGTGCGCCCTTGCCGCTCACGCGCTTCTCCTCGGTTTCTTGTCGGTGCGTCGTCGGTACGTCGCTCGGGGGGAACTACTGGTTGCCGCAGGCGGAGACGGCGGTGGTGCCGTCGAGCCAGGGCAGGTCGTGCCCCATCCGGTCGCGCTTGGTGCGCAGGTACCGGATGTTGTGCTCGCCCGCCTGGACGGGCATGGGCACGCGGCCGTTGACCTTGAGGCCGCTGCGGACCATGGCGGCGGTCTTGTCGGGGTTGTTCGTCATCAGCCGCAGGCTGCGCACCCCCAGGTCCTCGAGCATCTGCGCCCCGGCCGCGTAGTCGCGGGCGTCGGCGGGCAGACCGAGTTCCAGATTGGCGTCCAGGGTGTCCCGGCCGCTCTCCTGGAGTTCGTAGGCGCGCAGCTTGGACAGCAGCCCGATACCGCGCCCCTCGTGGCCGCGCAGGTACAGCACCACACCGCGGCCCTCCTCGGTGACCCGCTGGAGGGATGCCTGCAGCTGGGGCCCGCAGTCGCAGCGCTGGGAGGCGAAGATGTCGCCGGTCAGGCACTCGGAGTGAACCCGCACGAGCACGTCCTCGCCGTCGCCGATCTCGCCCTGCACCAGGGCGATGTGCTCGACGCCGTCGACCGTGGAGCGGTAGCCGTACGCCGTGAAGTCGCCGAAGGCGGTGGGCAGCCGGGTCTGCGCCTCGCGGCGCACGGTGGGCTCGGAGCGGCGGCGGTAGGCGACCAGGTCCTCGATGGAGATGATCGACAGGCCGTGCTTGCGGGCGAACGGGATGAGCTCGGGCAGCCGCAGCATCCGGCCGTCCTCGCCGGCGATCTCGACGATCGCGGCCGCGGGCCGCAGCCCGGCGAGCCTGGCAAGGTCGACACCGGCCTCGGTGTGTCCGTTGCGGACGAGGACGCCGCCGGGCCTGGCGCGCAGCGGGAAGACATGGCCGGGCCGCACGAAGTCGCCGGCGGTGGACGTGCCGCTCGCCAGCAGCCGGAGCGTGGTGGCGCGGTCGGCGGCGGAGATGCCGGTGCTGACGCCGTGGGCGGCGGTGGCGTCCACGGAGACCGTGAAGGCCGTTCCCATCGACTCGGTGTTGCGCTCGACCATCTGCGGGAGTTCCAGCCGGTCGAGCTCCGGGCCCTCCATGGGCGCGCAGATCAGCCCGCGGCACTCGCTCATCATGAAGGCGACGATCTCGGGGGTGGCCGTCTCGGCGGCGATGACGAGGTCGCCCTCGTTCTCCCGGTTCTCGTCGTCCACGACGACGACGGGCCGCCCCGCCGCGATGTCGGCGACGGCCTTCTCGACGGGGTCGAGGGCGAAGTCCTCGATGCCGTCGCCGGTTTCGCTGTACCAGTGCTGTACGGCGGTCATGCTCGGGCTCCTTCCAGAGCGGGTGCGGCACTGCCGCGGGTACGCAGCCACCAGTCGCGCATGCCCCACAGGACGAGCGCGCCGTAGACGACGTAGACGAATCCGGAGAACGCGTAGCCGTTGGCGAAGTTGAGGGGTACGCCGACGAGGTCGACAAGGAGCCAGGCGAACCAGAACTCGACCATTCCGCGGGCCTGGGCGTACATGGCGACGAGGGTTCCGACGAAGATGTACGCGTCGGGCCAGGGGTCCCAGGACAGCGAGGGGTAGGCCGTGAAGAGCCCGCCGACGGCCAGGGTGCCGAGGGCGGCGCCGCCGAGCATCGCGCCGCGTTCGCGCCAGGTGGCGAAGCGGATGGTGATCGTTCCGTCCTGCGCCTGCTGCCTGCCCCGGGTCCACTGCCAGTAGCCCCAGGCCGCGACGGCCATCACGACGACCTGCTTGCCGGCGCTGCCGGTCAGGTGGGTGGCGAAGGCGGCGAAGAGGATGGCGCCGGAGACGAACTGGACGGGCCAGGTCCACAGGGAGCGCCGCCAGCCGAGCGCGAGGGCGGCCAGGCCGAAGAGGTTTCCGATCATGTCGGACCACTTGATGTGCTGGTCGAAGGCCGTGAAGGCCTCGGAGTTCAGCCAGTCCAGGGCGCTCACTTCGCCGCCTCCCCGGCGCGCGCGCCCATCAGGCGCTCGACGTACTTGGCCACCACGTCGACCTCCAGGTTGACCGGGTCGCCGGGCTGCTTGATGCCGAGTGTGGTCAGCGCGAGCGTGGTCGGGATGAGGCTGATGGTGAAGTGGTCGGCGCCGGCGTCGACGACGGTCAGGCTGACGCCGTCGACGGTGATGGAGCCCTTCTCGACGACGTACCGGGACAGGTCGGCGGGCAGCGAGATCTTCACGATCTCCCAGTTCTCCGAGGGCGAGCGCTCCAGGATCGTGCCGGTGCCGTCGACGTGCCCCTGCACGAGGTGTCCGCCGAGCCGTCCGCCGAGCGCCATCGGCCGCTCCAGGTTGACGCGGGAGCCGGTGGTGAGCGCGCCGAGGCTGGAGCGCTTCAGCGTCTCGGCCATGACGTCGGCGGTGAAGGCGCCGTCCTCGAGGTCCACGACGGTGAGGCAGACACCGTTGACGGCGATCGAGTCGCCGTGCTTCGCGCCTTCGGTGACCAGCGGGCCGCGCAGGGTGAAGCGACAGGCGTCACCGAGGTTCTCGACTGCGGTGACCTCACCCAGTTCTTCGACGATTCCGGTGAACACTCTCAGCGCTCCTTAGGTGTGGCGGTGATGCGCAGATCGGGTCCGACGCGCACGGTCTCGGTGACGTCGAGCCGCAACGCCTCGGCGATGGTGTGGATTCCGGCGCCCGCCAGGGCGGCCGGGCCCTCGCCGAGCAGCACGGGGGCGATGTAGCCGACGACCTTGTCCACGGCCGCTGCGGCGACGAAGGCACCGGCGAGCGTGGGGCCGCCCTCGAGCAGCACCGAGCGGACGCCGCGCGCGTGCAGGGCGGCCAGCAGCGCGGGGATGTCCAGGCCGGCGGCGGCGCGGGGCAGCCGCACGGTCTCGGCCCCCAGATGCGAGGTGTCGGCGTCCTCGGCGACCGCGATCAGGGTGGGGGCGGCGTCGTCGAGGACCCGGGCGCCGGGCTTGACGGCGCGCGCCTCGGTGTCGACGACGACCCGCAGCGGCTGGACGGCGCCGTCGATGCCGCGGACGGCCAGGTGCGGGTCGTCGGCGCGGGCGGTGCCGGAGCCGACGACCACGGCGTCGCACTCGGCGCGCAGCCGGTGCACCTCGGCCCGGGACTCGGCGGAGGTGATCCAGCGGCTGGTGCCGTCGGCCGCGGCGATGCGGCCGTCGAGGGTGGCCGCGTACTTCCAGACGACATGGGGGCGCCCGAGGCGCACGGAGGTCAGCCAGGCGGC
Organism: Streptomyces sp. GC420; assembly: GCF_009916105.1. GTDB lineage: Bacteria > Actinomycetota > Actinomycetes > Streptomycetales > Streptomycetaceae > Streptomyces. The sequence continues at coordinate 5,365 of NZ_JAAAXQ010000286.1, read as the reverse complement.
GTTGCCTGCCTCGGCCTCCTCGGCGAGCAGTCCGCCCTCGGTGCGGACACCGGCGGCTCGCAGGGTCATGGCGCCGCCGGTGGCCTGCGGGTTGGGGTCGCCGACGGCGTAGACGACACGGGCGAGGCCGGCCTCGATCAGGGCCCGGGAACAGGGGCCGGTGCGGCCGGTGTGGTCGCAGGGCTCCAGGGTGACGTACGCCGTGCCGCCGCGTGCCCGGCTCCCCGCCTCGCGCAGGGCGTGGATCTCGGCGTGCGGCCCGCCGGCGCGCTGGTGACAGCCCTCGCCCGCGAGTTCGCCGGCGGCGTCGAGGACGACACAGCCGACGACGGGGTTGGGGCTGGTGGAGCCGAGTCCACGCGCGGCGAGGGCGATGGCGCGACGCATCGCGTCACGGTCACGTTCCTCGCTCGTGGCTGCTGCGGTGGCCACCGGGTCCTCCTGCCGCTTAGGGCACGGACTCCGGGGCCTGTCGATGACGACAGAGGAAGCGGATACGGCGAACAGGACGCCGGGACATCGTACGCGGGTTCCACTGGGGACCCGCCGAAGGACGGCGATACCTGTACCGGCCCGCCGCGCACTGCCTCCCATCCGGACTTTAACCGTCGGTCCAGGAATTTCACCTGGTCAACCGGTCACTGGAGGTGACCGGGTCGCGGACTGTAACCGCCGGTTCGGACTTTCACCGACCCCGGAGTGCGCTGCTGCTGTTACAGGGTCAGTGTGCCACGGCCGACCCAAAGTGATGCGCACGGAACCCTGTGTATTGCCTCACAAGCGATACGAAACCTCCCGGGAGCCCGTCGATGCACAGCTGTTGACGTAATGGTCTAGTCCTTCCTGGGTTTCCTCGAAGCGTGAACCAAGGCGGCCCGCAAGGGAGTTGGACGGACCGGTGGATTCCGGACGGCCTCGCCGATGATCTGGCGCATGGCGCCCGCGTGACCGATCCTGGTTCCGGCGGACGGGTACCGAGCGCGCATGGACCGGGCGGACCGGGTGCACTGGGCGGACCGGCTGAACCGGGCGGGCCGGAACAGTGGCCCCCGTCGGCGAAGGCGGGAGTCCGGCCGGGCCAGGAGTCCGGACGACCCGCGCACGAACGCCCGGCGGCGGAATACCGGCCCTTGCCCGCCGCCGGGTCCCGGCTCCCCCGTCGGGGGATCGCCCGACCGGCCGGTCGGGTCCGCGCCGCCGGTCGGCCCGCGACCGACCGCCGCGGCGGTCGCCTCACCGCTCAGCCCCGCGGGCTGAACAGCTCGTCCTGCGCCGCGTCGCGGGCCGCGAGCAGCGCTCCGTGCAGCACCGCGGTGCCGCCGAGGCTGCCCGCCCGCACTCGGGTGGGCAGGGGGGACATGGCCGACAGCCGGGCTTCGACGCGGGCGGCCAGGGCGCCGCCGCCCGCGTGCCCGATCTCGCCGCCGAGGACCACACAGCCGGGGTCGAGGACGGCGGCGACGGATGCGGCGCCGAGCGCGATGCGTTCGGCGAGGGTGTCGAGGAAGCTCCCGGCGCTCGCCCCCGCGCCGGCACCGGCACCGGCGCCCGCAACCGCCGCGAGCGCGGCGCGGACCAGGGCCGCGCCGGGCACGCCGCCGGGCTCGACGGCGGCCGTGATGCCGTGTTCCGCGGCGAGTTCGACGATCGCGCCGCTGCCCGCGAGCGAATGGAAACCGCCCTCGCAGTGCGTCGCGGAGGGCAGCGCGGCGGTGAGCGGCACCGGCAGCCAGCCGATCTCGCCCGCGCCGCCGGAGGCGCCGCGGCGCAGGGAGCCGTCGAGGACGACGGCGGCTCCGGTACCGTGCCCCAGCCACAGGAGGACGAAGGTGTCCTGGTCGCGCGCGGCACCGATCCGCTGTTCCGCGACGGCGGCGAGGTTGGTCTCGTTCTCCAGGAGGACGGTCGCCGGAAGCCGCTCGTTCAGCACGGCGACGAGGCTTCGGTGCCAGGCGGGCAGCCCTCCGGTGTCGCGGAGTTCGCCGGTAGAGGGGTCGACCAGCCCTGGCGCGCCGATGCCGACGGTGTGCAGACCGGGCGCGCCCGCTTCCCGGGCCGTCCGCTCGAGCAGGGCGACGACCTGGGCGACCGCCTCCTCCGTACCGCCGGCGTCGTCGGCGCCTTTGCCCTTGCCTGCGCCTTTGCCTTTGGCGCCGCCGTTCTTCTCGGCGCCGCCGTCGGTGCCGACGGGCCGCGTGGCCTCGGCGAGCGTCCTGCCGAGGAGGTCGGCGACAAGCACCTGCACGCTGTGGGTACGGACGTCCAGCGCGGCCAGGTACGCCCGGTCGGCGGCGATCCCGTACAGCCGCGCGTTCGGGCCGCGGCGCTCCGCGCCCGACTCCCCCACCACCCGGATCAGCCCGGAGACCCGGAGCCGCTCGACGAGATCGGCGACGGTCGGCCGGGACAGACCGGTGAGGGCCTTGAGCTGGGTGGCGGTCAACGGGCCCCGCTCCTGGAGGAGCCGGAGGGCGAGCCGGTCGTTGATGGCGCGCGCGGTGCTCGGAGAGGCGGTCCGGACGGCCGGCGGCGCGGCTGGCACTGACGTCATGCCGGGAATCCTTCCAGAAGCCGTGGAACGCGGTCTATTTATCAGGTTCCCTTCCTGATAGTTTACGGGACGACGCCGAGACAGGAGGGCATGAGGGATGGCCGGAGACGAGGAGCTCACCGCGGAGCGGCTGAAGCGGGCCCGGCTCGCCGTGGCCGCCGTGTTCGCCGTGCACGGCGCCGTCGTCGGAAACTTCGCCACGCGGGTCCCGTGGGTCCAGGACCATGCCTCGCTCAGCGCCGGACAGCTCGGGATCGCCCTGGCGTTCCCGGCGCTGGGCTCGGTCGTGGCCATGCCCGTGGCCGGCTCGGTCAACCACCGCTTCGGCTCCAGGACCGCCCTGCGCGGAATGCTCGCACTGTGGACGCTGGCACTCGCCCTGCCGGCGCTGGCCCCCAACCTCCTCACGCTCTGCCTGGCCCTGTTCGTCTTCGGGGCCTCCGCGGGCATGGCCGACGTCGTCATGAACGCCATCGGTGTGGAGACGGAGAACCGGCTGGGCCGGTCCATCATGTCCGGCCTGCACGGCATGTGGAGTGCCGGGGCGCTCGTCGGCTCGGCGGCGGGGACGCTCGCCGCGCACGCCGAACTCGACGCCCGCATCCACCTCTCGGTCGCGGCCGGGGTGCTGACCGTGCTCGGCGCGACGTGCTGCGGGGGCGTCCTCGACCTGCGCAGCGCGCCGGAGGAGCACCCGCCGCCGCGCTTCGCGCTGCCGCCGAGGTCCGCCCTCGTCATCGGCCTCGTCGGACTGTGCGCGGTGTTCGCCGAGGGCGCGAGCCTGGACTGGTCGGCGGTCTACCTCCGCGACGTCCTGGGCACCTCACCCGGCGTCGCGGCGGCCTCCACCACGGCCTTCACCCTGACCATGGCGGTGACCAGGCTGGCCGGGGACGCGGTCGTCGAACGCTTCGGGCCGGTACGGACGGCCCGGGTCAGCGGTGTCCTCGCCACGCTCGGCGGGGTGCTGGTCGTCATCGCGCAGAACCCGGTCATGGCCCTGGGCGGCTTCGGGCTGCTCGGCGTGGGCGTCGCCGTCGTCGTCCCGCTGGCCTTCGCCGCGGCCGGCCGCAGCGGCCCGAACCCGAGCCAGGCCATCGCGGGCGTCGCCACCATCACGTACACCTCGGGCCTGATCGCCCCGTCCGCGATAGGCACCGTCGCGGATCTCACCTCGCTGACCGTCTCGTTCGGCCTGGTGACCCTGCTCGCGGTCGGCCTGGTGGCGGGAGCGGGCGTCCTGCGCGCCGGCTCGCACTCCAAGACGTCCGCGCGCTCCGACCGTCCCGCGGCGGACCGGTCGCCCACGGCCTGAGCACACCTCCGGAACCCGACACGGCCCCGGCCCCCTTGCCGCGCCCCGGCGGCGCGTGGAACAGGTCCGGGGCCGATGCCGTATGACGTGCGGTCAGACGCGATGCGCCGTTTCGGCCGACGGGGTGAGCGCGCTTCCGTGCCGCGGCGCATGCCGGCATCGTCGACGGCGGCCGCCGGGACGGCGCTGCGCGGCACCGGTTCGCCGGGCCGCTCCGGACCGTGCGCACGGCGCACGGCGCACGGCGCACGGCGCACGGCGCACGGCGGGCCGCGGGTCTCAGCCCCGCGCCAGGTCGTAGGCGTAGTCCGGGGTGAAGGCTCCGGCGCGGCCGCGGCAGCCGTCGGACTCGCCCGGGAGCTTCACCCACAGGTAGGCGTCGATGCGGGCCTGGCCCGTGGCCGTGGTCGGAGCGCGGCCCAGGGCACGGTCCGCCGGGTCGCACCACTGCCCCGCGGCGGGCGGGCCGTTGCCGTTGCGGCTGGTGTCGATGACCGCGCCCAGCCGCGCGGGGCCGCCGAGTTCGGCGAGCACCCGCTGGGCGTAGGCGACCTCGTCGGCCGTGGTGTGGAAGTTGGAGACATTGGTGAAGATGCCGTCGCCGCTGCTCGACGCGCCCGCCGCGCGCAGCGCATCGGCCTGTTGCGCGGCCGCGTGCCATCCGGAGTGCCCGCCGTCGAAGTACACCCGCGCTCTCGGGTTGGCGGCGTGGATCGTACGGCCCGCGCGGGCCAGTGAGGCGAAGCGCGCGGAACGCTGCCCGGCGGACAGGCAGTCCGCCAGCGCGACCGAGTCCGGCTCCAGGATGACGACGACCTCGCCGCTCCCCAGGCCCGCCGCGAAGTTCCGCATCCACGCGTCGTACGCCTCGTAGCCGGGCGCACCACCCTGCGAGGCGCCGCCGCAGTCCCGCTCGGGAATGGTGTACGGCACGACCACCGGCACCCGGCCCTGCGCCGCGGCCCCCGAGGTGACCTCGCGCACCCGGGCCGTGATCGCCCCGGGGTTGTACTCGGCGAACCAGACCGCGGCAGGCCTGTCCGCTATCCGCGACTTGATCAGCGGCTGCCTGGGGTCGCCCGGGTTCGCCCCGACCCAGTCGAGGACCTGGGACTCGGGGTGCCGGTACAGCCGGGCGTCCGAGAGCGGTGCCGGTGCGGCCCGCGCCGCGCGCCGCGTCGGCTCGGCGGTGGGCCGTGCCTTCTCCACCCGCTCCTCCGGCCTCGTCTCCGACGACGAGGGCGAGGGCGAACCGGACGCCGGGGGCGCGGGCGCGGAGGACACCGCCGGAGGCGGCACCGGCAGCGGCGTCCCCGAGACCTCGGGCGCCGCCGATTCCCGCTCTCCCCGCGGTCCGGACACCTCGGTCACGACCCCGGTGACCACGGCGACCGCGACGACCGCGGACGCGACGGCGGTCAGCACCCGCTGACGTGCGGCCCGGCGCCGCTCCGCACGTGCGAGACGGCGCTGGACACGTTGGCCCGGCACGGTGGCTT
>NZ_JAAAXQ010000285.1 GCF_009916105.1 Streptomyces sp. GC420 | reverse complement strand
CTGGGCCGAGGCATGGCTCCGCACCACCGGCATCGACACCTTCACCCCCCAGGCCAGGTCCGCCGGCGCGCTCCCGGCCGGTGCCGCGGCAGCCGCACCCGCAGGGCGCCGGGTTCGATCCGGCAGCGCACGGGGGCCGGCACGGTGAGGGCCTCCCCGTCCACACCGACCGGCACGGTCGGGGTGTCGGCTTCGACGACGACCTCCCGCGCGGTGAGCGCGGTCAGGCCCGGCGCGTTCCTGCCCCGGAGCATGCCCGCGGCCTGCACCGCGTTGTCCACCCGGACGCCCAGCACCCCCAGCACCCCCGAGTCGAGCCTCTCGCGGCGGCCGAGCCCGGCCGGGTCGTCCGTGCGGTACGGGTTGTTGCTCACGAGGACGGCCTGAGGCCGGTCGAGGGACGCGCCGGCCCCGGTGCGTACGGACAGGTGCGGGCCCGACTGGTGGGTCAGCAGGTCGGGCAGCAACTGGAGGACCGTGCGCACCTTGTCGTCGCGGTACGCGGGACTCTGCACCACGGCCGCGTACGCGCCGAACGAGGCATTGTTGACGAACACCCGCTCGCCGATGAAGCCGAGATCGACCCGCGTCTCGACACCGTCGGTGAGCGCGTCCAGGCAGGTCGAGGGGTCGTCCCGGTCGAGTCCCAGGTCCATGGCGAAGTGGTTGCGGGTCCCCGCGGAAACCACCATGAACGGAAGGTTCCTTTCGGCCGCGACGCCGGCGACCAGCGCCTGGGTGCCGTCGCCCCCGGCGACACCGAGCAGGTCGGCGCCCTCGTCGGCGGCCCGCTCGGCGAGCGCCCGTACGTCCTGCGGGTGCGCCGGGTCGAGGACGACGACCTCCGCTCCCCGCGCCATGGCCCGCTCCACCAGGCCGAACCGGTCCACCTTCCCGCCGCCCGAGCGCGGGTTCATGATCAGGAACGGGTGGGCGGGCCTCGGCACCGGGACTTCCACGGGCCCGGCCGACTCGCCCGACACGGCAAGCGCGTACTTGCCGCAGAGGACGGCCCCCGCCCAGAGCGCGAGGGCGACGAGCACCACCCACAGCAGTTCGGCGGCCGCGAAGAGTGCCAGTACGACGACGGGCGCCGTGACGGCGAGAGCCACCGCCAGGGCCCTCGCCGTTCCTCGCGAGACCAGCGCCCACCACAGTGCCGCCGCCGTGACGACCAGTCCGGCCAGACCCACCCCGACCAGCGCGACACTCGCCAGTCCCGCGAAGAGCAGCACGACCAGCACGGCGGCCGCGGCCGCCGTCAGTGCGAGGCGCGCCGCCCGGCGCGGATCCGCCCGTCCTCCCGCAGGCACAGCAGTCGGCATGAGACCTCCCTCGCGCGGGTGCCGGCCCATGCCATCACGGGCCTCGCGGCGGCGCGTCACCCGGTCCGGGGGATTCCGGCCCCGGCCCGAGGGGCTCCGGCCCCGGCCCGAATGGCTCCGGCCCCGGGCCGAGGGGTTCCGGCCGGGGCAGGGCGCGTACGCGAGAGGGCGACCACCTGGGACCGGATGGGCACGGCCCCGCGTGGCGATCATCACCCCCCGAGCGTTTCATGGAGTTACCGGCCGGTTCGGACGTGGGCCGTCGGACGCCGGTTCCCCCGGCCTGCCGGACCGGCTCACACGCCGGAGCCGGACGGGCCCGACATCGTGTGCGCCGTGCGCCGGATGCCGGCGGCAGAGGAATCCGCCGCACCCGCGCCGGTCCTGACCTCGTGGCGGTGGCCGATGGCCTCACTCAGAACAGCGACGGCCGACGAGGGGATCGGCGCGGTCCTCTCCGGCGACCACCTGCTCGCGGCGAAGTTCGAACCGCCCGCCGAGCTCCGCACCCACGTACGGCGCCGACGGCTCGTGAACCGGCTCACGGGCGCGGTGTCCGGTCCGCTCACGGTGGTCACCGGCCCGGCCGGTTCCGGGAAGACGACCGCCGCCGCCTCCTGGGTACGGTCGGGGGCGGCCCCGGGGCCCGTCACATGGCTGACCCTCGACGCGTCCGACGACGTCCCCGGCACCTTCTGGGCCTATGCACTGGAGGCGTTCGCACGGCGTCTCGTGCCGCTCGGCGAGCGGGCCGGGGCCCCCGGTCCCCTCACGGCCGCGGGCCACGGGCGGCTCTCCTCGCTGGTGTGCGCCCTGGACCGGCTGCCCGAGCCCGTGGTCCTGGTGCTCGACGGTCTGGACAAGCTGCACGACCGCGAGGTCACGCGCTCCCTGGAGTTCGTCCTCGACCACGCGCGGGGCCGGCTGCGCCTGGTGCTGCTCAGCCGCGTGGACCCGATGCTGCCCCTGCACCGCTACCGCGCCGAGGACCGCGTCACCGAGATCCGCGCCGCGGAGCTCGCCTTCACCCCGCACGAGGCGGGGCTGCTGATGCGCCGCCACGGACTCGCGCCGGACAGGGACACGGTGGACACGCTCACCGCACGAACCGACGGCTGGGCCGCCGGACTCCGGCTGTGCGCCCTGGCCATGGAGAACTCCGCAGACCCGGACGGATTCGTCCGGTCGCTGGCAGCGTCGGAACGGGCCGTCTCCGACTACCTCCTCGCCGAGGTGCTGGACGCGCAGCCCCCTGCCACCCGGGAACTGCTCATGCGGGTCAGCATCCTGGACCGCGTCCACCCGGAACTCGCCGACGCGCTGACCGGGCGGAAGGACTCCGCGGCCGTCCTGGACCGGCTCGTCCGCGCCAACGCCTTCGTCGAACCGGTCGGCGACACCCCGTGGTGCCGGCTCCATCCACTGTTCGCCGGTGTCCTGCGGACGTATCTGCGCCGCGGACACCCCGGGCTGGAGTCGCGGCTGCACCGCCGGGCGGCCCGGCTGCTGGCTGATGCGGGCCGGCCCGAGGACGCCCTCCGCCACGCGACGGCCGCGGGGGACTGGCGGTACGCGTGCGCGCTCGCCGTCGAGCGGCTGATGGTGGGGCGCCTGCTGACCGGCCCGGACGCGGACCGCCTCGCCGGACTCTTCGCCCGCATGCCGGACGACGTACCCGGCGCCGGGCCCGCCCTCGTCGCGGCCGCCTGCCGCCTGGCCGCGCACGACCTGCCGGGCTCCCGCGCCCGTCTCGCGGCCGCCGGCCACCGCCTGCGTCGTGAGACGGGCCGGGGCGGTCCCGCCCCCAGCCCGGAGACGCGGCTCACCCATGCTCTGCTGACCCTGCTCTGCCGGTCCACCGGCGCCGCCGCGGGGAGCGGACGCGCCGCGCCGGCCGGCGACTGCGCGGAGCCGGCGCGCGAGGCGGCCCTGCATGCTGCGGCGCTCATGGACCAGGTGCCGGCGTACCGACTCAAGGAGCACCCCGAGACCGAGGCGCTGCGCCGTTACGGGCTGGCCTGCGCGCTCCTCGGGTGCGGCCGCCTCGACGAGGCCGTCACCGCCTTCGCCGAAACCCTCGGCGCCTGCGCCGGCGCCGAGTCCACCCGCGCGGTTCAGCACGCGGCGCTGGGCCGGCTCGCCCTGGCCGAGGCGGCCCGCGGGGCGCTGACGGCGGCCGAGGAGCACGCCGCGCACGCCGTGGCCGTGGCCCGGAGCCATGGCGTGCCGCACTCACGCCGCTCCGGCGCCTGCAGGCTCGCGCTCGCCGCCGTGGCGGTGGAACGGGACGACCCGTACACCGCGTACCACCACCTCGACCTGGCGGAGGACTTCCCCGACGTGCACGACGATCCTTCGCTGGCCGTCCAGAGGGCTGTCCTGCGCTCCGCCTGCGAACTGGCGCGCGGGCGTCCCGGCAGGGCCGCGGACGTCCTCGCCGGCAGCGGAGCCGGCCGCGCACCGTGGGCCGCCGCCCGGCTGGCTCTCGCACGCTCGGCGGTGGCCCTGGCCGTGGGCGACCCCGCTGCCGCCCTCGCCGCGCTGCACGCTCCCGGCCCGCAGGGTGCTCCCGGGGACGGGGACGGGGACGGGGACGGACCGCCGCCGGAACCGGAGGCGCCGGAGAGCCCCGACCCGGCCCGCACCGTCGCCGTGGCCCTGGCGGAGCTCGCCGCCGGGCACACCGAGCCGGCCCTGCTCCTCGCCGCTTCGGTCGAGGAGTCCTCCGCGGCGGGTCCGGGCGAACGTGTCAGGGCGTACCTGGTGCGTGTTCACGCAGCGGTGCTGCGCCACGACACCGCCACGGCCCGCGCCCTGCTCGCGCGAGCCGTGGACACGGCGCGCCCGGAGGGGCTGAAGCGGCCCTTCACGGAGAGCGGGCCATGGCTCCGGCCCCTGCTCCGGGACCGGGACCGGGGTCGGGACCGGTCCGGGGCCGTGCTGCCTGACGGTCCCGGTGCGGTCGTCGAGCGGCTCAGCCGGCGTGAGCGCGAGGTGCTCGCCCATGTGGCTCTGATGATGTCCACCGAGGAGATCGCCGCCGCACTTCACCTCTCGGCGAACACCGTCAAGACGCATCTGCGCAGCGTCTACCGCAAGCTGGGCGTCTCGCGCCGCCGGGAGGCGGTGGAGCGGGGCCGCGAACTCCATCTCCTCTGAGCCGCCCACCGCCGTCCCGTCCGATCTGCCCACCGTCGCCCCGCGGCGTCCGTGGCCCGCGACGCCTCAGGCGCCTTCGCGGATCACCGTCCTCAGATCACCACATACGGGTGATGCCGGCCGTACACCGCCGTGCGCAGCATTCAGGAGACCCCGGCGCACGCCGGGGAGGGAGGAGCGGCTCACGCATGCGGTACGAGTTCCGTGTCACCGGCGCTGTCTCCTCGTCCCTGACCGAGGCGTTTCCCGAACTCGAGGGCGTGCCGGCCCCGCGGCAGACGCTGCTCTTCGGCGAGATCACCGACGAGGCGCATCTCTACGGGCTCCTCCTGCGATTCCAGGACCTCGGCCTGCGGGTCGAGGAGATGCACCGTCTGCCGGACTGACGACCGCCCTACTTCGGACCCTGGCGAGGAGGACCCATGGACCCGTCCGGCCCCCCCGTACCCGGAGGCGGTGACCGCCCCTCCGACGGGCGCCCGCTGACCGCCGCCCAGCGCGAGGAGTACGAGCGGCTGCGCGAGGCCTCCGCCGTGCGCCACCGGCATCTGCGCTACGCCGCCGCGTCGGTGCTGCTCCTGCTGGCGTTCCTCCTCGCCCCGGTCTCCGTGGTCGCGTCCTGGGTGGACGACGAAGTCTCCGACACAGACCGGTACGTCCAGACGGTCGCGCCCATCGCTTCCGAGCCCGCCGTCCAGAGTGCGGTGACCGAGAAACTCACCAGTCGCATCGTCGGCGAGGTGGACGTGGCCGCGATCACCGAGTCCCTCGCCAAGGTCCTGAAGGACTCGGGTGCGCCCCCGAAGGTGGTGGACAGCGCCGATCTGCTGACCGGCCCGCTGAAGAACGCCCTCGACTCCGCCGTGCGCGGCGTGGTGACCCGAGTGGTCACCAGCGACCAGTTCGAGCAGATCTGGGAGAACGCCAACCGCCGCGCCCACGCCGTCGTGGTGAAGGTCCTCACCGGCCAGGGGAGCACCGCCGTCCAGACCCGGGGCGACACGATCGAACTCGATGTCGGGGTGCTCGTCGAGGAGGTCAAGCAGCGGCTGGTCGACTCGGGGTTCGGCCTGGCCTCGCAGATCCCCGAGGTGGACCGGACGATCCCGCTCGTCCAGGTGGACAAGCTCGACGAGGCGCAGGACGCCATGCGCCTGCTGGACGTGGTCGGAACCTGGCTGCCCGTCGTGGCCGTCGCGCTCGCCGCGCTGGCCGTCTGGACGGCCCCCGCGCACCGGATGGCGCTGATGGCCGCCGCGATCGGCGTGGGCGTGATGATGATCCTCCTGCTCGTCGCCCTCGCCGTGATGCGCCGCGTGTACCTCGACTCCGTTCCGCCCACCACGCTCCCCCAGGACGCCGCGGCCGCCATCTACGACACCCTTGTCCGCTTCCTGCGCGAAGGGACGCGTACGGTCCTGGTCGTCGCGGTCATCACCGCGCTGGCCGCGTACCTCTACGGGCCGGGACGCGGCGCTCGCTTCGTACGCGCCGCAGCCGCCAAGGGCACGGGTGCCACCGGACGCGCCATGGCCCGTGCGGGCGGCCGCACCGGCGCGGTCGGCCGCTGGCTCCGGGCGAACCGTCGCTGGACGACGGGCGTCGTCATCGCGGCCGGGGTGCTCGCGCTGGTGCTGTGGAACCACCCGACACCGGGGGCGGTGGCACTCGTCCTGGGACTCGTCGTACTCGTCCTGCTCGTCCTCGGCGTCCTTGCCGCGGCCTCGGGCGAGCCGGAGCGTGAGCCAGAGCCGCGACCCACCGCCGGCGGCCCGGGAGACCGCCGTCCGAGGGCCGCCTGACCGGAGGCTCCGGACCATTCGCCGGGCCTGCGGGCGAAGTCTCACCCCTGCCGGGTGAGGTGCCCGGCCGCCGCTGGGCAACATGCTTGCTTCGCCAAGGACATGCTGGCTCCGCACGGAGACAGATCGAACAATCGAACAGGAGAACGGGAGAGGGACATGGGCGACTACGTGTACGTGGCCTACGACTACCCACTGCTGGGAGCGTTCTGGACCATGCTCTGGATCTTCCTCTGGGTGCTCTGGCTGTTCCTGCTCTTCCGGATCGTCGCCGACATCTTCCGCGACGACACCCTGAGCGGCTGGGCCAAGACGGCATGGCTCGTCTTCGTGATCGTGCTCCCCTTCCTCGGCGTTTTCGTCTACGTCGTCGCCCGGGGAAAGCAGATGGGCACCCGGGAGCAGCAGCACGCACGTGCGCAGCAGCAGGCCGTCGACACCTACATCCGGGAGACGGCGGGCACCGCGGGGCGTACCAGCGAGGTCGAGGAGCTGGCGAAGCTCTCCGAGATCCGCGCCCGCGGCGACATCTCCGACGAGGAGTACCGCCGGGTCAAGGAGAAGATCCTGCACTGACGACGGCGTGGGCTCGTGGCTGGACTTCGACACGGCGCGGGCGCGCCTACGAGGCGCGTACGGCAGCAGCAGGGCTAAGGGGCGGCGGCGACTCGGGAGTCGCCGCCGCCCCGTGTGCGGGTTGCGCGATGCGGGTGCGGCCGGTGAAACCGCCGCCGGCCGCGGAGGTACGTTACGGCGGATGCCCCTAGCGGGTGCCGGCACCTCCGTACGACGCGCCGCGCCTTCGGCCGCCGCCCTCGGCCGCCCTCGCCGCCGCACTGGCTGCGAGGGCGAGGAGCAGGGCGACGGCGCCCACGATGATGTTGTTGACGACGGTGCGGGTGGTGTCGACGTTGCCCGACACGACCCACGGAGCGATGATCGTCCACGCGCCGAGTGCGCAGGCCGCCCACGCCATGCTGTGGGTCCGCTCGTAGGCGCGGCCGAAGCCACCGCTCATGAGCAGCGCGAAGGCGATACCCACGATCAGGTTGTTGACGGCCAGCGTGGACAGACCGTTGAACCCCGCGATCCACGGGGAGGCGGCGAGATACAGGCCTGTGACCAGGGCCATCGTCTCGACGGCCTGGGCCCGCGGGGTGGTCGTCGCGCGTTCGGCCATGTCATGGCGGTTGCGCATGGCGAGGATGTCGGGATGGGACTCCATGCCCGGCCGGGATGAGGTCGTCATGCCCATCACCTCCAGTTCACAATGAGGGACGAATCGGTCGTGGTCGGGCGCGGGTACCCCCTGCCCCACGGGGAAACCGACGACCGGCGGAAGGCAACGACGGCGCAGGAAGACCGTGCGTCTCGTTCTGTGTTAGTTCGCCCCGTCCGGGTACCCCGGCCTGTGACTCACGAACAGACGGCGCCGCCGCGTCACGGACCCTGGGAGGTGTCCCCCCATGCAGCGAGGCAGCAACCCGGTGAGCCCGCACAAGGACGACGAGATGAAGCACGCGTTGCAGGGCTATCTGCGATCCGGGCAGCACACCCACACGCAGGACGCCCTCGATCCCGAACCGGTGGCCGACGACGACGTCCGGGTGCACCCCGGCGGGCCGGTGCCGCCTCCGGGTGAGGAGCGCGAGCGTGCGCAGGCCCGGGCCGATGCCGAAGCCCTGCGGTTCGAACTGGCCCGTCATCTCGACCGCAAGTCCTACCCCGCCGACCGGCAGTCGCTCACCAGGACCCTGGCGGAGCGGCACGCCCCCGACGAGGTGCTGGACGCGGTTCGGGATCTTCCCTCCGAGGGCAGCTACCGCAACCCGGAGGAGATCGTCCGGGCCGTCGTGTCCTGTCCCCGGCTGTCGCCCGCCGTTCCGGGCGGGCGTGCGAGGCGGATGCCGAGCGGCCGCCACCGGGGCGGGCGGCACCGCGGGGAATCGGGCGGCCAGAGCGTGGTCCAGCGTGGGGTACAACGGGATGATCTTGTCGAGGCCGATCAGCTGGATGACGCGGAGCGCGGGCTCGCCGGCCTCGCTCAGCCGGATCCATCCCCCTGCCGACTCCGTGGCGTGGTGGGCCCGGAGAAGGGCGTTGATGCTGCTGTTGATGCTGCTGGAGTCCAGGAACGTCGTGCCCTTCAGATTGATGACGACGCACGGCCTGGGGGCGTCGGGGGCAGTGTGAGCGCCTCTTCCAGGGCGGGCGCCGTGGTGGCGTCGAGTTCGCCTGCCGCGGTGACGACGGTGATCCCCCGGGGGTGCGGGTACGGTCGATCCGTGCGCGAGCGTCCTGCATGTGCCTTCCACCCCTCATCCGCCGCGGCGTTCCGGCCGCCGGTTGAGCGGACGGTGCCCACCCGGCGAGGTCCGGACACCTGCGAACGCACAGGTGCCCGGGTCAGCTTCGCCGGTCGTCTTACGGATCCGGCGCCCGGCACGTTCAGGTGACGGCGATGCAGACGCGGACCGTCTTGCCGGCCGGGGTGCGCTCCTCCTCGACGGCGACGCACAGGGCGTGCACGATCTCGAGTCCGTGCTGTCCGATCCGTGACGGGTCGCGCGGCAGCGGGGCGGGGGTACTGGGCGAGGTGTCGGTCACCGAGACCTCCAGCGTCCCGTCACGCAACCGGAGGCCGAGCCGGCACGGCCCCGGCGCGTGCCGGACCACGTTCGTGACCAGTTCGCTGACCACGAGCCTGACCGCGTCCCGCTGCCGCCGGGCCACCTGTACGCCCCTCGCCGCCGCGTCGTCGAGGAACGCGTCGGCGAAGTCCCTGGCGGCGGGGATCATCGACGGGTCCCCGGCGTAGGCGGTGCCTGCACGCAGCGCGGACAGCGGGGCTGTGCTGCGGTCCTCCTTACGTGCGGACTGGGTCACTTCAGGCCCTTTCCAGTGCGCGGGATCCACAATGTGCCTGGTCGCACTCGTCGACGGTGAGCCTCCCGCGACTTCGCCTCGCTTCATGGTCGTCTTCCGTCTACCCGCTGGGGACGAAAAGTGACCTGCGCCGGTGGCGGTCGTGTGCCGGATCTCCCGCGAGGGCGCCGGGCGGCGTCCTCCGCGAGGCGGCTCCGGCGTGCCCGCGCGGGACTGAACCGCGCACGCGGCCCGCCCTCGGGGAGTGCCGGAACGCAAACGAGCGGCAGCGAAGGACGGGCAGCGGGGCGATCGTGAACGGGCCCGGCCGATGGCCGGGCATCGGCTCCGCCATCGGGAGCCCGGACGGAGTCGAGCCGGCGCGGCGGGCGGGCTCTCTTCCCGCCGTCCCGCCCGCACCTCGCCGGACACGGGGAAGGACTGGGCCCACCCATGGCTCTCATCGACGTGTCCGCCATCGTCCGCCTCCCTCTCGGGCTCGCTCGTGCCGGATCGCGCTCGTCGTGCCGGTTTTGGCCCGGTGCGGCGCCGCCGGTGAGCGGCGCCCGCCGGGCCCGGCCGGCCGGTCTCTGCGGCCGTCTGCCCCGTCCGGGCACGCTCATCGGGCGCGCCAGGCACACGTCAGGTGTCAGATTGGAGGAGAGGACCGTTGTCACCGGCGGACGAGGAAGGGCCTGTTCCGATGACGCAGCAGCAGCACGAGAGCGATGCCGAGAAGCTGATACTCGACCGGATCACGGCGATGATCGCCGAGGAGAGGGACCTGCGCGAGCAGCTCGCGGGCGGCCGGATCGACTCGTCGACCGAGCAGTCCCGGCTCGGTGACCTGGAGCGGCAGCTCGACCAGTGCTGGGACCTGCTCCGCCAGCGCCGCGCGAAGGTCGAGGCGGGCCAGGACCCCGCGGAGGCCCGGGCCAGGCCCGCCGGCCAGGTTGAGGACTATCTGTCCTGAACCGCGACGGGTCGGGACTGTCCGCCCTGAACCGCGGCGGTCCCGGTGACCGTCATCGCCGGGCGGGGACCGGTGACGTTCACGAGGCGAGGTCGCGGGCGCGCCGTGCCGCCTCGCGCACCGGCCCCCGGTGCAGCGGGCCGTGGCCGGGAAGCAGCACGTCGGCGGCCACCCGCTCCATGATGTCCAGGGAGGCGCGGGTGCGTTCGCGGTCCTTGTCGAACATTTCGGGCAGCAGCTGGGGGCCGCGGGTGGGCGAGGTGGGGTGCCCGCTGACCAGGGCGTCTCCCGAGACGAGGACACCGGCCTCCGGCAGTTCTCCGGAGGAGTGCGGGTCATGCGCGAAAACACCCTCGTCCGCGTCGCCGACGGCGTCCACCTCGTTCACGGCAGCAATACGAACTGGGTCATCCTGAGCGACGGCGACGCGGCCACGCTCATCGACTGCGGCTACCCCGGTGACCGGGAGCTCGTCCTGGAGTCTCTGGCGGCGACCGGGCACAGACCGGAGGCCGTCGCGGCGATCCTCGTCACCCACGCCCACAACGATCACATCGGTTCCGCCGAGCACTTCAGCCGCGCCTACGGCACCCCCGTCCTCCTGCACGAGGACGAAGTGCCCCACGCACGCCGGGAGTTCCTGCACCAGGTCTCCGTCGGCACGGTGCTGAGGAACGCATGGCGCCCCGGGGTGCTCCCGTGGGCCGTGCACGCCATCCGCTCGGGCGGCACCGCGGACTCCCGCGTCACCGGCCCACGGGCGTTCCCCACGACGGGCCCGCTCGACCTGCCGGGGCGTCCGGTGCCCGTCCACACTCCGGGCCACACCGCGGGTCACTGCGGGTACGAACTGCCGGAGGCCGGTGTCCTCGTCTCGGGAGACGCCCTGGTCAGCGGGCACCCCACCTCGCCCAC
>NZ_JAAAXQ010000284.1 GCF_009916105.1 Streptomyces sp. GC420 | reverse complement strand
GTGCGGATCGCGACCCCCGACGGGCCGGGCACCACGAACGGCGCCGCCACCTCCCGCAGCCCACCCACACCCATCACCCCCGACCCAGTATCGAAGGAACTTTTCCCACCATCACACCCAACGACCACCATCAGTCCAGGTCACGCATGCGAGACAAGAACGCCAGTTCCCCGCCGGAGGGTGCGCCCGTCACTACCTGACGACCCGATCACACGATCCGGAACACACTTAAGCCCAGCCGACCGCCACATGGTCCCAATGCCCCGGAACGTGTCGAAGATCTCTCCGGCTCACCGCCCTCCTGCGCGCCGCTGCGCCGAGTCATATCGTGCAGAGCATGAGTGCGCACTTTGACGTTGTTGTCCTCGGCGCAGGACCCGGTGGCTACACCGCCGCCGTCCGCTGCGCCCAGCTGGGTCTGTCCGTGGCGGTCGTCGAGAAGCAGTACTGGGGCGGGGTCTGCCTCAACGTGGGCTGCATCCCATCCAAGGCACTGCTGCGCAACGCCGAGCTGGCCCATATCTTCACCAAGGAGGCGAAGACCTTCGGCATCCACGTCGAGGGGCAGGTCCGCTTCGACTACCGCGAGGCCTACGCGCGCAGCCGCAAGGTCGCGGACGGCCGGGTCCGCGGAGTGCACTACCTGATGAAGAAGAACGGCATCACCGAGTTCAACGGGACCGGCTCCTTCACCGACGCCCACACCCTGCGGGTCACGGGCGCCGACGGCGGCGTCCAGGACGTCACCTTCGGGCACTGCATCATCGCCACCGGCGCCACTACCCGCCTGCTGCCCGGCACTTCCCTCAGCGAGCGCGTCGTCACCTACGAGGAGCAGATCCTCAGCGAGGACCTGCCGCGCAGCATGATCATCGCGGGTGCCGGCGCCATCGGCGTCGAGTTCGCCTACGTGCTGCACAACTACGGCGTCGACGTCACCGTCGTCGAGTTCATGGACCGCATGGTCCCGCTGGAGGACGAGGAGGTCTCCGCCGAGCTCGCCCGCCGCTACCGCAAGCTCGGCATCAACGTGCTCACCTCCACCCGTGTCGAGTCCATCGACGACTCCGGCGAGCAGGTGCAGGTCCACGTCACCACCGGCGGGCAGCGCCAGACCCTGGCGGCCGACAAGGTGCTGCAGGCCATCGGCTTCCAGCCACGGGTGGAGGGCTACGGCCTGGAGAACACCGGCGTCAAGCTCACCGACCGGGGCGCCATCGCCGTCGACGGCCGTCTGCGCACCAGCGTCCCGCACATCTTCGCGATCGGCGACGTGACCGCGAAGCTGATGCTCGCGCACGCCGCCGAGTCCATGGGCGTCGTCGCCGCCGAGACCATCGCCGGCGCCGAGACGATGGAACTCGACTACGTGATGATCCCGCGCGCCACCTACTGCCAGCCGCAGGTCGCCAGCTTCGGCTGGACCGAGGCGCAGGCCCGCGAGCAGGGCTTCGACGTCCGGGTGCAGAAGTTCCCCTTCACGGCCAACGGCAAGGCCCACGGTCTCGGTGACGCGAACGGATTCGTCAAGATCGTCAGCGACGGCAAGCACGGCGAGTTCCTCGGCGCTCACCTGATCGGCCCAGAGGTGACAGAGCTGCTGCCCGAACTGACACTCGCGCAGCAGTGGGACCTCACGGTCCACGAGGTGGCCCGGAATGTGCACGCCCATCCGACGCTCGGCGAGGCGGTCAAGGAGGCCGTCCACGGCCTCGCCGGCCACATGATCAACATGTAGCCGGGACCCCCGGCACCTCCGGGAGCCCCGCGAGTCCCGGGAGTCCGGGACCTCCGGGGCGGCCGGTACCTCCGGGAGCCCCGGCACCCGGGGCGGCCGGAAAGCCGGGGCATCCGGACTCCGACGCCGGTATCCCGGGGGCCGGGCTCGCGTCCGCCGTGCCGGAGCCTCAGCCCAGCCGCGGGATCTCGATGGCGGGACAGCGGTCCATCACCATGTCGAGCCCCGCGGCACGGGTGCGCTCGTACGCCGCCTCGTCGATCACCCCGAGCTGGAACCAGACGGCCTTGGCGCCCACCGCCACCGCCTCGTCGGCGACCCCGCCCGCCAGATCGCTGTTGACGAACACATCGACCACGTGGACCGGGAACGGGATGTCCGCCAGCGAGGCGTAGCCCTGCTCGCCGTGCACCGTCTCGGCCTTCGGGTGCACGGGCACGATCCGCTTGCCGTACCGCTGGAGCACCCGCGCGACCCCGTAGGCCGCGCGCCGCTCGTTGCCGGAGAGCCCCACCACGGCCCACGTATCACCCGAAGAGGTGAGAATCCGGCGGATCGTCTCCGCGGCCGCGTATCCGCCCGCGTAACCGTCTTCATTCATGACCGCGTCAACCCGGGGCCCGGCGCGGTCATTCCCGCAGGCGGCATAGGCTGGCCGGATGCAGGACCAGTATGTGACGGTCGCCCGGGAGGGCGTGCACGAGTCCGAGATCAACCGTTCGCGCTTCATCTGCGCGCTCGCCCCCGCCGCGACGGAGCGGGAGGCGCAGGACTTCGTCGCCCGTATCCGCAAGGAGCACCCGACCGCCACGCACAACTGCTACGCGTACGTCATCGGCGCGGACGCCTCCGTGCAGAAGGCGAGCGACGACGGCGAGCCGGGCGGCACCGCCGGGGTGCCGATGCTCCAGATGCTGATGCGCCGCGACATCCGCTACGCCGTCGCCGTCGTCACCCGCTACTACGGCGGGGTCAAACTCGGCGCGGGCGGCCTGATCAGGGCGTACGGAGGAGTCGTGGGCGAGGCGCTGGACGCCGTCGGCACCCGCGCCCGCCGCCGCTTCCGCCTCGCCACGGTGACCGTGGACCACCAGCGGGCGGGCAAGCTGGAGAACGATCTGCGGGCCACCGGGCGCGCGGTGCGCGAGGTGACCTACGCCGAGGCCGTCCGCATCGAGGTGGGCCTGCCCGAGGCGGACGTCGACGCCTTCCGCGGCTGGCTCGCCGACGCCACCGCCGGCGCGGCCTTGCTGGAACTGGGCGGCGAAGCCTACGGCGACGGCTGAGCGACGGCCCCGCGGGGCCGTCGCCCGCGCGGGCGGTCGCAGCCATGCGGGGCCGGGGCCGCGGACCGCCGGGGCGGGCAGGGGTCCGTCGTCCGGCACCCGCCGCTCGACGCCGGGGCCGTGTCGGACCCTGCGCCACTTGGCCGTCGCGAGCGAGAACAGCCCGAACATCAGCAGGCCCACCGCCGTCACAGTCGGCAGCCAGCGGCCCGCCGGGGCCTCGGTGAACGCCCGCAGGGTGTCGTCGACCCCCTTGACCTCGTCCGCGTCGTACTCGGCGGCCGCCTTCACGGCGAAGGCCCCGATGACCGCGAACAGCAGACCACGGCTGATCCCGCCCACGACACCGAGCACATCCACGGGGCGGCGCAGCCGCGCGGGGATGCGGTACTGCCGCAAGTGCTTGTGGAACGTGCGCAGCGCCGACCGCACCATGATCGTGACGCCGCCGACCGCGAGCGCCAGTCCGGCGAGGCCCACCAGTCGGCGGCCGCCGCTCAGCTCCAGGGCCTTCAGGTGATGTCGTGCTCCTTGTCGCCGCTGCCACCCGATCCACCCGATCCGCCCGACCCGCCGGAGCCGGTGCCTCAGCAGCCGTCGGACGGGCGGTCGTCCCGGGGTCCCGCCGGTTGTGCCGTCCCGGGGCCCGCGTCCTCCGCGGGGACCTCGACGAGGCCCCGGTTCAACCCCGTTCCGGCAGCGGGTCCGCGAAGTGCCAGCCGCGCGCGAGCAGTTCGTCCACCGCTGCCACGGCCGTGCGCAGCCGCTCCTCGTGCGGGCCGGTGAGCAGCAGGTGGGGCAGGGCGCGGCGGGTGAGTTCGGTACGGAAACGGTCGGTCATCCAGGCGCGCAGGTGTTCACCGTCGCGCAGTCCGTCGTCCTCGAAAGGAACGCCCGTGTGGTCGGTGAGCAGCCACAGGTGCTGCCGGCCCCGGGCCGCGACGGCCTCGACCGCGGGGCTGCGGGCGCCCAGGTAGCGTTCGTGCCAGATGGCGGTGGCCAGAGCGTCGGTGTCGCAGAAGAGGACGGGGGAGCCGGCACCCGCCGCCGCGTCCTCCTGCGCCGACTGCCGTTCGGCGATCAGCTCGAAGTCGGCCGATTCCCAGGTGACTTCGCCGAAACCCGCGTCCGGCCGGGCCGCGCGCAGCCGCTCGTACTTCTCCACGCTGAACCGGCGCCCGTATTCAGGCACCCACTGTGTCGGCGCCCAGACCCCGCCGCGGGCACGGTAGTGCGCGGCCAGGGCACGGGCCATGGTGGTGGTGCCCGTGGACTCGGCGCCGACCACGACCACCCGGCGGGCCAGCGCCGCGCGCACCGGGGCGGCCAGATGGGGCCAGCAGCCGGCCGGGTCCTCGCGGACGGCCGTCCCGGAGACCGGGTACGCGGTGCGGCCGGCGTCCACGGTCACAGCCACCGCCCCGAAGCGGCGGCCCAGTTCGGCCCCGTACGCCTCCGAGGTGAAGACGGCGTCGACGCGGTCGGGGACGGCGGCACGGAAGACCGCCATGTGCGCGTCCCAGACGGCGGGATCGGAGTAGTCGACGGGAACGTCGTCCATCGCGCCGACCACCTCGATGTGCTCCTCCGGGTGCACCGCGCGCATCCACGCCACCCGCTCAGCGAGCGGCACGGACTCCGCGGAGGAGGCGCAGACCAGCACCGTGAGCCGGCGGCAACGCGCGGCGGCGCTGCGTACCAGATGGTGGTGGCCGGCGTGAGGCGGATAGAACTTGCCGAGGACCAGCCCGTGTCCGAAGCAGGGCCCGTGTTCCTGCCCGTCCTCGCGGTCGTCCTCGCGGCTGTCCGTGCCGCCGGCCGTGCGCACCGGGAAGGTGTCTCGTCCGCGCGTGCCTCTGTACGTGCCTTCGTAGGTGCTCACGCCGCGGCCTCCACCGGGCCCGGCCCTGTGGGCTCCGCCTGCCCCGCCGGTCCCAAGGGGCCCGCCAGCGCGGTCAGTTCGCGCCGCCAGTTGCGCAGCCCGAGTACGCACAGGGCCATGAAGCCCAGGTAGAGCAGTGCGGTGAGGTACAGCCCCTTGTAGGCGTAGAGGGGGGTGTAGACGATGTCGGCGGCGATCCACAGGTACCAGGACTCGACCTTCTTCCGGCACTGCCCGTAGGTCGCGGCGAGCGACAGGGCGGTGGTCAGCGCGTCCCAGAAGGGCACGGTGGAGTCGGTGGCGCGGTCCAGCAGCAGGGTCAGCAGCACGGTGCCGGTGAGTGTGGCGGACCCCAGGACCCACCAGGTACGGGCACGCGTGCGGCTCACCGGCAGGCGGCCCGCGGCCGACTCCGGACCACCCGTCACCCAGGCCCACCAGCCGTAAACCGCCAGTGCGATGTAGACGACCTGCAGTCCGGCGTCCGCGTACAGCCCGGCGCCCGAGAAGAGGAGGATGAAGAAGAGGTTGTTGGCGATGCCGATCGGCCAGTTGGCGATGTGCTGGCGGGCGACGAGCCAGACGCACAGTGCCCCGCTGCCGAAGCCCAGCACCTCCACCCAGCTGACCGGGGTGTCCAGCGCGGTGAAGAGAGGCTGCTGGAGGGGTGCGAGCAGGTCCGTGATGTCCACGCGGCGACTCCGTAAGTGTCAAAATGACGATAAGCGGAGCGGGGTGGCCGGGACAAGGGAATTGCCCGCCCTTCGCCCCCGCCGCCGGACGGTGGGCCCCAGCCGGGCGGGCAGCCCCGTCCCGCCGTCGCGGTCGTCGCCGCCATGGCCCCTGTCGCGTCATGGCCCCCGTCCCGTCGGGGCTCCGGTCCCGCCTGGCGACCCGGCCCGCAACCCCGGCCCGGGTCGCCACGGGGGTGCGGGCGCCCGGATCCGGTCGAAGCCCGGGCCGCGCGGGGCCCGCAGTGTGGCGGCGGGCGGGCCCCGCGTGGGCCGGCCGCCCGTCTTCCGGTCGGGGCCGGCCCGGTCCCGGACCCGTCGACTCCTCGTCGGCTCCCCGGCGGACACCCGGGGCGGCGCGCGAGTCGGGCGGCACGGCGTCGAGAGCGTAACGGTATGGGTCACCCCGTACCGATTAGGGAGAAAGTGATCCTATGATCCGGGGAACGTCCGACCGGGAGGAATTGAAGGGCATGGCCGAAAAGGCACAGGTCGCGGAGTCGGTGAAGCTGGTCTACCAGCCCACGGCCGAGGACATCATCGAGGCGCTGCACGCACGCGCGCAACTGGCCCGCAAGGCCAATCTGGTCCGGGGCGGCGTGGTCTTCGTGCTCGTGTGCGCCTTGCTGATCACCGTGTCGTTCGCCAAGGGCGACTCCTCGCCCGTGCTGTCCCCCGTGCTGGCGACCGTCTTCGCGGCGCTGGCCGGAGCGGTGGTGCTGATGATGGGCAAGCTCCTGCAGCGCAGGATGGCGCACCGGATCGTCGCCGCCCAGGGCAAGTGCCGCACCACCGTCGACGACTCCGGCATGCGCACGGTGACCGAGAACGGCGAGGCGACGGTCGGGTGGGACCGCTACCCCCGCTATCTGGAGACCGAGAACCTGTTCGTGGCCCTGAGCCCGGACCGGCGGTCCGTGGGTGTCGGTGCCCTGCCCAAGCGCGGCCTGCGGAGCAGGAAGGACGTCGACCGGCTGCGCGAGATCCTCGACCGGAACGCCGTCCGCGCCGGTCAGGGGGTATAGACCCTCGCGCGACAGCCGGGGTTCCGCTCGGCCGCCCGCATCCGGCCGGGCGTGCCCGGCCGGATGCGCGGCATCGGGTTTCCGGCTGCTCAGGCGGGTGTGAGTGGTTCGTAGCAGTCGTAGTTCCGCTGGGCGGTGATCTTTCCGTCGCGGAATTCGAGGAACGTCGCGATGTGGGCCCGCAGAGTGTGTCCTGCGGGCAGGTCGCCCAGAGGGACGGCCGTCGTCCCGGTCCAGAGCACCTCCATGGCGACCTGGTCCCCCATGGCGAGGGCGTTGACCACCTCGAAGCTCTGCGCGCTCAAGCCGGTGCGGCCCGCCTCGGCCGCGGCGCACAGGCCGGCCAGGTCCCGGACGTTGCCTTCGGGGAAGAGGGCGTTGGGCAACTCGTGGTGCGTGGCATCGGGATGGAAGAACGCGGCGAGTTCGTCACCGGTGGCGAAGCCGGCGACGGCTCGGTGGTAGCGGACCGCGGTGTCGATGTTGGGATGCTGTTGCGGCGACATGTCAACAACCGTAGTTGCACAACCATGGTTGTCAATGCAGGATGACCCCATGCCACCCTCACTCGACCCGCGGCGACTGGACACCGGAACACTCGCCCTCTTCGTCGGTCAGGCCGCCGCGGCGCTGGTCCGGGAGCAACTGGCCGACCAGGGGTTCGGCGATCTGCGCTTCTCGCACGGCTATGTCTTCCAGCACCTGATCGACGACGAGCCCACGGTGGGCGAGCTGGCCACGCGACTGGCCATGACCCAGCAAGGAGCCTCCAAAGCCGTGGCGGAACTCGAACGCCTCGGTTACTGCGAGCGCGTGCCCGACGCCGCCGACGCCCGCGTCCGCCGCGTCCGGCTGACCGATCGCGGCCGGGACGCCGTGCACGCGGCACGGCAGGCCCGCAACGCCCTCGAACGGCGACTGACCGACCGCTTCGGCGAGCGGTGCCTGGCCGAGCATCGGGATCTGCTGGTCCGGCTCCTGGACGAACTCGGCGGAACCCCGGCGGTGGAGCGTCGGGCCGTGCGACCGCCCCGGTAGCCACGCGGAACCCGCGGCGACCGCCCGTCCTGCGCCCGGGAGGG
Source organism: Streptomyces sp. GC420 (assembly GCF_009916105.1). Taxonomy (GTDB): domain Bacteria; phylum Actinomycetota; class Actinomycetes; order Streptomycetales; family Streptomycetaceae; genus Streptomyces. Next base: position 3,296 of record NZ_JAAAXQ010000284.1, on the reverse strand, counting down.
TGCGGATGGCGCCTTCCGCGCACGGTTGTCAGTGGTGACGGATAGCCTGCTCTCCGGCCCGTGTGGGGCCGATGGGGCACCGGGTCGCACAGCGGCCGGGTGCCGGCGGCGAACTGAATGAACCGGATGAACCGGATGAACCGGAGGGGCGGCGGACGATGACGGTCGGGGCGGAACCGGTCGGAGCGCAGTGGTGAGACTGCTGCACACCTCCGACTGGCACCTGGGGCGCTCGTTCCACCGGGCCGGACTCCTCGACGCCCAGAAGGCGTTCATCGACCACCTGGTGACCGTCGTGCGTGAGCACGAGGTGGACGCGGTGCTCGTCGCCGGGGACGTCTACGACCGGGCGGTGCCCCCGCTGGCCGCCGTGGAACTGTTCGACGACGCCCTGCACCGGCTCGCCGAACTGGGCGTGCCCACGGTCATGATCTCCGGAAACCACGACTCCGCGCGCCGGCTCGGTGTCGGCGCGGGCCTCATCGGCACGGCGGGCGTCCACCTGCGTACGGACCCGTCCGGCTGCGCGACCCCGGTCCTGCTCTCCGACGCGCACGGCGACGTGGCCTGCTACGGACTGCCCTACCTCGAACCGGCTCTCGTCAAGGACCAGTTGGGCGTGACGAAGACCGGTCACGAAGCGGTGGTCGCGGCCGCCATGGACCGCGTGCGCGCCGACCTCGCCACCCGCCCCGAAGGCACCCGCTCCGTCGTCCTCGCCCACGCCTTCGTCACCGGCGGGGAACCAAGCGACAGCGAACGCGACATCACCGTCGGCGGCGTGGCGGCCGTGCCCGCCGGGGTGTTCGACGGGGTGGACTACGCGGCCCTCGGCCACCTGCACGGCTGCCAGACGATCACAGAGCGCGTCCGCTACTCCGGCTCGCCGCTCGCCTACTCCTTCTCGGAGGCCGACCACCGCAAGAGCATATGGCTCGTCGACCTGGGCCCGCGCGGGGAAATCACCGCCGAGCGGATCGACTGCCCGGTACCGCGCCCGCTCGCCCGCATCCGCGGCCGCCTCGAGGACCTCCTCGAGGACGAGAGGCTGGAACGCCACACCGGCTCGTGGGTCGAGGCCACCCTCACCGACCCGACCCGCCCCGCCGAGCCCATGACCCGTCTCGGCGCACGCTTCCCGCACACCATCAGCCTCGTCTTCGAGCCCGAACGCGCCCCGGAGGACCCGGCCGCCTCCTACGCCCGGCGCCTCGAGGGCCGCAGCGACCAGCAGATCGCCGAGGACTTCGTCGCCCATGTGCGCGGAAGCGGACCCGACGAGAGCGAGCGGAGCGTGCTGCGGCAGGCCTTCGACGACGTACGCACCGAGGAGGCACTGGCCGGGTGAGGCTGCACAGACTCTCGATCACCGCGTTCGGGCCGTTCGGCGGCACCCAGGAAGTCGACTTCGACGAACTCTCCGCCGCCGGGCTCTTCCTGCTCCACGGGCCCACCGGCGCGGGGAAGACCTCCGTACTGGACGCGGTGTGCTACGCCCTGTACGGGTCGGTGCCCGGCGCCCGGCAGGCCCCCGGCGCCTCGCTGCGCAGCGACCACGCCGCCTCCGGCCTGCCCACCGAGATCCTCCTCGAACTCACCGTCGGCGGACGGCGGCTGGAGATCACCCGCAGGCCCGAGCAGCTCCGCCCCAAGAAGCGCGGCACCGGCTTCACCCGCGACAAGGCACAGAGCCGGCTGCGCGAGTACGACGCCCCGGCCGGGCAGTGGAAGGCGCTCAGCCGTTCCCACCAGGAGATCGGCGAGGAGATCGCGCAACTGCTCGGCATGAGCAAGGAGCAGTTCTGCCAGGTCGTCCTGCTGCCCCAGGGCGACTTCGCGAAATTCCTGCGCGCCGACGCCGAAGCCCGCGGCCGGCTGCTGGGCCGGCTGTTCGACACCCGGCGCTTCGCGGCCGTCGAGGAACGCCTCGCCGAGCGCCGGCGCGCCACGGAAGCCCGGGTCCGGGCCGGCGACGACCGGCTCCTCGCCATCGCCCACCGCATGGCGCAGGCGGCCGGCGCACCCGGTCCCGACGGCTGGAGCCCCGGCGAGCCCGGACTCGCCGAGGCGGTCCTGCAATGGGCGGCCATCCACCGGGCGGACGCCCGGGAGCGGATGACCGTACGCCACCTCGCGGCCCGCACCGCGGAGTCACGGCGGAAGGCAGCCCGCGCCGAACTGGAGGAGGCACGTGAGCTCGGCCGCCTGCGGCGCCGGTACGACGAGGCCCGAGAGCGTGCCGGCCGGCTTGCCGAGCGCGCCCCGGAACAGCGGGAACTGGAGGCCCTGCTGGCCCGTGCCCGCAAGGCCGAGACCGTCGCCCCGGCACTCACGCTGCGCACCGGCGTGGAGGAGGAGCACCGGGGCGCCGCGGCCGAGGAGCGCCGGGCCCGCGCCCTGCTGCCGCCCGGCCAGGCCGAAGCGAGCGGCGCCGGCCTCACCGCGTACGAGCGCGCCCTGCGCCGGGAACTCGGCGGTCTGGAGTCGGCCCGGCGCGCCGAGCGCCGCCTGGCCGACATCGCCGCGGAACGCGAGCGCCTCGACCGCCAGGCCCGCGCCGACGAGGAACTGCTGCGCGAGCACGCCGAGTGGTCCGGGGGATGGGATGCCCTGCGCCGTGCCCACCGGGACCGCGTGGACCACGCCCAGGAGGCGGCCACCCGCGCCGCCGGCCTCGGCGGCCGCCTCGACACCGCCGAGCGCCGGCTCGCCGCCGCCCGCCGCCGGGACGACCTCGTGCGCGGCCTCGGTGACACCCGTGATCTTGTCGCCCTGGCGCGCGACCGCGAGGCCGCGGCGCGCGGGCACTGGCTCGACCTCAGGGAGCAGCGCCTGCGCGGCATCGCCGCCGAACTGGCCGCGGAGCTGTCGGACGGCCAGCCGTGCGGCGTCTGCGGATCCACCGAACATCCGCGCCCGGCTCGCAGGTCGGACGGCCACGTGGACCGGGCCACGGAGGAAGCGGCCCTCGCCGCCCACCGCACGGCACAGGAGTCCCGCGCCGCGGCGGAGGCGGAACTGAGCGCGCTCCGCGAGCAACTGGCGGCCACCCGCGCATCGGTCGCGGACCTCGCGGGCCTGCCCGCGCGGTCGCCGGCGGCGCCGGCCCGAGGCATGGCCCCTGCCCGCGGTGCGGTCCGCTCACGCTCGCACGTCCGTGACGGCGGCAGCACGGCCAGCGAGTTGAAGAACTGGCTGACCACGATCGTCGCCTGGGTCAGGGTGACCGCCTTCTGGTACGCCGGTTCGTCGGCGGTGAAGTCGGACAACGGGATCCCCGAGGAGTGGATGGTCCA
>NZ_JAAAXQ010000283.1 GCF_009916105.1 Streptomyces sp. GC420 | reverse complement strand
CTCCAGGGCCCCGTGCCGCCGTACGGCCCGCACGGTCACGGCCTTCGGGATCACCACGAGGGACCGGGCACCCAGGACACCCCTGGGCACGGCGGCTGGGACCAGGTCGTCGGGGACGCCGGGGGTCGGCGGCAGCGGGGTCCGGCCTCGATGCTGGCCGCGGAGCGGGCGCGCCAGACGCGCATCGCGGTCGTCGGGGCCGTCACCGAGCGCTGGGCGCCGGAGCAGGCGGGCCCGGTGCACGAGAACTGGCAGCTCGCCCCGCCGATCGGACCGGCCACGGACCTGTGGGCCCTGGGCGCCCTGCTGTTCCGCGCCGTGCAGGGGCACGCCCCCTATCCGGAGGAGAGCGCGTACGAACTCGTGCAACTCGTCTGCGCCGAGCCGCCGGCGTTCGCCGAGGAGTGCGGACCGCTGCGGCCCGTCGTGGAGTCACTGCTGCGTCAGGACCCCACCGAGCGGCCCGACATAGAGGAACTGCGCGGCTGGCTGCGCTCGCTGGTGCGCTCCGCGCCGGAACCCGAAGCCGGCGCGCGGATCGTGGCCATGCCGTCGATCGACCCGGCCGAGCCCGCCGACCCGCGCCGGCTGCCCATCGTGCGCCGCCGCGGCGAGGTCGTGAAGAAGCGCCGCTCGGCCTCGCCCGTCGCCACGCACGGACGTCACAAGGCGACCCGCGGCGGCCGCCGCGGGTCACGTTCGCTCGGCCGGACCCTGCTGGTGCTGATACTGCTCGGGCTGGCCGGGGCCGTCGCGTACGCCATGTTCCTGATGCCCCCGGCGGGGGAGGGCGAGCAGGGCAACCGTCCGGCGCAGACAAGCACGGGCGGCGGCGCGGGAGCGCCCTCGCCGACCCCGTCGCAGTCGGCCGAGGCCCCCGAAGCGCCGCAGGAGGAGTCGACGTCCCCCGCGTCCACGGCCCCGCAGACCGAGGAGCCCGACGGTCTCGCCGAAGGCTATGTCGTGCGCAAGGACCCGGCCGGGTTCCAGGTCGCCGTCGACAAGGACTGGAACCGCACCGGTCTCAACTCGCGGCGCCAGGTCCGTTACGGCGGGGGTGACTTCGAGCTCGTCGTCGTTCCCGGCCGGGACAGCGTCGAGGACTTCGGCTCCGACCCGATGGAGTACCAGCGCGAGCGCGAGCAGGAACTCCAGCCGTTCCGCGACTCCACCTGGTCCACCGCGACCGGGCTGCGCCGCATCGACGTGGGCGGACGGGCCATGGCGGAGGGGCAGTTCACCTGGAGCGACGCCAGCGGCCGCGAGGTGTACGTACGGAACCTGGCGATGATCGTCGGCGGGAAGTACGACATCGTGATGGTCATCGGCCCCGAGTCGGAGCGTGACGAGGTCACGCGCGTCTTCGAGCAGGCGACCGCGACCTACCGCCGTAACTGACGCCGTAACTGACGCCGTGACCGGCCGGGGTGACTGACGGTGTGACCCACCGTAGTGACTCGCTGCCGCGAATTGCCGTCGTAACGGACTTGTGAGGGGGCCGAGGTTCCGCGTGCGTATTGCTCTCCGTAACCTTGCAACCCAGGGAACGGCGGGCGGGGATCGTGGACGACACTCGAAGAGGCAGCGCGAACGGCACCGTAGTGGCGGGGCGTTACCGGCTGAGGGAGCCCATCGGCAGCGGTGGCATGGGCCGTGTGTGGCGCGCCCAAGACGAGGTCCTGGGCAGGGCGGTCGCCGTCAAGGAGCTGACCGCCGCCCTGTACGCGGCCGAGGAGGACAGGGTGCTGCTCACCGCCCGTACGCAGAAGGAGGCCCGGGCCGCGGCCCGGATCAACCACCCCGCCGTCGTCACCGTCCACGACGTGCTGGAGTTCGACGACCGTCCGTGGATCGTGATGGAACTGGTCGACGGTTGCTCCCTCGCGGACCGGGTGAAGGAGTCCGGTGCCCTGGCGCCCGAGGAGGCCGCGCGCATCGGGCGGCAGGTGCTGGCCGCGCTGCGCGCCGCGCACACCGCCGGGGTGGTGCACCGGGACGTGAAACCGGGCAATGTGCTGCTCGCGCGCGACGGCCGGGTCATGCTCACCGATTTCGGGATCGCGCAGCTCGACGGGGACTCGACGATCACCCGCACCGGGGAGATCGTCGGCTCGGTCGACTACCTCGCGCCCGAGCGCATCAGGGGTGACGTTCCGGCACCCGCCTCCGACCTGTGGGCGCTGGGCGCCACCCTCTACACCGCAGTCGAGGGGCGTTCCCCGTTCCGGCGTACGTCGCCGCTGTCCACGATGCAGGCCGTGGTCATGGAGGAGGCGGAACGGCCGGAGCGGGCAGGCGTGCTGGGCCCGGTCATCGAGGCGCTGCTGCGCAAGGAGCCCGCGGACCGGCCGTCGGCCGACGAGGCCGAGCAGATGCTCGCCGAGGCGGCGGAGGGGCGCAGACCGGCCGCGGCCCAGGCGTACGTCCCGACGCAGGTGATCCAGGACCCGGAGCGGGCCGTGACCCGTCCGTACGGCGGCTTCCGGGACGGCGCCGGCGATCCCGCGGCAGCCGGCGGCCCCGGTGGATCGGGTGGCCGCCCCGGTGGTTCCGCCGGCAACGGTCCCGGTGGCGGTGTGTCGCGGCGCGGGAACTGGCGCACCGTCCTGGCGGTCGTCGTGGTCGCGGCGCTCGTCGGCGGCGGCGCCGCGTTCGGCGTCGTCAAGTTCGCCGGCCGGGACGGCGGGGCCGACGCCGGCGTCGAGGCCGGCGCCGAGGCCGGCGGTTCGAGCGCGTCGGCGCAGCCCTCCCCGGGGGCCTCGGAGAAGGACGGTCCGCCCGCGCACAGCACACCGGACGGCTGGACCAGGGTCACGGACGAGGCGGGGTTCAGCCTGCTCCTGCCGGAGGGATGGGCACGGCGTACGGACGGCGGCCAGATCGACTACACACCCGACGGCGGCGACCACCTGCTCCGTATCGGCATCGACCCCGACCCGGACTTCGGGAGTGCCCACCCGCATCTGCTCGACATCGAGCGGCAGACGGAGGAACGGCTGCCCGACTACCGGCGCGTCCAGCTGACCGAGAACACCTTCCGCGACCGTGAGGGCGCCCTGTGGGAGTTCACCTGGACCGAGACCAAGACGCACCCGGGACAGCGGCGGGCCATCGACCAGGTCTACTTCGCCGACGGAACGGAGTACGCGATCTACATGACCGGGCCGGCCGACGACTGGGACCGCACGCGGGAGCAGTTCGAGACGGTGCTGCGCGGCTGGAGCCCGGACGCCCGGCCGGCCGAGGACGGTGCTTCCGCCGCCCCGTGACGCCGCCCCGTGACGCCGCCCCGTGACGCCGCCCCGTGACGCCGTCCGGCGGCGCGCTCGCGGCCCGGCCCGACGGTCCGGCGGTCGCCCGGCCGTCGCCCCGGCCCCTCAATCCGCATGGCGGCCGCGCCCCTCGCCCGCGCGGTGACCCGGCCCAGGGACTATGTCACGGTGCTGCATCCGCTCTCCGGCTCGACTGGAGCCCCGGTGCCCCGCACGATATTGATGGGTGCATGAGCAACGATGGGGGACGGGCGAACGAGCCCACCAGTTATGGTCTCCGGCCGCCGGACGCACCGCCGCCGCAGTCTCATCAAGTGCCGCCGCAGAACCCGTACGCGGCACCCGTGAACCCGTATCAGCAGCCACCGGCGCACCAGTCACCCGCCGGGCAGCAGCCCGTCCGGCAGAGCCCCGCACACGCACAGCAGCAACCCGCCCACCGGCCAACCGAAGTGAGCGCGCCGCCTCCCGGTGCCGCGGCACCGCAGGACCCCGACGCGGGCCGGGTCGTGGGCGGCCGCTACCGGCTCGTCGAGCGGCTCGGCCACGGCGGCATGGGCACGGTGTGGCGGGCGCACGACGAGATCGTCGACCGCGACGTGGCCGTCAAGGAGCCGCGGGTTCCGGACCACTTGGGCGAGCGCGAGCGGCAGACCGTCTACCAGCGCATGCAGCGCGAGGCACGGGCCGCGGCCCGTATCGACCACCCCTCGGTCGTCACGGTCCACGACGTCGTCGTCGAGGACGGCCGCCCGTGGATCGTGATGGAGCTGGTCCGCGGCCACTCGCTCGCCGACCGGCTCGAGGAGGGCACTCTCGACCCGCGCGAGGCCGCCCGCATCGGGCTCGCCGTGGTGGGCGCGCTGGGAGCGGCCCACGAGGCGGGCGTGCTGCACCGGGACGTCAAGCCCGCCAACGTGCTGCTCGGCCGCGTGGGTACCTACCACGACGACACCGGCGGGGGAGAGCGGGTGGTGCTCACGGACTTCGGCATCGCTCAGGTCGAGGGGGAGCAGGGACTCACCGAGACCGGGGCCTTCGTCGGCTCGCCCGAGTACATCGCGCCGGAGCGGGTGCTCGGGCAGCGGCCGGGCCCCGAGTCCGACCTGTGGTCGCTGGGCGTGGTGCTGTACGCGTCGGTGGAGGGCATGTCGCCGTACCGCCGGTCCAACACCCCCGCCACCCTGCAGGCCGTCCTGTCCGCCGAGCCGCAGATCCCGGCGCGCGCCTCGGGGCCGCTGGGCCACATCGTCATGCAGCTGCTCCGCAAGGAGCCGGCCCTGCGGCCGCCGGTCGCGGAGATCCGGCAGGCGCTGGAGGCGGTGGCGCGTCCCGCGCCACCCTCGCTCGCCGCCACCCAGCTGGTCGCGCGGGGACAGCGGGCGGCCGGGGGCAGCCGGTGGGTGCCGCCGGTGCTGCACCGCAACCGCCCGGCGCAGTACGGGCTCGGCGCGGGCGTGTTCACCGTGGCCCTCGCGCTGGTGCTGCTGATCGCCCAGCCGTTCAAGGGCGAGGAGATGCCCGCGGACTGGGTGGTGCGGGAGGAGAGCGAGGTCGTCGGGGCGGACATCGCCGTACCGCGGGACTACAAACGGGTGCCCGGCAGCGACGACGGCAGCGTCACCTTCAACGACCCCAGCGGCGTCTTCACCGTCTACCTGACACGGGTGGTGCCGGGCGAGGACGACGACCCCCTGGAGGCGGTCGGTCCCGAGGCCGACGAATGGGTCGAGTACTACGAGGCCGGCGGGGACAACGGCACCGACATCCAGGATGTGGAGAGCAAGGTGGTCGAGGCGCGCCAGCAGGGCACGGAGGCGCGGGACATCATCACCTCCTTGCGCGAGTACGCGGCCTCCGAGGACGACATCTACTACCGCTGGCACGAGCGCCTCGTCGTCAGCGACGACAAGAAGGCCTACTGGCGGCTGCGGGTCACCATGCCCCACGAGGGGGACGCGGCCGAGGACGGCGAGAAGCTGTTCGCGGAGGTGGTCAAGTACCTGGAGATCAAGGACCTGTGAGGCGGCGGGAAAACGATGGCCCCTGAGGGTTCCGTGCGCCTGGTGGCGCGCACAAGCCCCTGATCAGGGGCTTTGTGCCAGTGAACACTGGCGCGAACTCCGCCGGTCCGCGGGCGGTTCGGCCGGAGTGCCGGAAAACCTGTTACCGACGGGTACACAAAGTGCCCGGCGGGGCATACCCTCACCGCCATGACGGACTCGCACGCCCCCACCGCGCAGCCGGGCACCGGCGCCCTGGGCACCAACCCCATCGCCCCCACCCCCTCCAAGGTCCGCACGGCCGCGGACGTTGTCACCCCAGCGGTGGTCGCCCGGCTGGCAGGCGGTGTCGTCGGCTCCGGAAGGACGGAGAACCACACCCCGTTCACCGGGGAGCGGCTCTGCGAACTGCCGGAGTCCACGCCCGAGGACGTCGCCGAGGCCTTCGACCGGGCCCGCGCTGCCCAGCACGGCTGGGCGGCAACGCCCGTACGTCAGCGGGCCGCCGTGCTCCTGCGGTTCCACGACCTCGTCCTGGAACGCCAGGCCGAAGTGCTCGACCTGATCCAGCTGGAGACCGGCAAGGCACGGCTGCACGCCCATGAGGAGGTGCAGGCCGTCGCCGTGTCCGCCCGCCACTACGGCCGCAGGGCCGCCGCCTACCTCAGGCCGAAGCGGCACACCGGCGCCATGCCCACCCTCACCCGTGTCTCGGAGCTGCGCCAGCCGCGCGGCGTCGTCGGCCAGATCGCCCCCTGGAACTACCCGTTCGAGCTGTCGATCGGCGACGCCCTGCCCGCCTTCGTCGCCGGCAACGCCGTCGTCATGAAGCCCGACACCGAGACCGCGCTCACCGCGCTCTGGGCTCGCGACCTGCTGATCGAGGCCGGTCTGCCGGCCGGTGTCTTCCAGGTCGTGCTCGGCGAGGGCCCGGTCGTCGGCCCGGAGGTGGTGCGGCACGCGGACTACGTCTCCTTCACCGGCTCCACCCGCACCGGCCGCGAGGTCGCGCGGGGCGCGGCCTCGCGCCTGGTCGGGGTGAGCCTCGAACTCGGCGGCAAGAACGCCATGCTGGTGCTGCACGACGCCGACGTGGAGAAGGCGGCGGCGGGCGCCGTGCGCGCCTGCTTCTCCTCCGCGGGCCAGCTGTGCATCTCCATCGAGCGGCTGTACGTCCACGAGTCCGTCGCCGACGACTTCCTGGACCGCTTCGCCGCCCGTACGAAGGCCATGCGCCTCGGCAACGCCCTCGCCTACGGAGCCGACATGGGCTCGCTGGCCGGCCCGCGGCAGCTGGAGGCGGTCACCCGGCACGTCGAGGACGCCGTCGCCAAGGGCGCCAAGCTCCTCGCCGGCGGGGTGGCGCGGCCCGACATCGGCCCCTACTTCTTCGAGCCCACCATCCTCGACGGAGTCGAGGCGCCGATGGCGGTGTGCGGTGAGGAGACCTTCGGGCCGGTCGTCTCCGTCTACCGCTTCAGCGACGAGGACGAGGCGATCGCCCTCGCCAACTCGACGACCTACGGCCTCAACTCCAGCGTCTGGACGCGCGACGCGCGGCGCGGGCGCCAGGTCGCGGCCCGGCTGCGCAGCGGCACGGTCAACGTCAACGAGGGCTACGCGGCGGCGTACGGAAGCGTGCAGTCGCCCATGGGCGGCATGAAGGACTCCGGGCTGGGACGGCGGCACGGCTCCGAGGGCATCCTCAAATACACCGAGGCGCAGACCGTGGCGCAGCAGCGGCTGCTGCCGCTGGCCCCGTCGCTGGGCATGGACGACGAGAAGTACGCGGCCTTCATGAGCCGGAGCCTGAAAGTCATGAAGGCACTGCGCCTTCGCTGAGAACCGATTGAGGAGGGGCAGTGTCACGGGACAGCCATGCCCAGAATCCGGCCGGGCCGGGGCACGACGCGGACGGCGCCTCGCGCACCGGCCGGGGTGACGGCGACGAGGGTCACGGCGACGGCCGCGACGAGGGTTACGACTACGACGTGATCGTCGTGGGCTCGGGCTTCGGCGGCTCGGTGTCGGCCCTCCGCCTGACGGAGAAGGGATACCGGGTCGGCGTGATGGAGGCGGGACGCCGTTTCACGCGCGAGACCCTGCCGAAGAGTTCGTACGACCTGAAGAACTACCTGTGGGCGCCGGCCCTCGGGCTGTACGGCATCCAGCGCGTGCATCTGCTCGGCAACGTCATGGTGCTGGCGGGCGCGGGCGTCGGCGGCGGATCGCTCAACTACGCCAACACGCTGTACGTGCCACCGGAGCCCTTCTTCAAGGACCCGCAGTGGAAGGACATCACCGACTGGGCGGAGGAGCTGAAGCCGTACTACGACCAGGCGCGACGGATGCTGGGCGTGCGCCTCAACCCCACCATGACGCCCTCAGACGTCCATCTGAAGGCGGCCGCCGAGGCCATGGGCGTCGGGGACACCTTCCATCTCGCCCCGGTCGGTGTCTTCTTCGGGGACGGCGAGGATGCCGACGGCAAGGCGAAGGCACGCCCCGGCGAGGAGGTCCCCGACCCCTACTTCGGCGGCGCGGGACCGGCCCGCAGGGCCTGCCAGGAGTGCGGCGAGTGCATGACCGGCTGCCGCCACGGCGCCAAGAACACCCTCAACGAGAACTACCTGTACCTCGCGGAGCGGGCCGGCGCGACCGTCCACCCCATGACCTCCGTCGTCGCGGTCACCGAGCACGGTGCGGGCGGATACGCCGTCACCACCGTTCCCACCGACAAGCGGCGCAAGGGCCCGTCCGAGGCGAAGGTCCTGCGTGCCCGCGAGGTGGTCGTCGCCGCCGGCACCTACGGCACCCAGACCCTGCTGCACACCATGAAGGACCGCGGGCTGCTGCCCCGGATCTCCGACCGGCTCGGCAAGCTGACCCGCACCAACTCCGAGGCCCTGGTGGGCGCCCAGACCACGGACCGCCGCTACCGCCGCCGGCACGGAGCGGCCGGGGGGACCAGGGCCGACTTCACCCGCGGCGTCGCCATCACGTCCTCCATCCACCCGGACTCCGCCACCCACATCGAACCGGTCCGCTACGGCAAGGGCTCCAACGCGATGGGCGCCATGTCCATCCTCCAGGTCCCCTACGCCGAGAAGTTCCCGCGCGTCCTGGGCTGGCTCGCCAACACCGCGCGCCACCCGGTGCTCACGGTGCGCTCGCTGTCCACCCGCCGCTGGTCGGAGCGGACCATCATCGGTCTCGTCATGCAGTCGCTGGACAACTCCCTGACGACGTACCGCAAGCCGCGCGGCATCGGGAAGGGGCTGCTCACCGCGGCCCAGGGGCACGGCGCGCCCAACCCGAAGCAGATACGCGCGGCCACCGAGGCCGCCAAGACCATCGCCGACGAGATCGGCGGCTTCCCCGGCAGCAACGTCGGCGAGCTGATGGGCACCCCGCTCACCGCCCATTTCCTGGGCGGCTGCCCGATCGGAGCCACGCCGGAGGACGGCGTCATCGACCCGTACCACCGGCTGTACGGCCACCCCGGCATTTATGTCGTCGACGGCGCCGCGGTCTCGGCGAACCTCGGCGTCAACCCCTCGCTGACCATCACGGCCCAGGCGGAGCGGGCGATGTCCCTGTGGCCCAACAAGGGCGAACCCGACCCGCGCCCGCGGCAGGGGGAGGCCTACGAGCGCCTGTCGCCCGTCGGGCCGAAGTCCCCGGCGGTCCCGGAGGAGGCGTACGCGGCGCTGCGGCTGCCCTTCCTCGGGATTCCGGCGGTCCCGCCGAAGAAGTAGCGGGGCCCGCGTGACCGTTGGTGTGCGGAAGGGCCGTCCCCGGCACGGGGACGGCCCTCCGGGAGCGTGCTGCCGGGGCACCGGCACGCCGGAGCCCGCGGGTGGTACGAGGCCGTGAGCGGAGGTGGGGCAGTGAGGAAGTCCGTGCGGCGGGTGTTGCGTGGGTCCCGTGTGTCGCGGGCCGTCCTGGCCGTCTGCGTCGCGTCCGTGCTCGGGCCGGTGGCCGCGTGCAGCGGGGCCTCCGAGACGGGGGACGCCAGTGGTGCGGGTGCGGGGGCGGACGGCCGGAGGACCGAGCAGCCGAGGGCCGCGGTCACCAGGACGCTGAGCGCGGCCGAGCTGGAGAAGGCGGTCGTGGCCCCGGCCGACCTGGACGGGTATGCCGTCGAGGCGGTCCCGCTGGATGATCCCCCGCGGGAGACCGTGCCGGCCGAACCGGAGGTCTGTCAGCCGGTCGCCGATCTCTTAACCTTCGACACCGACCCAAGGGCCGACGCCCGCGTGGTCCGGTCCCTGAGCCATGCCGAGGCGCTGGACGCGACGGTCACCTCCGTCGCGCTGCTCGCGCACGACCGGGCGGGCGCGGTGAAGATCATGGATGGTCTGCGCGAGGCGACCGGTGCCTGCACGGCGTACGAGCAGGCATCGGGCGAGTACGACGGTGTGAAGGCGCTGGCCGGTCCAGGGCTGGGCGAGGAGTCCGTCGCGTACCGGATGGAGGGCCTCATCGGCGGCGAGTCGGTGCCGGTGACCTTCACGGTCGTGCGCTACGGCTCGACGATCGCGGTGTTCCACGCGATGAACCTGGCGCAGCCTGAGAGGACCGGGATCCCCGAGGAGATCATCGGGGCGCAGCTGGCGAAACTGGAGGAGACAGCCGGCTGAGGGGCCGCTGCCCTGGGCGGCCTGGGCGGCCTGGGCGGCCTGGGCGATCCGGCCGGTCGGGTGATCCGGCAGATCGGGCCGGCCCGGGGTGATACGGCCGGCCCCGGGCGTCCCCGGAGCCGGCCGTTCTCGCATGACCGGGCTGCTGTCCCCTGCGGTCCGGTCACGCGCCGGTGCGAAGGTCCCACGACGTACGGCGTCCATACGTCACATCGCCCCGGCGGGAGCCACGCGTGGTTCTTTCGTGCCCGCCCCTGGCTGGCACGGACACCGGTACCAACGAAGTCCCGCCGTGACCGGTCACGCGCCGTACGGGTGAGTGCGGATACGAACCTGGGTGCACCGAACCCGGATGCGGCACTCGTCCCTGCGCGGACCCCGGATCAGATCCGGCCGCGGCACAGCTCGAGCAGCGTCATCGCCAGGGAGGTGCCCGGCCTGCCGAGGGCGTCCCTGAAGCGGCCCAGGATCTCCATCTCGCGGGAGAGGTTCACGCGCCGGCCGCCCGACTCGATCCGCGCCTGCTGGATCACGGCCGAGACGGCCATCCGTTCCTGGACGAGGCCGATGATCCGGTCGTCGAGCGCGTCGATGCGCTCCCTCGCGTTCCTGATCACGTCGGCCGCCTCGGCGGTGTGGGCGCCGGTCTTCTCGGCGGCGGTGGCGCCGCTCTTGCGGGGGGTGGTCGCGGTGCTGGTCATCTGCGGGGCTCCTTGCGTTGCGCGGGGCGGATGCGGTGCCCCGGAGCGGAAGGCCCGGAAATGACAGAACGCCCCGGGCCTTGCCGGCCCGGGGCGCCTGGGAAGTCGCTTGTCAGTTGCTCAAGCAGCACGACCATGGCAGCCGGCGGGCCGGGTGCCATAGGTAAAGACGAAGGTCGAGTGCTTGCGCATGGGGCAAGTATGGGCCCGCGGCGCCGGTATGCCAAAGCCGGGCCGGATGGTGAGACGGCGGTCCGGTGGCATCCGGCGGCCCGGCGGTCCCATGTCCGGCGGTCTCCGGCGGTCTCCGGCGGTCCGGCCGAGAGGGGTACGGGCGGTCTCCGGCGGTCCCGCGGAGAGGGGTACCGGCGGGACGGAGGGGACGCCCGCGCACCCCGGTAGAATCGGCCGCACAGACCCACTCCCGCC
>NZ_JAAAXQ010000282.1 GCF_009916105.1 Streptomyces sp. GC420 | reverse complement strand
AGGAGAGCGCAGCGGGCTGCGCCGACGACCGACAACGCCGCGTGGGGGCACCTCCCGTGCCCGGAGGGCCACGGGGGAGTGCGTGCCGGGCGCCCCCAGCCGGACGGGACTTTCGAAACACGCCCTGGTGCCCCGAGCCCGGTGGTGCGCCGACTCCCCGCCGGGGCCGGCCTCCACCGGTGTGGCGGCGGCCGCCCGCGTCCCCCGCAGGGCGAGGGGCTTTGTCAGGCATCGCCCTCGGTCACCGTGCCGCCCGGCGGGCGAGCACCCGGCGGACCGGGACGGCGAGGATCCACCAGTACTGGGCGGTGGCCGCGGACACGGCGGTCAGGGGAACCGAAGTGGCGAAGACGGTCACCACCGCGAGGCTCTGCCACAGCGAGTGCCGGATGTCGCTGCGTGCGACGCCCCGCCGTGCGAGCTCCGGCGCCAGCAGGAGACGCGTCTGCAGCGCGGCCATGAACGCGGCGGCGGCGGAGATCGTGGCGGCGTACAGGGTCGTGGCGAGCGCCGTGTCCCCGTAGTCGCTGATGAGGCGGGTGGGGAAGGGCAGGGCTGCGACGACGGCCAGCAGGCACATGTAACTGAGAAGGACCCAGCCGTCGACGCGGGCTATGAATGAGAAGGCCGCGTGCTGCGTCACCCACAGCACGCCGATGACGGCGAAGCTCAGCAGGTAGGCACGCACGTCGGGCAGCGCGTCACGCAGTGCCTCGCCGAGTCGGGAGGGATCGAGCCCTTCCGGGACGCCGATGTCGAGTGCGAGCAGCGTGATGGCGATGGCGAACACGGCGTCACCGAAGGCCAGCAGCCTGTCCGGCTTCACCACCACCGTCGACCGTGCGCTGACAGCTGGCATGTCACTCCCGCGGCCTGTGCGCAGGCCGGTCGCCGTGGTCCGGTGGGGCGGATGCGGTGCCGTAACCCTAACCGGCGGCAACCGCCACCGGCCGTCGGCGCGCCCGTCGTTGCGGCCCGCGCCCGGAGACCTCGCAGCCCTCCGGGGCCGCGGCCGGCCGACGGTTTCGGGCGAAGGCACTGATCGGCGCGGGGAAAATGGGCGGACAGCGGGGCCCGGGCGTCCCTACCATCGCGGCGGCACATCAACTTCCCACCGTCGGGGACCCATGAAGAACCGCATACCCGGGGTGCTGCGCGAGCACCCCCAGTTTGCCCGCCTGTTCCTCGGCCAGTCGCTGTCCGTACTGGGCGACCGGGTCACCTTCGTCGCCGTCCCCTTCGCCGTGCTGTCCGTGGGCGGCTCCGCCACCGACGTCGGTCTTGTCGCCGCCGCCGGACTCGTCCCCATGCTGCTGTTCGCCCTTGTGGGCGGGGTGTGGGCCGACCGGCTGCCACGCCACCGCATCATGCTCGTGTCCGACCTCGTCCGCTGCGCGACGCAGGCGACCGGGGCCTGCCTGCTGCTCACGGGTGTAGCCGAAGTCCCGCACCTCGCGCTGCTGATGGTGGTGTTCGGGACCGCCGACGCCTTCTTCATGCCGGCCGCCACCGGACTCGTACCGCTGATCCTTCCGAGGGAGCGGCTCCGGGAGGCGAACGCGCTGCGCGGGTTCGTGCACTCGTCGGGGCTGGTGCTCGGACCGGTGCTCGCCGGCGCCCTGGTGGCCTGGACCGGCCCCGGCGGCGCGCTGGCCCTGGACGCCGGGACCTTCGCGGTGAGCGCCGCGTTCCTGGCGCGGCTCACACCCCGCGCCGTGGCGGAGTCCCCGGCGGGCAGCCGGCGCTCCTTCCCGCGGGAACTGCGCACCGGCTTCCGGGAGGTGCGCACCCGTACCTGGCTGTGGGCGGGGATGGGCGCCATGTCCGTGTACCACGTGGTGGTGCTGCCCTCGGTGTCGGTCCTCGGGCCGGTGCTGGCGGACAGCGAGTGGGGCGGGGCGCGGAGCTGGGCGGCGGTGGTCACCGCCTTCGGTATCGGCTCGATCGCGGGCGACGTCCTCGCCTACCGGATCAGGCCCGCCCGGCCGTTCGCCGTCGCCGGCGCCGCGCTCGCCGTGGCCTCGTGCCAGGCGCTGATCATCGGCATCGGTGACTCGGTCGTGGTGATCGCGGCGCTCGAAGCGGTCACGGGTGTGGCCGTCGCCGTCTTCTTCACGCTGTGGGAGACCACCCTGCAGATCCATGTGCCCGAGCGCTCCCTGTCCCGTGTCAGCTCGTTCGACCACCTGCTCTCGACAGGGCTCATGCCGCTCGGCCTCGTGCTGGCCGGTCCCCTTTCGCGGGAGCTGGGGGTGCGCCCGACGCTGTACGCCATGACGGCGGTCGCCGTGCCGGTGGCACTGGCCCTGCTGTTCGTACCGGCACCCGCCCGGTCCGCACCCGTCTCCGGGGGTGCGGACAGGCCCCGTACCGGTGACGGGGACGAGCCCCGTACCGGTGACGGGAGCGCGCGGGAGCGGCTGCCCGAGCCGCAGGGCCCGCACTGAGCGGACGCTGTCCGGCTGATGCCGCGCGGACTCGTGTGGGCCGTCTTCGTGACCGTCGGATAAACCGGTGAGCGGTGGGGTAGGACGGACGTCGGGCGCCTTGGACAGGAGCCTGGAGCACGCCCGGGAGCGCCGGGCCGTTCCTCAGGATGGACGAAGGAAGCAGCAGCATGGCGAGCGGCACGGTGAAGTGGTTCAACTCCGAAAAGGGCTTCGGTTTCATCGCTCAGGACGGTGGGGGACCTGACGTCTTCGCGCACTACTCGAACATCTCCGGGACGGGCTACCGGGAACTCACCGAGGGCGAGAGCGTGACCTTCGACATCACGCAGGGACAGAAGGGGCCGCAGGCCGAGAACATCGTCCGCGGCTGACCGCGCGGGATGTCGGGCCGGGGGCCGTCACCGGGAGGTGACGGCCCCTTGGTACGTGCCGGCGCGGCGCCCGCACCCCGGGCGTGTCCGCACGGGGTGCCGGCCGGCCCGCGCCGACTGTGGCAGCGGGCCCGAAGCGGTGTGCCGCACCGGGCCCGCACCGCCTGCCGCACCGCGACCGGAGCGACGCGGACGGCCGGGGGCCGGCGACCGGCCCCCGGCCGGGGCCCCGCGCGCCGCCACGCGACGTCCCGCAGGCCGTCCCCCGGCGCCTCAGACCTCCAGCCACACCGCCGTGTCCCCCGGCAGCCGGTACCGCTCCAGCGGGCCGCTGGCCAGCAGGACGCGGCGATGGGCGGGCAGTTCCACCGCGCCGTCGGAGAGGTTCACCACGCACCGGAACCCCGGGGAGCGGCTGAAGGACAGCAGGCCGCCGCCGGCGGTGCCGTCCCAGGCGAGCGTGCCGTCACCCAGCGCCGGATGATCCCGGCGCAGCCGCAGCGCGGCCCGGTAGAGCTCCAGCATGGAGGAGGGATCGCCCTCCTCGGCCGCCACGGTCAGGGACTTCCAGGCCTCGGGCTGCGGCAGCCAGGGCTCGCCCTGCCCGTCCCCCGGGGAGAATCCGAACGGCGGCGCGTCCCCGCTCCACGGCATCGGGACGCGGCACCCGTCCCGTCCACGGTCGGTGTGCCCGGAACGGTGCCACGTGGGGTCCTGGAGCAGTTCCTCCGGGAGGTCCTCGACCTCCCAGAGCCCCAGCTCCTCGCCCTGGTAGAGGTACGCGCCCCCGGGCAGCGCGAGGGTGAGCAGGCAGGCCGCGCGGGCCCGCCTGGTGCCCAGGGCCAGGTCGGCGGGCTCGTTCAGGTCGGACAGCGAGCGCAGGCGCCCTTCGGGCTGCGGGCGCCCGTAGCGCGAGACGTGCCGGGCGACGTCGTGGTTGGACAGCACCCAGGTGGCGGGGGCGCCGACCGCGCCCAGCGCGCCCAGGGAGTCGTCGATCACCCGGCGCAGCACGTCGGCCCGCCAAGGGGTCATCAAGTAGTCGAAGTTGAACGCGGTGTGCAGTTCGTCGGGGCGTACGTAGCGGGCCAGCCGCTCGGGGGCGCCGGCCCACGCCTCGGCGACGAACACCCGTGGATCGTCGTACGTGTCGGCGACGGACCGCCATCCCTGGAAGATCTCGTGGACCTCCTCCCGGTCCCAGTGCGGGTGGTCGTCGCCGGTGGCCCCGTCGAGGAGCTTGCCGTCCAGTGAGCCGAGGTCGGGCAGGCCGGGGGCCTTGACCAGGCCGTGGGCGACATCGATGCGCACCCCGTCGACACCGCGGTCGAACCAGAAGCGCAGGACCGACTCGAACTCGGCGCGCACCTCCGGGTCGTCCCAGTTCAGGTCCGGCTGCTCGGGGGCGAACAGGTGCAGGTACCAGGGGCCGGGCGAACCGTCGGGCTCGGTGATCCTGGTCCAGGCGGGGCCGCCGAACACGCTGCGCCAGTCGTTGGGCGGCAGTTCTCCGCCCGGGCCGCGTCCGGGGCGGAAGACGTAGCGGTCCCTGACCGGTGACGAGGGGCCCTCGGACAGCGCCCGGCGGAACCACGCGTGCTCGGAAGAGGTGTGATTGGGCACGATGTCGATGAGGAGCCGCAGACCGTGCCCGTGCGCCTCCTCCAGCAGCGACTGCGCGGCGTCCAGGGTGCCGAAGACGGGGTCGATGTCGCGGTAGTCGGCGACGTCGTACCCCCCGTCGGCCATCGGCGACGGGTACCACGGTGTGATCCACAGCGCGTCGACACCCAGCGCGGCGAGGTGGGGGAGCCGCTGCCGGAGGCCGGAGATGTCACCGATTCCGTCCCCGTTCCCGTCGGCGAAACTGCGGAGGTACACCTGGTAGATGACGGCGTCGCGCCACCAGGGCGCGGGAGCGGCAGGAGGCGCAGGAGGTCGGGCAGGGGCCACGGGCTTCTCCTCGGAACGTGGTTGCGTCTTGAGTCCTCGGCCGCCTCCCGGTCCGGCTGCCGTGCGGGGACGGCGGCCGGGCGGGCGTGCGGCACTCTTGTGCTCTCTTGCCCAGGAGGCTTCCCCGGACGGGGCGGCCGTCCCGGCGCCCGGACAGGATTTCCGCCGGGGCTCCGGGGCGGGCAGGATGTGCGGCATGACCGAGATCCGTACGCCCCGCCTCCTGCTGCGCCGCTGGCACGAGGACGACCTCGCCGTGATGGCGGACATCAACGCGGACCCCCAGGTCATGCGGTGGATCGGCGACGGCTCGGTCCACGACCCGGAGGAGACGGCGCGGGCCGTCGAACGGTGGGAGGAGGAGTGGGACGACGAGGGCTTCGGCCTCTTCGCCGTCGAACTGCTCGGCTCGGGGGAACTGGCCGGTCTCGCCGGCCTGTCCGTCCCCGCGTTCCTGCCGGAGGTACTGCCCGCGGTGGAGATCGGCTGGCGGCTGGCCCCGCAGTTCTGGGGCCAGGGCTACGCGTCGGAGGCGGCGCACGCCACCTTGGAGTTCGCGCTCCAGGACCGCGGCCTCGAGCGGGTCGTGAGCATCGCCCACGTGAGCAACGAGGCGTCCTTCAACGTGATGCGCAAACTCGGCATGACGCCCGAGCGCGAGACGACCGACCCGGTCCACGGCACCCCGCTTTCCGTCTACGCCATCGATCTCACCGAGTACAGCGCGTGACGCCCGGCTCGGGGCCGCCACCGGCATCCGCCGGCACCGGCCGGCTCTGATCCGCCGCCCCTCGCCGCCGGGCGGCATACGGGGGGCGGCGCGTCGTCTTCCCCGGAAGCGTCGTCCGGCACCCGCCGCCCGGCCGGGGCGGAGAGGGCTGCGCCTTCAGTGCGCGCCCGGTCGTCGTCAGAGCCGCGCAGTCGCCGTCACAGTGTGCGCATCACCGCGACGACCTTGCCGAGGACCGTGGCCTGGTCGCCGGGAATCGGCTGGTACGCCGGGTTGTGCGGCATCAGCCAGACATGGTTGTTCTCGCGGCGCAGGCGCTTGACCGTGGCCTCGCCGTCGAGGAGGGCGGCGACGATGTCACCGTTGTCCGCGTCCGGCTGGCGGCGCACGGTGACGATGTCCCCGTCGCAGATCGCGGCGTCGATCATGCTGTCCCCGGCGACCCTGAGGGCGAACAGTTCACCGGTGCCGACCAGCTGGCGCGGCAGTGTGTACACGTCCTCGACCGCTTCCTCGGCGAGGATCGGCGCGCCGGCCGCGATCCGGCCGACCAGCGGCACCCGCACCGGGAGCGTGGCGGCGGAGGGCGGTTCGGGCTGCTCCCGGGTCCAGGCGCCGCGGACCCGGTAGGCCCGCGGCCGGTGCGGGTCCCGGTAGAGGATGCCCTTGCGTTCGAGCTGCATGAGCTGGTGGGCGACCGAGGAGGTGCTGGCGAGGCCGACGGCGGCACCGATCTCCCGCATCGACGGCGGATAGCCGTGACGCTCGACGTGCTCGGCTATGCAGCGGACGATGGCCGCCTGCCGGTCGGTGAGGCCCTCACCGTTCATGCCGAGGCTGCCCGGAGGCCGACCTCGCCTGCCCGCTGCTGCGACGGTGTCCATGTGCGCTCCCCACGCCGGTAGATCTTGCAACGGACAGTATCGGTGGATCGCACCGTTTGGAACAAGCTTGCGAAATTCACGGCGGTCCCGCAGACCCTCCGGCCGATGTGTCCGAAAGCACTGCCCGAACGTGGCCCGCGTCCTTTCCCGCAAACAGGGACGAGCGGTAACTTTTCGCACTCCGGTCCGCACCCCTGAACGGCGTCCGCTGTGTCCGCACCCCTGTCTCACCTGATAGTCGCCACGACCCACTGGCTCGTGCGCGCGTACCCGCCCGTCGGCGGTGTGATGGACGCCGCCCTCTCCGAGATCCAGGTGCGGCAGGCCGTGACGGCCGCGGCCTGGCTGCGCTACCCGACGTCGGTGGACGCCGGGCTGGTCGCCCTGGCCGGTCCCGGCGGTTGCGCGCGGCTCGACCGGATCGCCGCCGCGGACGCCGGCCGCACCGACGGCGGGAGGACGCCCGACTGGTGCACCTGGGTCGACGAGGTCGTCGCGAGCTGGGCCGCCTGCCTGCTCGGCGATGCGCCGCTGGCGCGGGCCGCGGTGGCCGCGCTCGAGGTGACGGAGCACATGGACGGCCCGGCCGTGGAGTTCCGGCGCCTGCTGGCGCCCGGTGAACGGGACAGGCGGGCCGCCGCGCTGGCGCGCCACCCGGACCTCCTCGCGCCCGTGGCCGGGCTCCACCGCGCGGAACTCCTCGCCCGTCTCGCCCCCGTCCCGCTCATGGCCGAGGAGTGACAGAGGACCCGGCACGCTCATATGCGTACGTCCGCGCAATTCGGCAGACGCTCCGAAGATGCTATGGACGGGCCGAAGATCGATTCATGTGTCCGCGGAACCGATGAGAAGCCCCCGACGGTCAACGAAATACTGCATTGGTGTCACTCGGATGCGCCGCACCTGTGATTAATCCGGTTCGTTGAGGGGGATATGACGACACCGAAGCAGCGAACCGCACTCACCGAGCGGCATGCGCCCGGGGCCCCGACCGCGAGGGCGCGGCTGGGTGAGTGGCTTCTCACCCCGGCCTCGTCGCCCGCCGCCGGGGACGCCGCTGTCATCCTGCGGCGTGGCAGCGAGTGCGTGCCGCTGAGCCATACGTCCATGGAGCTTGAGCTTTTTCTGACCGCACTTAATCAGATCGAGGCGGACTTCACCCGCCAGTCCACTGATCTTGCTCCGTTCGACAGGTACGGGCAGCGGACCCGGCGGGGTACCGATGCATGAAGGGTATGCCCGAGATCATTTCAGTGAGGGTTCCGCCGAGGAGAACCTGTACGACGCGTGGATGCACTCACCCTGGCACACCCCTCCGGGCGCGGCGGACGGGCAGCCCCTGGAGGACCCGAATCTCCATCTGCTCGGACACTGGGACCCTTCCGAGGAACTGGTCCACCTGCTGGAGGCGGACGGCGGCCGGCTGACCGGGGCGGCCACGTACGGCGAGTCCGTCCCCGTGCAGGGTGCCGCGGACCCGATGGACCCCGCCTGCGATCCGGTGTCCGACACCGTGCCCACCGCGACGCGCGGCGCGCTGCACCAACGGCACCGCAGGGTGCGGTCCCGCAACTGGCTGGTGTCCTCGCTCAAGACGGTCAGTTTCCTCATCGCCGCGCTCACGGCCGTCATCGTCGCCATGGTCAGCGTGTTCGGCGGCATCGTCGCCTATGACCCGCTGCGCGCGGTCGCGACCAGCCATGCTCCGCCCTCGAGTGTGCTGCGCTGGTGGCCCCTGCTGGTGTACGGGCCATGGCTGGTCGCGTCCCTGTGTATCCTGCGCGCGGCCCTGCTGCAGCGCCGGGCCGTGCATTCCTGGGCCGTGGTCCTCTTCTTCTCGGCGGTCGCCGTCGTGCTGTGCGTCTCGCACGCTCCCAAGTCCGTCATCGACGCCTCCGCCGCCGCCCTGCCGACGATTGCCGCGCTGTCCTGCTTCCAGCAGTTGGTGCGTCTGATCACCTTGACCAGGCCCCCTCGTCAGTCCGTCCCGCGCCACCGGCAGTCGTCGGGCCCGGCCGGTGTCGGCCGGCTGCTCGGGGACTCCGACCACACACGCAAGACCTCTCCCGTCGCGGAGCAGCCCGCGGCGCAGCCGTTCCTCGGCGGTGCGCAGAGCAGGATTCCTCAGCAGCACTCGACGGCGCCCGGTGCAAGCGGGCGCCGTCGGCTGTAGCAGGTCTGTCACCACTCGGGCCTGAGGGCGCGTCGGTTCCGGGACGGACGCCGGACGAAGCTGAAACGCACATCCGCCCTGCTCGCCGGGGAGAAGTGCGGGCCACGCGATCACGCGTGGCCCGCACTTCGTGTTTTCTCCCCCTGCCCACCGGGTCCTGCCCTCCTCGCTCGTTGCTCAGGTTGCTCGGGTTCGATCAAAATGGCCAGATCTCGCTTGCTGGCGGCTGGTTCCTGTGCCGCCTGCGGCGTGGTCGAGATTACTTCCGATCGAGGAGTGGCTCTCGGCGCGTCGGCGGCGGCGCCGCGTGCCCGTCCCCCCTCCGGCGCCGAGGGTGCGCGGCCCGCAGCTGATTGGCGAACCGGCGTGGGAAATGCCCAATGTCAGCGACGACTTGCGGGCCCTTTACCACAAACAGCCATGGAAGGACCGACTATGCGACGAGATGATCTGATGTGTGTGGACCCTGTGGACTTCTGTCATCGAAGGGCAGCGGGATGATTAGCATGTGCCGACACAAGTGCTGCTGATCGCAGGCGTCTTGTGCACGCCCATCAAGCTGCACGGTATCGGTCCACCGGCTTCCCACAGGCATGCCGTGCGGCCGCGACCGGTTGCACCCACCCACCCCCGAGCATTGAGGGATCTGCGGAATGCCACGTCCAGACGCGCCCCGTTCGCGACAGAGGCCCACGCGGCGGCTCCTGCCGCTCGCCACCGCTGTGGTGACTGCCGCTGTCGGGGTGCCCGTCACCCTGGCCGCGCCGGACGCGGCGGGGGCGTGGGTGGGAGCAACCGTCGCCGCGGCCGGTGCGTGCGTCGTCGCCGCCGCGACGGCGGTGACGCTGCTCCAGCGCAGGCTGGGCAGCCGGGTCGAGCAGGCCCTCGCCGAATCCCGGTCCTGCCAGACCGAGTTGGCGCGATACCGCTCGGAGACGGCGCACCTGGCCAATGTGACGCTGCCGCACCTGGCCGAGTCGGCGCGGAACGGCGGGTCCGCCGGTGCCGCCGCCGGCGGTGCGGTGCAGCCGACGGAGCCGCACCTCGTCGCCCTGCTGCGCACCGTCGTCGAGGAACTGGACGCGGCGCAGCGGCAGGTGGGCGCGGCGCACGCCCAGTACGAGCAGGCGGTCCGGGAGCGCGCCCGGTCCACCGAGGACATGGCGAGGGCGGCCTCCGAGACTCTGCCCACGGCGGTGACCAGGCTGCGGGAGGGCGCCTCGCTCGACACCGTGCGGGGCGAACTGCGGCTCCACTCGTTCACGGACGCGCAGCTGCGCGAACTGCTGGACGTGACGGTGCGTGAACTCGCTTTCAGCGAGCGGCGGTCGGCCGCCGGACAGGCCGCGAGCGCCAAGGCCCTCGGCAGGGTTCAGGCCAAGGCCGTGAGCATGCTGGCGGACCTGCGCGAGATGCAGGACCGGCACGGACAGGATGTCTTCGGCGACCTCCTCAAGCTCGACCACAGCACCTCCCAGCTCGGCCTGCTGACCGACCGGCTGGCGCTGCTCATGGGCGGCCGGTCGAGCCGGGCCTGGAACAAGCCGATCGCCATGGAGAGCATCCTGCGCGGCGCCGTGGGCCGCATCGCCGCCTACCGCCGGGTGAGCCTCAACTGCTCCAGCAGTGCGGCGGTCGCCGGATTCGCGGCCGAGGGCGTGATGCACCTGCTGGCCGAACTGATGGACAACGCGACCAACTTCTCCGCCCCCATCGACCAGGTGCACGTGTACGTGGAGGAGCGGTCCGCCGGGATCGTCGTCACCATCGAGGACAGCGGCCTGAAGATGGCCGATGCCGCCATGCGGCGGGCGGAAGAGGCGGTCTCCGGCCGGATGACCGACCTGGCCTCGCTCCAGGGGACCCGGCTCGGCCTCGCGGTCGTCGGGCGCCTCGCGGCGAAGTACCGGATCAGCGTCAGCTTCCGCCCGTCCTCGCGCGGGGGCACCGGCGTCGTCGTACTGCTGCCGTCCCAGTTGCTCGCCCAGCAGCGCGTCTCCCTGCCCGAGAGCTCCCCGTACAGCGTGCGCGCGGCGCAGCAGAGCCGGCCGGCGCCCGAGCCCGCCGCCCCGCCCGTGACGGAGCCCGCCGTCCGGACCCTGACGGAGCCTGCCACCGTGTCCTACGTCCGTACCGACCCCGACCCCGCTCCCGGGACGCGCACCCGCCCCGAGGAGCGCACGGCGCCCGCCGCTCCGGCTTCCGGCCCTCCCGCCGATGCGGTGCCCGGCCGGCACGTCGAGCCCGCCGCCGTCACCACGAACGGACTGCCGGTGCGTCCCCCGGGACGCACCATGGCGGCCGCCGACCGTGCCAGGCCCGCGGTGCCGCGCCCCGCCGCCGACCGGACCCCGTCCAAGAACGCGGGCGCCCGCTTCGGCGCCTTCCACCGGGCACGGCGGGCCGCGGCGACCGGGGAGCCGGCCACGCCGCAGCCTCCCCGGACGCCGGGACCGGCCGCCTCTCCCGAACCGTCGGGGCACGGCGACAGGCCCGAGCCGTCCTGAC
>NZ_JAAAXQ010000281.1 GCF_009916105.1 Streptomyces sp. GC420 | reverse complement strand
GGACGGAACCGGGCCGGGTCGGCGGCCGGGCACTGGCACGGGACCGGCACCGGCGGCGGCCCCGGTGGCGGCACCGGCGGCGGCACCGGACCGGGCCCCGGTCCCGGTCTGCGGATCGGACTGGGGAACACGGACCGGCCGGTGTTCCGGCCGGCTACTGCGGGATGCGGGTTACTGCCTGCGAAGGTCCTCCAAGGTGGCGGCCGCGCCGGGCAGTACGGAGCGCGCCGGAGCCTGCAGTCCGTCCAGGAACAGCTGCAGATGACGGTGGACGAACCGGTCGATGCCCATGCACGGGATGCCGGGCAGCGGCCGGGTCAGCTGGGAGATCGCGACCATCAGGTCGCCGACGGCGACGTCCGTACGGAGCTGCCCCGCGCGACGGGCACGCTCCATCAGGTACTCGACCATGCGCTCGAGTTCGTCGCGTGCGGCGATGAGGTCGGGGTGGTGCTTGTCGAAGCCTTCGACAAGGACCGGGCAGAGCGCGCCCACCCGCTCGTCGGCGGCCGCGTGCACGAAGCGGCGCAGCGCCGTGAAAGCGTCCGCCTCCTCGGCAAGGGCCGCCTCCGCCTCGACGGTGATGCGCTCGGATACGTGGATGACGACCTGCCTCCACAGGGCGGCACGATCGGGGAAGTGCCGGTAGAGCGTGGCGTTGCCGACTCCCGCCCTGCGGGCGATCTCGTCGAGCGGCACTTCGGCGCCGAACTCGACGAACATCTCTCGCGCGGCCGCGACGATGCGCTCCCGATTGCGCAGGGCATCGGCCCTGGGGCGGGGCGCCCGGCGCGGGGCGGCGGCTGTCTCCACGGTTCTCCCGTTCCTCTTCGTGCCGGGCGCCCGCCGACTTCCCTCTCGGACGACCGGCCCCGGGTCCGGGGAGTGATTCCCCGGTTCGTGCGAACACTCCTATAAACGGGGACCCACTCCCCGGATATTTCACCTGAGTCATGTGACGCGCATCACACTCGCTGCGGCGGAAAACCCACGATCGGATCACCCAGCGAGCGGCCGGCCACCACCCGCCCGAGGGTGATCGCATGGCCCACCACCAGCACCGACGCGCACCCGGGGACCGGCCGGCACGCCGGCCCCCGGGCATACGCCGGTTCCTGGGTGCCTGGGACCCTCATCGGGGCATACCCGGGCCGGAGCCGAAGGGCCTGGGTGGCCCCCCGCACATACCCGGGTCCGGGCCCGGGCCCATGGGCATACGCCGGGTGCTGCGGGTCCGGGCCCGCCAGTTGCTCAGGACCCCCCGTACGGTCCGTACGACATGGGCGGCGACGGCGGCCCGAACCCCGTGGAGCACGGGGAGCGCGGGCAGCGCGGGCAGCGCGTGGATACGCGGGGCCCGGCGCAACCGCGTGCTCGGCGCCGCGGCCGGCCTCGCCGCCGTGGCCGTCGTCTGCGCGAGCGCCGGAACCGCCCCGGCACCCGCGGACCGTACGGCGGCGGGCCCTTCCGCGGCGGGCCTGGCCCCCTCGCTCGCGCCCTGCCGGATCGCGGGTGCGGGCGGCATCCAGATGTCGGAAGGGCTGCCCACGCCGTCCGGATATACGCGCAGCAAGGGCAGGGTCCGCGCCCTGAACCTCATGATCGACTTCCCGGACGCCCCGGGCGTGGGCCCGGCACTCGGCCGGCTCGCCGAGTTCTTCCCGCAGACCGCGAAGTGGTTCGCCACCAGCTCGTACGGGCGGCTCGACTACCACGCCGAGGCACCCGTCAAGGACTGGCTGCGGATGCCGATGACCTTCGAGGCGTACGGGATCGACCGCGGAGCGCCCTTCGAGCCCGGGTACCGCTGGCTGCTGCAGGACATCGTGGACGCCGCCGACCCAGAGGTGGACTTCGACGACTACGACCTCGTCAACGTCCTGGTCACCCCGAACGCGGGCCCGTCGGCGCTGGACACCGTCCTGTCCGTCACGTTCTCCGACAACGCGGAGGCACCGGCCGCCGACGGGGTGACGCTCGCGAACACCTCGTTCATCTACAGCCGCCAGGACGACGGCTCCGGCTCCTACTCCAGGACCGGATACCGCGTACTCCCCCACGAGAACGGCCACGTCTTCGGGCTGCCCGACCTCTATACGGCGCACGGGGGCGGTGCCGTCGGGCACTGGGACATCATGAGCGAGGACTGGGGGGCCAACAACGACCTGCTCGGCTGGCACAAGTGGAAGCTCGGCTGGCTCACCGACGGGCAGATCGCGTGTGCGGCCGACAAGGGCGTCACGGAACACAGGCTGGCGCCGCTCGCCGGGCGCGACAGGCGGCCCAAGTTCGTCTTCGTCCCCGTCTCGGCGCGCTCGGGGTACGCCGTGGAGGTGCGCACCCGGGCCGGCAACGACGAGGCCGTCTGCAAACCGGGGGTGCTGATCTACAAGGTCGAGACCGATGTGGACACCGGCCGCGGACCGATCGTCGTCTCCGACAGCTCCGTCGACAGCGGGGGTTGCGCACGACTGCCCAATGTGAACGCGGAGCTGTCCGACGCTCCCTACGAGCCGGGCGAGACCTTCACGGACAGGGAGGCGGGGGTCACCGTCCGCGTCCTGGACGAGGACGCGGACGGCACCCACCGGGTACGGATCATCCGCCGCTGACGGTCCTCCCGTCCTCGGCCGGGGCGGACGAGGCCACCGCTCCGCCGGAGCGGGCGAACGGTCCCTCCAGCGCCGCCCATTGGAGCAGCATGATGGTCTTGGCGTCGGCGATCTCGCCGCTGCGGATCATCTCCAGGGCCCTACGGAAGGGCAGTTCGACGATCTCGATGTCCTCGCCCTCCTCGCCGAGCCCGCCGCCCTCGTGCGTACGCGTGGACGGACCGTACGGGGCCGCGTAGAAGCTCACCCGCTCGGTCACCGAACCGGGGCTCATATAGACGTCGAAGACGTGCCGGACCGCGCCCATGGTGTGCCCGGTCTCCTCCATGACCTCGCGCCGGACCGCGTTCTCCGGGTGCTCGTCCTCGTCGTCGAGCAGCCCGCCCGCGGTCTCGAGCAACATGCCGTCCGGGTGGCCGCTGACGTACACCGGGTACCTGAACTGCCTTGTGAGCAGGACCGTTTCGCGCTCGGCGTCGTACAGCAGCATGGTGGCACCGTTGCCGCGGTCGTGCGTCTCGCGCTCCTGGGTGGACCAAGTGCCGTCGGAGTGCTGGAAGTCGAAGGTGGTGGTGCGTTCCACGTACCAGTGGCAGGACAGCAGCTTCACGTCCCGCACCTTGACGCGGGGGTTGCCGGTCAGGTCCCGGCCGGTCCTGTCGAGTCCGGTACGGCCCCGGCGGTCCGGGGTGTCGATTCCGGCGGTCATCGGACGGGGCGGACGTCAGGACGGACGGCAAGGTGGGCGGCGAGGTACACCGGGAGGTGGACGAATTCACTCATGTCCCGCTTCTACCATCCCGTCCCGTCCGCCGTCAGGCATCCGCGTCCTCCCGCCACTCGGTGCTCACGACCCCGAATCGGCCCCCGAAGCCCGGACCTCGGGCCCCGGGCCCCGGGCCCGGGCCTCGCGCTCAGACCTCCTGCCCGGTGCCCGCCCCCGGGACGTCGGCCGCCTTGATCCCCTCGGTGATCTCGTCCATGACGGAGAGCTCGGGTGCCTTGTCGTTGATGTCGAACCCGGAACGCACGACGACGAGCAGGTCCTCGTTCGCGGGCGAGGGGAAGACCAGGGATTGGACGTAGCCGTCGTCGCCCTTGCTGGTCACGACTTTCCAGCGCACGAGGTAGCCCTTCTGGCCGGCGACCGTGACGGCCTCGGACTTCAGCTGCTCGTGCGAGCTCAAGGAGCCGTAGCTCTCGCCGCCGTAGGACTCCTCGGCGTTGGACTCGATGTCCTCCTTGGCCGCGGCCTCGGCCGTCCGGGACTTGAGCTTCAGCCCCTCCGCGAGGACCGAGCTCACGCCGGCCCGCACACAGGTCTGCCCGGAGTCGCCTGGGCAGGCGTGGCTCCCCGTGCTGACGCCGGCGCCCGTCAGCCCGGACTGGCCGGTCCAGCCGTCAGGCACCGGGATGCTGATGCCGCCGGCGATGTCGGTGGCGTACCCCTTCTCCAGCCCCGGCAGTCCCTGCCCCCGCTCGCCGTCCGCGTCCGGCCGCCCGCGGCCGTCGTCCTCGCCGCCGGGGCGTGAGGGCGAGGGCGTCGGCGACTGACCGGACCGCGCGCTCTGGTCGCGGGACCCGCCGTCGCCGTTCACGAGGTACACCCCGCCGACGACGGCCGCCGCCAGCACCACGACGGCGGCACCGATCGCGACGGCCTTCCGCGCCACCCCGCCCCCGCGCGAGGCGGGCGGCGGCACCGGGTATCCGCCGGGCATCCGCGTGTGATCGGTCCACGCGGTCCCGTCCCACCAGCGCTCGAGGAGGGGGCCTTCACCGGTGTGCCCGGGATCTGGATACCAGCCGGGCGGAGTCTGCTGGGTCACACGGAAGACGGTAATCGCCCCGTCTGAAAAGAACATGAAGGCCCCCGCATTTCACCGCTCCAGGACATCCGTCAGGTCATCGACGGCCCGGCCCGGTCGGCGTCCGGTCGGCGTCCGGCCCGAGTTGAGCGACCCCTGAGCCGGAACTCTTCCGGGACATCTGACGGGCGACCGCCCGCCGCACCCCTTCCGGTCCGCACGCGGTTGACCGGAGCGGGTGCGGAGGTGGGCAGGGTTGGACCGGGGCCGCATGCGGCCCTCCGGTGCGCGGGGCGAGCCGTCGAGGGGTGGGCCGGACGCCATGCGTACTCTGCCCGCCCGGTACCGGCACTTCGTATACGCCACCGAATTCCCGGCGCGCCAGAACAGCCGGTGAACCGGACGAAGCATGTCACGTGCTTTTCAAATTCACGCAATCGCCACGGAAAAAAGTTTCGTCAGAGTTACCGACAGACAACGCGGCAGGCGTCGGCGATTTCACCGGAGAACGATTCACCGGCAGCGCCCCCACCGGCTTCCGGGTCGATCACCCGGCGATCGGCGCGCGGTCGGCCAAGACAACCGCACACCCCCGAGAACAGATCACCGGCCAAGAACATACCTTCGAACAACACCTCGGCGGTATGACTTAGGTCACGTTTAACGGTCAACCGGACCTCAAACCGGCCGCAACAACCCACATAGAGTTCCGACGGAATGGGAGTCAATCGCTCCGCTAAGTATGTCCGTTGCCCGAAGGCGAGTGGCCGGTATTTACTGGTCCCACCCCCCGAGAACGCGGACACTAATCGGCACACCCCCGCCTCAACCGTCATCGAGCTAATATGAAGCGGAGTCGAAGGAATGCCTGCAACCGGAGCGCTAGCCGTCTTGGAGGGTTTCGACGGCCTGCCCCCGAGAGACACGGAACTGTACGAGCGCGAGGGGCAGTTATCCCTCCTCCACAACCTCCTACAGGACTCTCTCCGGGGGAACACCCGCCTGGCCGTCGTGACCGGGGCCGCCGGCCACGGAAAGACCGAACTTCTCGACGCGTTCGCCGCTCAGGCCCAGCGCCTGGGGGTGGTCCATATCGCCGCGACGGCCTCCCGTGCCGAGCAGCCCGTCCCGTTCGGCGTACTGGCCCAGCTGTTCCAGGCGGTGGACCTGCCCCAGCACATCGGCACCCGTGTGTCCCGCCTGCTGGGCCAGGTCATGGGCTCGGGCGGCTCGGCGACGCCTGACGAGCCGGGGGCCATACCCCCGCGTCTGTTCCACCAGATGGGCACGGTCCTCCACGATCTCGTGGAACTCTCGCAGCCCCTGCTGATCAGCGTCGACGACGTCCAGTACGCGGACGCCCCGTCCCTGCTGTGCCTGTCCACCCTGGCACGCCGACGGCGTACGACCCCTCTGCTGCTCGTCCTCAGCGAGCACCCCTCCCCGCTGTCCGCCAGCGTCCTGCTGAACGCGGAGCTGCCTCCGGAGCCGCTGTCCCACCGGGTGCTGCTGCCTCCCCTGTCCCGCGGCGGGGTGCGCGCCATGCTGGCCACGCGGCTCGGCGAGTCCGCGGCCTCGCGCCTCGCCGACGACTGCCTCGCCGTCACCGGGGGCAACCCGCTGCTGGTGCGCAGGCTGATCGAGGACACCGCCGCGCGGGGAGAACCGTTTACGCTGCACGCCGACCGCCGTTTCGAGCAGGCCGTCCTCGACTGCCTCTACCGATGCGATCCGTACGTGCGCACCGTCGCTCGGCAGATGGCCGTCCTCGACGACCCGGAGTACACCCCGCTGTTGTACCGGCTGTCGGACGTGGACCCGCGGTGCCTCTCCCTGACACTCGGTGTCCTGGAGGAGACCGGCTTGCTCGCGGACGGCGCCTGGCGCCATCCGCAGGCGGTCGCGGCCGTCCTGCACGAGATGACCACCGAGGAGCGCGCCACCCTGCACACGAGGACCGGAACCCTTCTCTTCAAGAACGGCGCTCCGGTGACCGCGGTGGCCCGCCAACTGGTCGCCGCCAGCCGGATCGACAACGACTGCGCGGCGAGCGTGCTGCTGGAGGCGGCCGAGGAGGGCCTCGCCACGGGTGACACGGCCCTCGCGTCGAACTGCCTGTCCATCGCCTACCAGTACGGCCGGAGCGAACAGCACCGCGCCACCACGACGGCGATGCTCTTTCGTACCGAGTGGCGAGCCGATCCGCGCACCGCGGCCCGCCGTATCCCGACGCTCGTGGAAGCGGCGCGGGAGGGCCACCTGTCGGGACGGCACGTCTCGGCCCCGGTAGACGCCCTGCTCTGGTTCGGCCGTCCCGAGGCGGCACTCGACGCGCTGGAGCGGATGGAGCGGCACGCCTGGCAGAGGCAGGACGTGGAGGCGTCCGCGCACCTTCAGACCCGCCGCGCCGCGCTCGGCCTGCTGTATCCGGCGACGACGGTGCACGGCGACGGCGACGGCGCCTCAACCCCGGTCCTCGGGGAGGACTGTACGCGGTGGGCGTTCTCCCGGAGCCAGGTCCTGTGCGAGCTGTTCCGCGTGCTGCAGGTGGGCCCCAACGCGCCGTCGACCCAGACCGCGGAACAGACTCTGGTCAGTCACCAGTTGACCGACGAGACCGTGCCGAGCCTCGCCGCCGCGATCGACATCCTGCTCATCAACGCCCGCCACGCGTCGGCCGAGCGGTGGATCGACACGCTCGTCTCGGTCACCCAGAAGCAGTCGGCCCCTGCTTGGCATGCTCTCTTCACCAGCCTGCGGGCCAGGCTCGCTCTCCAGCGCGGCAACCCGGCCAAGGCCGCACGTCTTGCCGAGGCCGCCCTGGCCGAGATCCCCACCGCGAGCTGGGGCGTCATGATCGGCCTGCCGCTGAGTGTCGCGCTCGAGGCTCATACCCTCCTGGGCGCGTGCAGCGCCGCCCTCGCCCTGCTCCATGCACCGATCCCGGACGCGATGTTCCAGACTCCGCTGGGACTGCGCTACCTGCACGCCCGCGGCCGTGCCCTCCTCGGGAACGGGCAGTCGCAGGCGGCCCTGGACGACTTCCTCGCGGTCGGCGAGCTGGCCAGACTCTGGCGGATGGACGTTCCCGCGGTGCTGCCCTGGAGGACCGACGCCGCCCTGGTGCATCTGCTGCGCGGCGATACCGAGCGGGCGCGGGAACTGGCCACGGAGCAGCTGGGATTGGTGCGCCAGGGCCAGCACCAGGTACGTGCGGTGACCCTGCGGGTCCTCGCCGCGACCGCGTCCACGGAGGAGCGCGGCAAGCTGCTCGGTCGTGCGCTGGAGGAGGCGCAGCAGTGCGGCAACCCGGTGGTTCTCGCCTATACGCTCCACGAGATGGGCCGGTGCGACCAGGAGGCGGGCCAGTACAGCAAGGGCCGGATGGCCCTGTTGCGGGCTCGCCAGCTCGCAGAGGAATGCGGTGTCCAGTTGCCGGCCCGCACGCTTCCGGAGGCACCGCGCGGACAGCAGCCGCCCTCCGTGGTGGGCGGGAGCGACGAGCTGGTCGGCATGCTGAGCGACGCGGAAATGCGCGTGGTGGCGCTGGCGGTGCGCGGTCTCAGCAACCGGCAGATAGCGGCCAAGCTCTTCGTCACGGTGAGCACCGTCGAGCAGCACCTCACCCGGGTGTACCGGAAACTGGGGATCAAACGGCGGAGCGATCTCACGCTCGCCCTGCACGGAGGGACACCGTCCGCCGCGCCTCCTGGCGCGGGTTCGGCCGGGGTCGGTGACCACGGCGGGACCGGGCCTTCGCCGTACGCCGATGGCGCTGTTGGCCTGGAGCCTGCCGCTTCAGGCCCGCGCCGAAGCGTCGTTCAGGCTCGGCCGGGGCCGGCGGGGAAGGGCGTGAGAGCCCCGCGGATCTCGCGGGCAACCGCGTCGGACTGCCCGCCGAGGTAGAAGTGGCCGCCCGGAAGGACGCACACGCCGACGTCGCCCGTGGAATGGGCCCGCCACGCCGTCGCGTCCTCGATCGTGGTGACCGGATCGGCGTCGCCGACCAGCACGGTGATCGGGCAGCCGATCCGGGCGTCCTGCGGTGCGAGGCGGTACGTCTCGATCGCCCTGTAGTCGGCCCGCAGCGCGGGTAGGAGCACGGCCATCAGCTCCTCGTCCGCGAGGAGGGCCTGGTCGGTGCCGCTCAGACGCCGCAGCTCCGCGATGATCCCGGCGTCACCGAACAGATGGACCCGGTCGTCCCGGCGCAAGGAGGGTGCCCGGCGGGCCGACGCGAAGAGCCGCACTGGACCGGCCGTGTCCGGCCGCCGCTCGTAGCGGCGGGCCACCTCGAAGGCGACGACCGCGCCCATGCTGTGACCGAAGAACGCGCAGTTACGCGGCAGTTCGGGGCCGAGCGCCCCGAACACCGCGTCCGCCAGCTCCTCGATGCTCTCGGCCGGGGGATCCCGGCGCCTGTCCTGGCGGCCCGGGTACTGGACCGCGACCACTTCCACCTCGGGAGCGAGCGCCCGGGAAAGCGGGACGAACAAGCTCGCCGCACCTCCTGCGTGCGGAAAGCAGACCAGTGTCGCCGAGCTGCTCGAAAGCGGAGTGAATCGGCGCAGCCAGTCGCTCGTGTTCTCGGTCGGCATGTTCACGGACGCAGCGTAGGGCGGTCCGGAAGCGGTCCGGAACCCCTACCCGCGTGCGGGGAACCGGCATATCGATCCGACCCGTCAGCTTGTGACGCAACCCCTGTTCCGACCCCTGAAAGCAGCCCCTATTCCGGTATTCGGCGCCCCAGATCGGTCCGTGAGTGCTTGTCCCGGTCGCGTCGGCCGGGTGAGGGTTGACGGCGTATCTGCCATCGTGACGGCCGGCTTCCGGATGGGCGGGGACCGGCAGGAAGGAAACTGCGTACCCGTGAGGAACGAGCGAGAACGTGCGCGCCCGATAAAGGAGGTGGAGGCCGAGGAGCTGATTCAGGGAATCTGCTTCAAGAACGGTCCCCCGCGGCGTACCGGCGTGGAACT
Source organism: Streptomyces sp. GC420 (assembly GCF_009916105.1). Taxonomy (GTDB): domain Bacteria; phylum Actinomycetota; class Actinomycetes; order Streptomycetales; family Streptomycetaceae; genus Streptomyces. The sequence goes on along the minus strand of NZ_JAAAXQ010000281.1, from coordinate 1,696 downwards.
CGAATGGTTACTGCACGACCCCGACGACCCGCTCTGTCCCGTCGGCCCCGACAGGTTCACCCCGGCCGTCGCCGAGGTGCGTGCCCTTCCCCTCCAGTCCACGGTGACGACAGAACCCGGCGGTCAGCTCGAACTCAGCTCTCCGCCCTTCCCCTCGCTGGACGACTGCATCGCGGTCGTGGACAGTGATCTCGCCCTGGTGCGAGGTGCGCTGAAGGATCACGGACTCGTGCTCACGGGTCACGGGCACGACCTGTGGCGCGCGCCGCGTCGCGTACTGACCGAACCTCGCTACGCGGCGATGGAGACCTACTTCGACAGGTTCGGGTCCGCGGGACGCTCCATGATGTGCAGCACCGCCTCTGTGCAGGTGTGCGTGGACAGCGGAGACGACACGGACGGACCGCACGGCTACCGGTTCCGCTGGCGGCTGGCTCATCTCCTGGGCCCCGTGCTGGTGGCGGCCTTCGCCAACTCCCCGCTCGCCGGGGGCAGGCCCACCGGGTGGAAGTCCACCCGTCAGCGCGTCTGGGCCTCGCTCGACCCCGCGCGCACCCTCGCCCCCGGGCCCGCCGCGGACCCCCGTACCGCCTGGGCCTCCTACGCCCTGGACGCGCCGGTGCTGTGCGTCAGGGCCGACAGCGCGGACTGGACCGCCCCCGCCGGACTGACGTTCCGTGACTGGGTCCGCGGCCGGGGTCCCAGACCCGCCACGGAGGACGATCTGCGGTACCACCTCACCACCCTGTTCCCGCCGGTCCGCCCGCGCGGTCACCTCGAACTGCGCATGATCGACGCGCAGCCGGGCGAGGACGGATGGATCGTGCCCCTCGCCGTGACCACCGTGCTCCTGGACGATCCGACGGCCGCCGACCTCGCGCTGCGCGCCCTCCGGCCGCTCGCCGGCGACGCGGACGCCCCGGGGCGTGCCCCGCGCCATCCGCTATGGCGGGCCGCCGCCCGCCACGGTCCGGCCCACCCACGGCTCCGCGATGCCGCCGTCGCCTGTTTCGCCGCGGCCGGTGAGGCCCTGGCCCGCAGGGGCGCGTCCGCGGCGGTGCGCTCCGCTGTCGTCTCCTTCGTCGACCGCTATGTGTCCCAGGGCCGCTGCCCCGCCGACGACCTGCTCGATACCGTCCCGAGGAAGGACACCGACTCATGACCGTTCACGTCCCGCAGGAGTCCGGCGGGGACGGCCCGGAGGAGTCCGGCGGGGACGTCGGCCCGGAGGAGCTGCGGCAGCGTGCGGTCACGGCGCTCACGACGGCGCGTGACCGCACCGAGCTGCTCACCTCCTGCGTGGCGGACCCCGAACTCACCGCCCAGCACTCGCCCCTCATGTCGCCGCTGGTGTGGGATCTGGCCCACATCGGCAACCAGGAGGAGCAGTGGCTGCTGCGCACGCTCGGCCGGAGGGAGGCGCTGCGCCCGGACATCGACTCGGTCTACGACGCCTTCGAGCATCCCCGGGCGGAACGGCCCTCACTGCCGCTGCTGCCGCCGGCCGAGGCGCGCCGTTACGTCGGCGACGTCCGCGCGCGCGTGCTGGACGTGGTGGCGGAGGTGCCGCTGAGCGGTGGCGGGCCGCTCGCCGAGGCCGGGTTCGCCTTCGGCATGGTCGCCCAGCACGAGCAGCAGCACGACGAGACGATGCTCATCACGCACCAGCTGCGCCGGCGGGGGAGCGGGGGCCGAC
>NZ_JAAAXQ010000280.1 GCF_009916105.1 Streptomyces sp. GC420 | reverse complement strand
CCCACAGACCCCCTGGAGCCCGGAACCCGTGAATACGGCGATGACAACTCTTGCCCTCGGCCCGAGCTGGCTGGACCCGGACTTTCTGATCAACAAGTTCGGTCTGATCGGCGTCCTGGCCATCGTCTTCGCCGAGTCCGGCGTGCTCATCGGCTTCTTCCTGCCGGGCGACTCCCTGCTGTTCACCACCGGCCTGCTGGTGACGACGGACAGGCTGGACACCCCGCTGTGGCTGGTCTGCACGCTGATCGCGGTCGCCGCGGTCGCCGGCGACCAGGTCGGCTACCTGTTCGGCCGCAAGGTGGGCCCGGCGCTGTTCAACCGGCCCGACTCCCGCCTGTTCAAGCAGGAGAACGTCACCAAGGCGCACGAGTTCTTCGAGAAGTACGGCCCCAAGTCCCTGGTGCTGGCCCGCTTCGTGCCGATCGTGCGGACGTTCACCCCGATCGTCGCCGGTGTGAGCCGGATGAACTACCGCTCCTTCATCACCTTCAACATCATCGGCGGCGTCATGTGGGGCGTCGGAGTGACCCTGCTCGGCGCCGCCCTCGGCAAGGTCGACTTCGTCCACGCCCACATCGAGCTGATCCTCATCGGCATCGTGCTGGTCTCGGTCCTGCCGATCGTCGTCGAACTCCTGCGGGCCCGCGGCAAGTCCCGGAAGGAGGCCGCCGAGGGCGGGCAGCCCGCCGACGGCACCGCCCCGTCCGCCTCCCAGGGCGGCCGCCGCCGCCACGCCAAGCGCTGACGCCCATCACCACCGCGGCACCGGCACCACCTGCGGCACCGCCGGCGACGGCGCCGCGGCGGTCCGGATCGATCCTCAGAAACCCCGGGTGCGTTTCGCGGCGCGGCGGCCCGCGCCGCGCGAGGCGCCCGGGACACGGATGAACAGCCGGGCCGTCTCGCCGCCCAGGTTCACCCCGATCGCGATGGCGATGGCGAGCGCCGCCGCCTTGGCCATCGAGGCGAGCCCCGCGTTCATATGGCCCTGGGCGATCGCCAGCAGCCCGAAGTAGGTGGGCGATCCGGGCAGCAGCGGGCCGATCGCCGCCGTGACGTACGGCAGTGACGACGCGTAACGCAGCCGAGACAGCAACTGCCCGAAGAGCCCGACGAGACCCGCGGCGACCGCCGTCGACGCGACGGGCGAGATGCCGCCCGCGTAGTGCAGCGCCCCGTACACCGCCCAGGCGACGCCGCCGTTGAGGGTCGCGGCCAGCACCGTGTGGCGCTCCTGCTGGAGCAGCAGCGCGAAGGTCAGGCTCAGCGCCATGGCGGCGAGGATCTGCACCACCGGCCGTTCGGCGCTGCGCAGCGCCTCGTCCGGGTCGAGCGTCGCCTCCAGCTGTACGCCGATGTAGAGCACCAGCAGCACGCCGACGACGATCCCGATGAAGAAGTACATGACCTCCAGCAGCCGGGCCGCGGCCGTGATGTAGAACCCCGTCAGCCCGTCCTGCACACCCGCGACCAGGGCCCGCCCCGGCAGCAGCGCGAAGAGCCCGCCCGTGATCACCGCCGAGTACGAGACGTCCGCGCCGGCCAGCGCCAGCGCCACCCCGACCGCCGCGGGCGGCATCGCGGCGGCCACGAACTGATAGAACTCCGGCAGTCCGCGCCCGGCGCACAGCCACGCCAGCCGGTCGCCCAGCATCGCGCCCAGGGCGGCGGCGAGGAACACCGGCGGCCCGCCGCCGACGAGGAGGCTCGCCGCGCCCGCCAGCAGACCGCTCGCCGCCGTGAGCACCCAGGTCGGGTACGGGTGGCGGTTGCGGCGGATCTCGGCGAGCCGGCGGTAGGCCTCCTCCAGCGAGACCGCGCCCTCGTCCGAGCTGATGTCGTCGACGAGCCGGAAGACGGCGGCCAGCCGGGTGTAGTCGGGAGCCCTGCGGCGCACCGTCCGGTTCGCGGTCACCGGGTCGTCGACCAGCGAGGGCTGATGGGTGATCGAGAGCAGGGTGAAGGTGACGGTCGGCTCGCACCTGGCGAGTCCGTACGCCGTCGCGATGGCGAGCATCGCCGCCTCCACGTCCTCCGCGCCCTCGCCGCCGGCGAGCAGCAGCTCGCCGATGCGCAGGGTCAGGTCCAGGACGCGCGGCACGGCGGGGCCGGACTCGCCCTGGAGCTGCACCGGCTCCGGCGCCGGGCGTTCCCCGACGGGCATGCGCAGCACCGTGCGCATGCGGTCCTGCCAGGGTGTCTCCTTGGTGAGCCGGACCAGCGGCACGCCGTGGGCCGGCGTGAAGGCGGGCGGGGCGTCCCCGGCGCCGCGGCCGCCGGGCGGCGAGAGAGCGGAACCCTGGGGCTCCGCGGACGGCTCGGGCACCAGGCCGCGCGGCACGGCGAACTCCGAGGTCGGCCCGTCGGGCTCGGGCGGGCCCGACGGCAGCGGTACGGCGATGCCGGACGGCGGGGTGAAGGCGCTGCGCGCCTCGTCGGACGGGGGCTTGCGGTCCTCCGCCACGGCCCGGGGGTCTGCTCCGGGCCCTTCCGGGCGCCTGGGCTCCGCCACCACCTGAACGACTCCACCTCTCGGTCCTCGCGGTCGCCTCCCGTCCGCCCAGTATGCGCACGGCACGTGCCCGCACAGAACCGCGGGCGGCACACCGGGTTTCCGGTGTGCCGCCCGCCGAAACGGTCACGTGAGCGTGGACCGTGGAACTCCGCGTCCCGGGGAGTGCCCGGGGACTCCGGGGCACAGGACCCCGGCCCGGGGCCGGGCCCCGGAGGGGGCCGGTGCCGCCGGCTGCCCGACGGACCCGTGGGGGCTCAGTGGCCGCCCTGCGCCTCCAGGCGCTTGAAGGAGGCCTTGATCTCTTCCTCGGCCTCGGCGCGGCCGACCCAGTCGGCGCCCTCGACGGACTTGCCGGGCTCCAGGTCCTTGTAGACCTCGAAGAAGTGCTGGATCTCCAGGCGGTCGAACTCCGGCACGTGGTGGATGTCGCGCAGGTGCTCCATGCGCGGGTCGGAGGCGGGCACGCAGAGCAGCTTGTCGTCGCCGCCCGCCTCGTCGGTCATGCGGAACATGCCGACGGCGCGGCACTTGATCAGGCAGCCCGGGAAGGTCGGCTCGTCAAGGATCACCAGGGCGTCCAGCGGGTCGCCGTCCTCGCCGAGGGTGTTCTCCACGAAGCCGTAGTCCGCCGGGTAGCTGGTCGAGGTGAAGAGCCGGCGGTCGAGACGGATGCGACCGGTCTCGTGGTCCACCTCGTACTTGTTCCGCGAACCCTTGGGAATCTCGATGACGACGTCGAACTCCACGGGTGACTCCTCCATGATCAGCACATTCGTATGGTGACGCCGCGTCCTCCCGCGGGGACAGCCCTCGACGTCCGGCAGGTTCTCGACCGGCCGGTCTTCAATGGGTGCCATCCTCGCGGCAGGGTGCGGTCGTGCGGTGATTAAGTGTCCCTCACGCATGTGTGTGATCGCGAAAGGGGCTGGTCCGAGGTGCCGGAGCTCAAGACGTGGCAGCTCACGGCGGTCTCCGCCGTGGCCGGGTGCGTCCTCGCGACCGTGGCGGTGGCCGCGGCCGGCCCGTGGGACTCCGGACAGCGTAAGGCCGAGCGGGACCGCGCGGGCGTGGCCGATCACACAGGTGGCACACATCACGGGAAGCCGCGCCGCAAGGCCCCGGAGGCCGCGCCCAGCGCCCCCGCCGTACTGTCCGCGCTGGGCGAGCGGCCCGCCGCCGCGGACCCGGACGGTTCGGGCGGCGGCGCCGCGAACGCCGGGGTGCCGCTGCCGACCAGGCGCGGGCTCGCGGAGGCGCTCGGCCCGCTGCTGGAGGACCCCGCCCTCGGCGCGGACGCCTCGGCCGCCGTCCTGGACGCGGCGACCGGCGAGCGGCTCTACGGGGCCCGGGCCGCGGACGCCCTCGTCCCGGCCTCGACCATCAAGATCGCGACGGCCGCAGCCGCGCTGGCCTCCCTGGGACCCGGCCACCGCATCGACACCACCGTCGTCGCGGACGACGGGACGACCGTGCTGGTCGGCGGGGGCGACCCGACCCTGACCGAGGACGCGCTGGCGAAACTCGCCGACGGCACGGCCGCCGCTCTGAAGAAGCGCGGTGCGGACAAGACGGAACTGCGCTACGACACCTCCCTCTACTCCGGCCCCGACATCCACCCCATCGGTGCCGGCAACGCCAACATCGCGCGGATCACGCCCCTGATGGTCGACGAGGGCCGCCTGGACGAGTCCGCGCGGGGCCCCGCGCCCCGCACCGGCGACCCGGCGGGGGACGCGGCCCGCGCCTTCGCCGGGTTGCTGGAGGACCGCGGCATCGACGCCGGCGATCCGTCCCCGGGCGCGGCCGGGGAGGACGTGACGACGCTCGCCAAGGTGTCCTCGGCGCCGCTGTCCGCGCTCGTCGAGCGGATGCTGACCAACAGCGACAACGACATCGCCGAGGCACTCGCCCGGCAGACCGCCCTCGCCGCGGGCGAACCGGCGAGCTTCGAGGGCGCCGCGCGGGCCGTGGGCGCCGCGATCGGCAGGCTCGGGGCCGACACCGGAGGGTCCCGTTTCGCGGACGGCAGCGGCCTCAGCCGCGAGGACCGGCTCAGCGCCTCCCTGCTCGCCCGGATCCTGGTACGCGCCACCGATCCCGCCCACCCCGAGCTGCGGCCGGTCATCACCGGGCTCCCCGTCGCCGGGTTCAGCGGCACGCTCCAGGGCCGCTACGAGCCGGGGTCCGCTGGGACCGGCATGGTCCGTGCCAAGACGGGCACCCTCTCCGGCGTCAACGCCCTCGCCGGGACCGTGGTCAGTGCCGACGGCCGGCTGCTCGCCTTCGCCTTCCTGACCAACGGCACGACCGACGCCGTCGCGGCCCAGGCGGCCCTGGACCGGCTCGCCTCGGCCCTGGCGAACTGCGGTTGCCGCTGAACCCGGCCGGGCTCAAGCCCTCTCCCCGGAGGGCGCCGACAACGTAACGTTGACGCATGACGAATCTTGGTGGTGCCGAGATGGTCGACTGGAATCTCGCGGTCGCGACCGCGACCCGGCTGCTGCGGCCGGGTCCGGACGTGAGCCAGGACGAGGCGCGGGCGGTGGTCGCCGAGTTGCGCAGGCACGCCAAGTCCTCCGAGGAGCATGTGCGCGCCTTCACCCGGATGATCCCGGACGGGGCCCGGGTCCGGGACACGCCGGTGCTGGTGGTGGACCGCCCCGGGTGGGTGAAGGCCAATGCCGCGGGCTTCCGGGCCGTGCTGAAACCGCTGCTCGGGAAGATGAGCGAGCGGCGCGGTTCCGGTCCCGGCGGGGCCGTGCTCGGCGCGGTCGGCGGCAAGGTCACCGGTGTCGAGGTCGGCATGCTGCTGTCGTTCCTGGCCTCGCGGGTCCTCGGACAGTACGAGACCTTCGCGCCCGCCACCCGGGAGCTGCCCGCCGGCGAGAACGGCGGCGGCAGGCTGCTGCTGGTGGCCCCGAACGTCGTCCACGTGGAGCGGGAACTCGAGGTGGACCCGCACGACTTCCGGCTGTGGGTGTGCCTGCACGAGGAGACCCACCGCACCCAGTTCACCGGCGTGCAGTGGCTGCGCGACCATCTGGAGGGCGAGATCCAGGCCTTCCTCGGCGAGACCGACGTCGACCCGATGACCGTCCTGGAGCGGCTCCGCGAGGCGGCGCAGGCGCTCGCGGGCGGCCGTACCGAGGGCGAGGAGGGCGAGGGCGGCCACTCCATCGTCGAGCTGGTGCAGACGCCCGCCCAGCGGGAGATCCTCGGCCGGCTGACCGCGGTGATGTCCCTGCTCGAGGGGCACGCCGACTACGTCATGGACGGCGTGGGCCCCGAGGTCGTGCCGTCCGTCGCCGAGATCCGCGAGAAGTTCCAGCAGCGCAGGGCCCGCGGCGCGAGCCGGCTAGACATGGCGCTGCGCAAGCTGCTGGGCCTGGACGCGAAACTGCGCCAGTACCGGGACGGGGAGCGGTTCGTGCGGGCCGTGGTGGACGAGGTCGGGATGGACGGCTTCAACCGGGTGTGGACCTCGCCGAACACCCTGCCGACCAAGGCCGAGATCGCCAAACCGGCGGACTGGATCGCGCGGGTGCACCGCAGGGCGGAGTAGGGGGACCCGGACCGTGGACGGGGCCCCGGGAGGCCCCGTGGGACTGGTGGGTACGGAGTGTCATGGCGTGCCGGTGTCGTCCTGCCGAATGCATCAGCATCACCCGTCCGAGGGACCGTGGGCGGGGGGTGGGCGTGCAATGCTCGGGTATCGGCTCGGTTCTGTCACCATCGACGCACTCTGAGTGACCGAACTCCTCGCGTCCGGGCTCGCTCCGGCCGCCGGGGTCCGACCCCAGATCCTCGTGATCCACCATCCACCCGAGGCACCCCCAAACCTCCTCCCCGAAGGGAACCGGACATGGGTCCCCATCCTGCGGTCGCGGCGATACGCCTGGCCGTTCGCCGAGTCCTCCACGACGTCCTGACCGAGCACGCCGCGCACACCTCCGCCGCGCCGTCCTCGCCCGCGTCCCCCCTCGTGCTGGTCGCCTGCTCCGGCGGTGCCGACTCCATGGCGCTCGCCTCCGCCCTCGCCTTCGAAGCCCCCAAACTCGGCATCCGCGCCGGCGGAGTCACCGTCGACCACGGCCTGCAGTCCGGCTCGGACGACCGCGCCGCGGAGGTCGCCGCCCGGATGACCGCCCTCGGCCTGGACCCGGTCGAGGCCGTCACCGTCACCGTCGGCAGGACGGGCGGCCCCGAGGCCGCCGCGCGCGACGCCCGGTACGCCGCGCTGGACGCCGCCGCGGACCGCCACGGCGCGGCCGCCGTGCTGCTCGGCCACACCCGCGACGACCAGGCCGAGACCGTGCTGCTCGGACTCGCCCGCGGCTCCGGCATCCGCTCGCTGTCCGGCATGGCCGCCGTCTCGGGCCAGCGCGGCCGCTACCGCCGCCCCTTCCTCGGGCTGGACCGGCAGACCGCCCGCAAGGCCTGCATGGCCCAGTCGCTGCCCGTCTGGGACGACCCGCACAACGCCGACCCCGCGTACACCCGCTCCCGGCTGCGCCACGAGGGCCTGCCCGCGCTGGAGAAGGCGCTCGGCAAGGGTGTCGTCGAGGCGCTGGCCCGCACCGCGTCGCTGTCCCGTGACGACGCGGACGCACTGGACGCCTGGGCCGCCGAGGCCGCCCGCGCGGTCTGCGCCGAGAACGGGGAGCTCGAGGTCTCCAAGCTGTTCGTGCTGCCGCCCGCGGTGCGCCGCCGGGTGCTGCGCAGGGCCGCCATCCAGGCGGGTTCGCCCGCGGGTTCGCTGTTCGCCCGTCACATCGAGGAGATGGACCGGCTGATCACCGGCTGGCGGGGACAGGGCGCCATCAATCTGCCCGGCCGGGTCGTCGCACAGCGCCGGGGTGGCAGACTGGTCATCCGGCAAGGCTGAAGCGACTGTGAGTTCCGGGCCGTCCCGGCCCCGGAGTCCGGCCGGTGAAGAAAGTGACGCGAGTGGACGCAAAGGACATGGGCGCCGACCTCAAAGAGGTGCTCATCACCAAGGAAGAGATCGACGCGAAGCTGGCCGAGCTGGCCGCGAAGATCGACGCGGAGTACGCGGGCAAGGACCTGCTCATCGTCGGTGTCCTCAAGGGCGCGGTGATGGTGATGGCGGACCTCGCGCGTGCGCTGTCCACCCCGGTCACCATGGACTGGATGGCCGTGTCCTCGTACGGAGCGGGCACCCAGTCCTCCGGCGTGGTCCGGATCCTCAAGGACCTGGACACCGACATCAAGAGCAAGCACGTCCTGATCGTCGAGGACATCATCGACTCCGGGCTGACGCTGAGCTGGCTGCTGTCGAACCTGGGTTCGCGGGAGCCCGCCTCGCTCGAGGTGTGCACGCTGCTGCGCAAGCCGGACGCGGCCAAGGTCGCGATCGACGTGAAGTGGATCGGCTTCGACATCCCGAACGAGTTCGTCGTCGGGTACGGGCTCGACTACGGGGAGAAGTACCGCAACATCCCGTTCGTCGGCACGCTGGCGCCTCACGTGTACGGCGGCTGACGTCTCAAGGGAATCCGGGCCCCGGGAACCGGAACGCGTATCCCGCCGTTGAAGGGTGAGACGGATTTCTCCCTCGCCCGCGGCGACGGCTTACGGCAATCCTGGGGTACCGTCCAAAAGGCAGTCTTATCAAACACTCACTGTGGCAGGAGGGACGGGGCGCTCGCCGCTCCGTGTGGATGGACGTGAAGCGATACTTCCGTGGGCCGGTCATGTGGATCGTGCTGGCCGTCCTCGCCGTGGTCGTGTTGATGCAAGTCGTCGGTTCGTCCGGCGGCTACAAGACGGTCGACACCGGCGAGGTCGTCAGGGCGATCAACCAGAACAAGGTCGAACAGGCCAAGCTCACCACCGGCGACGAGCAGATCATCAAGGTCCAGCTCAAGGACGGCGAGAAGGTCAAGGACAGCAGCAAGATCCAGGCCAGCTACATCGGCGACCAGGGTCAGGCGCTGGCGACCACGCTGCAGACCAAGTTCGAGAACAACGATATTCCCAAGGGCTACACGGTCTCGCCGTCGAAGCAGAACCCGTTCCTCGGGATCCTGCTCTCGCTGCTGCCGTTCGTGCTCATCGTCGTCGTCTTCCTGTTCCTGATGAACCAGATGCAGGGCGGCGGCTCCCGGGTCATGAACTTCGGGAAGTCCAAGGCCAAGCTGATCACCAAGGACACCCCGAAGACGACGTTCGCCGACGTGGCGGGCGCCGACGAGGCGGTCGAGGAACTCCACGAGATCAAGGAGTTCCTGCAGGAGCCGGCCAAGTTCCAGGCCGTGGGCGCCAAGATCCCCAAGGGCGTGCTGCTGTACGGCCCGCCCGGCACGGGCAAGACCCTGCTCGCGCGCGCCGTCGCGGGCGAGGCCGGCGTGCCGTTCTACTCGATCTCGGGTTCCGACTTCGTCGAGATGTTCGTCGGCGTCGGTGCCTCCCGGGTCCGTGACCTGTTCGAGCAGGCCAAGGCGAACGCCCCGGCCATCGTCTTCGTCGACGAGATCGACGCCGTCGGCCGGCACCGAGGCGCGGGCCTCGGCGGTGGTCACGACGAGCGCGAGCAGACCCTGAACCAGCTGCTCGTCGAGATGGACGGCTTCGACGTGAAGGGCGGCGTCATCCTGATCGCCGCCACGAACCGGCCCGACATCCTCGACCCGGCGCTGCTGCGCCCCGGCCGTTTCGACCGGCAGATCGCCGTCGACCGCCCGGACAAGCAGGGCCGTCTGGAGATCCTCAAGGTTCACCAGAAGGGCAAGCCGGTCGCCCCGGACGTGGACCTGGAGGCGGTCGCCCGCCGCACCCCCGGCTTCACCGGTGCCGACCTGTCGAACGTGCTGAACGAAGCCGCGCTCCTCACGGCGCGCAGCGACAAGAAGCTGATCGACAATCACATGCTGGACGAGGCGATCGACCGTGTGGTCGCGGGCCCGCAGAAGCGGACCCGGATCATGTCGGACAAGGAGAAGAAGATCACCGCGTACCACGAGGGCGGTCACGCCCTGGTCGCGGCGGCCTCACCGAACTCCGACCCGGTCCACAAGATCACCATCCTGTCGCGCGGCAGGGCGCTCGGCTACACCATGGTGCTGCCGGACGAGGACAAGTACTCCACGACGCGCAACGAGATGCTCGACCAGCTGGCGTACATGCTCGGCGGGCGCGCGGCCGAGGAGCTGGTCTTCCACGACCCGACGACCGGCGCGGCCAACGACATCGAGAAGGCCACCGCGACCGCCCGTGCCATGGTCACGCAGTACGGCATGACCGAGCGGCTCGGCGCGATCAAGTTCGGCGGGGACAACAGCGAGCCCTTCCTCGGCCGTGAGATGGCCCACCAGCGCGACTACTCCGAAGAGGTCGCCGCGCTGGTCGACGAAGAGGTCAAGAAGCTCATCGAGAACGCGCACAACGAGGCCTGGGAGATCCTGGTCGAGAACCGTGACGTGCTCGACAACCTGGTCCTCCAGCTGCTGGAGAAGGAGACGCTGAACAAGGAGCAGATCGCCGAGATCTTCGCTCCCATCGTCAAGCGTCCCGCCCGCCCGGCCTGGACCGGCTCCTCCCGGCGTACGCCTTCGACCCGTCCGCCGGTGCTCTCGCCGAAGGAGCTGGCGCTGACCAACAGCACCAACGGTTCGACGGCCGTGATGACCAAGGACACGACCGCCGAGGCCGTGCCCGAGGAGCGGCCCGAGTAGTGGCGCCCGCGGCCCGGAAGGGTCCGGGACCGGCAGCAGGGGGCGTCCTCGCGGAGTGAGGATGCTCACCCGGCCGGAACCGGATCGCCGGAGCCCCGGAATGGATGCCGCGCACCCCAGGGTTTTAGCCTGGGGGAGCGCGGCATCGCGCATTTCCGGTCGCTTTCCGGCCGTATGTCAGGTAGAGGAACGAGGCACAGATGACCGACCCGGTGACCCTGGACGGCTTGGGCAAGATCGGCGAGTTCGACGAGAAGCGCGCCGAGAACGCGGTGCGCGAGCTGCTCATCGCGGTCGGGGAGGACCCGGACCGCGAAGGGCTCAGGGAGACGCCGGCCCGGGTCGCCCGCTCGTACCGCGAGATATTCGCCGGGTTGTGGCAGAAGCCCGAGGACGTGCTGACGACGACCTTCGACCTGGGCCACGACGAGATGGTCCTGGTGAAGGACATCGAGGTGCTCAGCTCCTGCGAGCACCACCTGGTGCCCTTTGTCGGGTCCGCCCACGTCGGCTACATCCCGTCCCACGACGGGAAGATCACCGGCCTGTCCAAGCTGGCCCGTCTGGTCGATGTCTACGCGCGCCGCCCGCAGGTGCAGGAGCGCCTCACCACGCAGATCGCGGACTCGCTGATGCGCATCCTGGAGCCGCGCGGGGTGATCGTCGTCATCGAGTGCGAGCACATGTGCATGACCATGCGCGGGGTGCGCAAGCCGGGTGCCAAGACGCTGACGTCGGCGGTGCGCGGGCAGCTGAGGGACCCTGCGACGCGGGCCGAGGCGATGAGCCTGATCATGGCCAGGTAGGGCCGGGCAGGGCCGGTCGGCGGGGGCGGCGGCGGAGGCCGCCGGGGACCGTCGCGGGCTTCGGCAGGCGCAGTTCACCGGTTGTTTCGCGGTAGTAG
>NZ_JAAAXQ010000027.1 GCF_009916105.1 Streptomyces sp. GC420 | reverse complement strand
GGGCGAAGAAGCCCGCCGGGGAGGAGGACAAGCGGCCTCCGCTCGCCGTGCTGGACATCGCCGAGCAGCTCGTGAAAGGCCCCCTGGAGGGTCTGCGCGTCGAGGTGCTGCACGGCAGGATGCCCCCCGACGGCCCCGGCGGAAAGGACGACGTGATGCGCCGCTTCGCCGCCGGCGAGGTGGACGTGCTGGTCGCCACGACCGTCATCGAGGTCGGGGTGAACGTCCCCAACGCCACCGCCATGGTGATCATGGATGCCGACCGGTTCGGCGTCTCCCAGCTCCACCAGCTGCGCGGCCGGGTCGGGCGCGGATCGGCCCCCGGACTCTGCCTCCTGGTCACGGAGATGCCCGAGGCCAGTCCCGCCCGGGCCCGGCTCCAGGCCGTCGCCTCCACCCTGGACGGCTTCGAGCTGTCCCGCATCGACCTGGAGCAGCGACGCGAGGGCGACGTCCTCGGCCAGGCCCAGTCCGGGGTGCGCTCCTCGCTGCGGATGCTTACCGTCATCGAGGACGAGGAGGTCATCGCCGCGGCCCGCGAGGAGGCGGTCGCCGTCGTCGCCGCCGACCCGTCGCTGGAGCACCTGCCCGACCTCCGTACGGCGCTGGACGCCCTCCTCGACGAGGAGCGCGAGCAGTACCTCGACAAGGGCTGACAGGGACGGGCCGGGACGGGGGACGACGAGACGCCGCGTGCGCGCCCGGGCGGCCCCGGCCGAGCACGGCCCGCCCGTCGGCCCATATCGTGAAGTGACGACCACTTCCGGGAGCGAAGGACCCACATGACCCGCGTGATCGCCGGCACGGCCGGCGGACGCCGACTGGCCGTTCCGCCGGGCAACGGCACCCGCCCCACCTCCGACCGTGCCCGGGAGGGCCTCTTCTCCACCTGGCAGTCGCTCCTCGGCACCCTGGACGGCCTGCACGTCCTCGACCTGTACGGCGGCTCGGGCGCCGTCGGCCTGGAGGCGCTGTCCCGCGGCGCCGCCCACGTCCTGCTGGTGGAGGCCGACGGCCGCGCCGCGCGCACCATCCGGGAGAACGTCCGTGCGGTGGGCCTGCCGGGCGCCGAGGTACGGGCGGGCAAAGCGGAGCAGATCATCACGGGCCCGGCTCCCCGGCCCCCCTACGACGTGGTGTTCCTCGACCCGCCGTACGCCGTCACCGACGGCGGACTGCGGGAGATTCTGCTCACACTCCGCCGTGGGGGCTGGCTCGCGGACGGGGCCCTCGTCACCGTGGAGCGCAGCACCAGAGGTGGGGAATTCGGCTGGCCGGAGGGATTCGAGCCGCTACGGGCCCGTCGCTACGGCGAGGGAACGTTTTGGTACGGTCGCGCCGCCTCTACGTGCGAAAACGCACCATGACCGGACCGGAGAGCGAGGGACTTCAGTTGCGCCGCGCCGTCTGTCCGGGGTCGTTCGACCCCATCACCAACGGACATCTCGATATCATCGCCCGCGCCTCCAGGCTCTACGACGTCGTGCACGTCGTGGTGATGATCAACCAGGCCAAGAAGGGCCTGTTCACCGTCGACGAGCGGATCGACCTGATCCGCTCCGTGACGGCCGAGTACGGGAACGTCAAGGTCGAGGCCTATCACGGCCTCCTCGTCGACTACTGCAAGGAACGCGACATCCCGGCCATCGTCAAGGGCCTGCGCGCGGTCAGCGACTTCGACTACGAGCTGCAGATGGCCCAGATGAACAACGGCCTCTCGGGCGTGGAGACGCTGTTCGTCCCGACCAGCCCCACCTACAGCTTCCTGTCCTCCTCCCTGGTCAAGGAGGTGGCGGCCTGGGGCGGGGACGTCTCCCACCTCGTGCCCCCGCTCGTCCTGGAGGCGCTGGCGAAGCGTCTCGCCAAGGGCTGATCCGCGGGCACTCGGCGGCCCGCTCCCCGCGGCGCCGCCCGTGGCCGTACAGTTCCCCCGTGGACGTCCAGAAGAAGCTTGATGAGATCGTCGACGCGGTCGGCAGCGCCCGCTCCATGCCCATGTCGGCCTCGTGCGTCGTCAACCGCGCCGAACTGCTCGCCATGCTCGAAGAGGTGCGCCAGGCACTGCCCGGCTCCCTCGCCCAGGCCCAGGAACTCCTGGGCGGGCGCGAGCAGATGGTCGAGCAGGCCCGTCAGGAGGCCGAGCGGATCATCGAGTCGGCCCACGCCCAGCGCGGCTCGCTGATCTCGGACACGGAGATTGCCCGCCGTTCCCAGGAGGAGGCCGACCGCATCCTCGCCGAGGCCCGCAGGGAGGCCGAGGAGATCCGCGCCGAGGCCGACGAGTACGTCGACTCCAAACTCGCCAACTTCGAGGTCGTACTGACCAAGACCATCGGCTCCGTCGACCGCGGCCGCGAGAAGCTCCTCGGCCGGGGCGACGGCCTCGACGGCAGCGGCTACGAGGACCCGGACTACGCCGACGCCCCCGAGCGGAGCGCCGACCCGGAGACCCTGCGCCGGCGCGCCGACGAGTACGTGGACGCCAAGCTCGGCGCCTTCGAGGCCGTCCTCACCAAGACCCTGGACGCCGTCGGCAGGGGCCGCCAGAAGCTGCACGGCCGGATCGCCACCGACGACCTCGGTGCCCACCTGGCGGCCCAGGACGCGGCCGGCGTCCCCCAGCAGCACACCAGCGACGCCGACTACCTCGCGGACCTGGCGGAGCTCGCCGGCCCGCAGCCGGATCCGCGTCGGCAGGACC
This sequence comes from Streptomyces sp. GC420, assembly GCF_009916105.1. Lineage (GTDB taxonomy): Bacteria > Actinomycetota > Actinomycetes > Streptomycetales > Streptomycetaceae > Streptomyces. Next base: position 34,236 of record NZ_JAAAXQ010000027.1, on the reverse strand, counting down.
GCGGGCAGGACCACCGGCCGGAGATCCCCGCCCAGCAGCCGTACGCCCCGCAGGACGCCTACGCGTACCAGCACCAGCAGCAGGACCCCTACGCGGGTTACCAGCAGCAGTACGCCCAGCCGGACCCGTACGCCGCCTCCTACGCGCAGCAGCAGGACTACGGCCGGCAGGGGTACGACCAGCAGCACGACCCCTACGCGTCCGGCTATCCGCAGCAGCAGGGGTACGACCAGCAGCAGTACGTCCCGCAGCGGCCGGAGCACGCTCCGCAGCAGCAGGACCAGGGCGGGCACCAGTCGCCGGCGGCCGCCCTCGACGAGACCAGCTTCTTCGACACCAGCATGATCGACCTCGACCAGCTGCGGCAGTACGAACAGGGACGCTAGGCCTCGATTGGGTCCACGGCGGACCGTCCAGTATCCTGTCACTTCGGTCGCGCGTACGTCCGCGATCCCGGCTGCCCGCTCGGCGGCGGCCGTCCACCGCGACTCTCGAAAGCAGGAAGAACCCTGAACGCCCGCCTCGACCACCGCAACCCCCTCGTGTTCGACACGCACGAGCTGGGCCGGCGTCCTGGTGCGCTCCAGCGGCTCTCCCGCTCGGTCGCCGCCCCCAAGGACCTCGGTATCCAAGGGGTCGTCGGAGTGCCGGAAGGCGCTCCGGTGGAACTCGACCTCCGCCTGGAGTCGGTCATGGAAGGTGTGCTCGTCACCGGCACCGCCCGTGCGTCGGCCGAAGGGGAGTGCGTAAGGTGTCTGGAGCCGCTTCGACTCGACGTCGAGGCGGAGTTCCAGGAGATGTTCTCGTACCCCGACACCGACGACCGGGGCCGCGTCAAAGCGGAACCGGCCGACGACGCCGAGGACGACGAGGACAGGCTCTTCGTCGAGGACGGCTTGCTCGACCTCGAATCAGTGCTGCGTGATGCGGTGGTGCTCGCACTGCCGATGCAGCCGGTGTGCCGGGAAGACTGCCCGGGCCTGTGCTCCGAATGCGGAGCCAGGCTCGCGGACGACCCGGACCACCACCACGACGCCGTCGACATTCGTTGGGCGGCACTGCAGGGACTCGCCGGTTCGCTCCAGGGCGGCGAGAAGGACGACAACGTGAGCGGCGCCGAAGCGGGCGCCGACGAGAAGCAGGAGAAGTAGCCGTGGCTGTTCCGAAGCGGAAGATGTCGCGCAGCAACACGCGCCACCGCCGGTCGCAGTGGAAGGCTGCGGTCCCCACCCTGGTGGCGTGCGAGCGCTGCCACGAGCCGAAGCAGCAGCACATCGCGTGCCCGAGCTGCGGCACCTACAACAAGCGCCAGGTCCTCGCGGTCTGATCGGCGGGTGACGGGCTCAATGTCGGACGCCAGCAAGCCATCCTCCACGCGCAGGCGCGGAGACGACAGCAAAGCCACGGCGGACAGTACGGCCTCGTCCCTCAACGTCCTGGAAGGGCGGCTCGGGTACAAGCTCGAGTCCGCCCTTCTGGTGCGTGCGCTCACCCACCGCTCGTACGCGTACGAGAACGGCGGTCTGCCCACCAACGAGCGGCTCGAGTTCCTCGGGGACTCGGTGCTCGGCCTGGTGGTCACGGACACGCTCTATCGCACCCACCCCGACCTGCCCGAAGGCCAGCTGGCCAAGCTGCGGGCCGCGGTGGTCAACTCGCGTGCGCTGGCGGAGGTTGGGCGCGGCCTCGATCTCGGTGCCTTCATCCGGCTCGGCCGGGGCGAGGAAGGCACGGGCGGCAGGGACAAGGCATCCATCCTCGCCGACACCCTCGAAGCGGTGATCGGCGCTGTCTACCTCGACCAGGGCCTCGACGCGGCCTCGGAGCTGGTCCACCGGCTCTTCGACCCGCTGATCGAGAAGTCCTCCAACCTCGGTGCCGGACTGGACTGGAAGACCAGCCTCCAGGAACTCACCGCGACCGAGGGCCTCGGCGTGCCCGAGTACCTGGTCTCGGAGACCGGACCCGACCACGAGAAGACCTTCACAGCTGCTGCCCGCGTCGGTGGTGTCTCGTACGGCACCGGCACCGGCCGCAGCAAGAAGGAGGCGGAACAGCAGGCGGCGGAATCGGCGTGGCGCTCTATCCGTGAGGCCGCCGACGCCCGCCTGGCCGCCGAGGCCCAGGCCGCGGACGCCGCCGCGGTCGAGGCCGTCACGGCCAAGGCCACGGCCGGTACCGAACCGGCCACGGGCTGACTCCGCCCCGCCCGCCGGCCCCCGCGCACCCGCCGGGGCCGGCGGCGCGGAGGCCGTGCGCGAGCGCGAGGCACTCGCGCGGCGCCGCCGTGTTGCGGCCCCGACCTCTTCACCGCGTCCCGAGTAGTCCTGTCACCGCGCCGGCGGCGCCTTTGCGGTTCATGGCAGTCGCCTGCGCGAGGGCATTTCCCCCTCGGACCTTCTGGGGCGCCGGGCCACTGCGTGGCGGCCTGCCGAACGCCGGGATGCCCCGGCGGGCCGCGCCGGACTCGACGACGCCGGGCGGCCCCGCCACTCCAAGGGAGTCGCGGGACAGCTCGCCGCCGCCGGTATGCCCGTCGCGGGTCGGGCTTCCTGGGCGCGCTGCTGCGGCCTGCCGAACATCGGGATGCGCCGGCGTGCCCACGCGTGACGAGTGGGCCCAAGGCGGCGCGCTCGTCGTGGCGTTGCGCCGCCCCAGCCGTCGGTGCCGCTTCGCGGTCCCGGCCGTCCGGCCGGCGCGTGCGCGGGGCATGTGGCGCTCGGGGCCGGTGACGCCGAGCCGCGGCAGGCGCGTGCGCGGGGTACCGCACGAGCAGGCCCGGGACGCCGCGCCGGCTCGGCCGCCCCGCTCTGGCCCGGCGCCTCCTTCCCGCCCGTGGCCGCGTCCGGCCGAGTGGCGGGGGGAGCGTGCCGGACACGCTGCCGGCGGAGCCGGGCGGGGTGCATCCCGCCACCGGAACCGGCCGGCCGTGCGGCGCACCTGGTCCGGGCCGGCCCGGACCCCGCGGGGCGATAAGGTCTCGGTCAGCCACCCGCCGGGGCCGCGGCGCCGAGCGCGCTGCGGCCCCGGCACATTTCTGCGAACCCACACCGGAGGAGACACCGTGCCCGAGCTGCCCGAGGTCGAAGTGGTGCGGCGCGGGCTGGAGCGCTGGGTGTGCGGACGGCCGGTCAAGACCGTCGAGGTCATGCACCCTCGCGCCGTGCGACGCCACCTCACGGGACCCGACGGCTTCGCGAAGGCGCTCGCCGGGCACCGCATAGGGCCGGCCAGGCGGCGTGGCAAGTACCTCTGGCTGCCGCTCGACGACTCGCCCTGCTCGGTGCTCGCGCACCTCGGTATGAGCGGCCAGCTGCTGGTTCAGCCGGAGGGCGCCCCCGACGAGAAGCACCTGCGCGTCAGGATCCGCTTCGCCGACACCGAGGGCACGGAGCTGCGCTTCGTCGACCAGCGCACCTTCGGCGGGCTCTCCCTGCACGACCGGGTGCCCGGCGACCCTGACGGCCTGCCCGACGTCATCGCGCACATCGCCCGTGATCCCCTCGACCCCGCCTTCGACGACGCCGCCTTCCACACCGCGCTGCGCCGTCGCCGTACGACGCTCAAGCGGGCACTGCTCGACCAGTCGCTCATCAGCGGCGTCGGCAACATCTACGCCGACGAGGCGCTGTGGCGGTCCAGGCTGCACTACGAGCGGCCCACGGCCTCGCTCACCCGGCCGCAGACCGGCGAACTGCTCGGGCACATCAGGGACGTGATGAACGATGCCCTGGCCGCCGGAGGCACCAGCTTCGACAGCCTCTACGTCAACGTCAACGGCGAATCGGGCTACTTCGACCGCTCCCTCGACGCGTACGGCCGCGAGGACGAGCCGTGCCGGCGCTGCGGCACCCCGATCCGCAGGCGCTCCTGGATGAACCGTTCCAGCTACTTCTGCCCGCGCTGCCAGCGTCCGCCGCGCGGAGCGCCGTCCCGACTCCCGTCGTAGGACTCACGGGCCGCCAGCACCTCCGGCATCCGCATCTCGACCAGCGCGATCAGGCCGAGGAGCCGTTCCGCGACGGCGCGGCCGAGCGGCGTCAGCTCGTAGTCGACGTGCGGCGGGCTGGTGGCCCGTGCCTCCCGGTGGACCAGTCCGTCCCGTTCCAGGGCGTGCAGGGTCTGGGACAGCATCTTCTCGCTGACGCCGTCGACGCGGCGGCGCAGCTCGTTGAAGCGGTACGAGCCCTCGCGGAGCGCTCCGATGGTCAGCGAGCCCCAGCGCCCGGTCACATGCTCGAGCATGGCCCGTGACGGACAGGACCGGGAGAACACGTCGAACGGCCGGTCGTCCGCCGGTGCGCGTTCGGCCTGCTGCGTGACTTCCATGGCCTTCACCATACGCTCACAAGACCAGCACGCTGTGTGCGCATTCAGCCTTCGGCTGCCCCGGAGCGGCCCGGCGGCCGGCGGTCAGGTCCACCGGCCCAGGAGTCCTTGTCTCCGCTCGGCTCCGGCCCGGAGTAGACGACGGTCCCGGCTATCTCAAAAGCCGAAGTCCTGCGTCCACCACGGGCCGCCCTCGGCGAAGTGCACGCCGACGCCCAGGGTGGTGTAGTCGCAGTTCAGGATGTTCGCGCGGTGTCCAGAGCTGTTCATCCAGGCATCCATCACGGCCTCGGCGTCCGTCTGGCCGCGCGCTATGTTCTCGCCGCCCAGATTCGCGATGCCGGCCTGCTCGGCCCGCGCCCAGGGGGTGTCGCCGTCGGGGTCGGTGTGCTCGAAGAAGCCCCGCTGCGCCATGTCCTCGCTGAAGTCGCCGGCCAGGTCGGCCAGTCCCGAGTCCATGCGCACCGCGCTGCAGCCCGCCTTGGCGCGCTCCTGGTTGACCAGGGCGAGCACCGCGGCCTCGGCCTCGGTGGCCCCGCCGGTCCCGGGCGCCAGGCCGGCGTCGCCCGCGGCCGACTGTGCCGGGGCCTCGGCCGAGGGCGGTGCGGGGGCGGTGGTCTTCTTCCCGCCGTTGCCGGAGGAGGAGCCGGAGCCGTCGGGCGCCTGCCCCTTCTTGTCCTTGTCCTCCGCCGCGTCGGCCTTGTCGGCCCTGTCCTCGTCCTGCTTCTTGCCCCTGGCGGCGTCCTCGGCCGTCCCGGAGGCGGACGCGGAGGGGGAGGGCGAGGCGGCGGACGTGGAACTCCCGGCCCGGCCGCTGCCGTCGCCCACCGGCTCGGAGGTGCGCTGCGAGGGAAGCGACTGCTCCCCGCCCTGCGTCTCGAGTCCGCTGGGGATGTCGGAGGACTGCACCCGGTCCGACGATCCGCTGCCGCCCAGACCGAACTGGCTGCCGCCGGGCACGATCCCGGAGGCGACCGCGACCGCGCCCATCGCCATGGCTGCGGACGCGCCGAGCAGCCCGGTGCGCACGGGCACGCCGGCCCGCTTCTTCCGGTGTGATGCGCCCCGGTTCCGGCCGGCCGTGTCCACCTGTTCGGTGGCCACGGGAGCGGCGGAGCGACGATGGCGTCCCATCTGCTGCCCTTCCTTGCGTTTCTTGCTCTTGATGTCGCATTGCCTCACTCGAACGAGTGAGGCTTTCTGTGTCGGGACTGTACGGCATGACGAATGGGGGCGAAGTGATCCATGCGTAATTGGTTCGTTAGCTTGCCCACATGAATGAAGATGACGTCCGGCTCACGGCATGGGTGCGCGGCAGGGTGCAGGGAGTGGGCTTTCGCTGGTTCACCAGGGCGAATGCGCTTGAGATCGGCGGCCTGAAGGGCTTTGCGCTCAATCTCGCCGACGGCAGGGTCCAAGTCGTGGCCGAGGGACCGCGGCACAAGTGCGAGGCGCTGCTCGACTGGCTGCGCGGGGACGACACGCCCGGACTCGTCGACGGAGTGACGGAGATCTGGGACCGCCCTCGGGGCGGCTACGACACCTTCGCCATCCGATGATCATTTCTGTCCGTCGCTGAATCCACCGGACCGTTTATGGTGCTGCTCCTGGCAGGTGCCTCCGGCAGATATCGCCTGGTGGTTGCCAATAGCGGTCCGCCGTGGAAGGCTGCCGCCTTAAGGATGATCTCCACGCCCCCGGAGGGTCCCGTTCGGCAGTCGCCGCCGCGTGTTCCGCGGCCTGGCGAGCCAGGGTTCCCGGCCCGCGCGGGCGTGATCGTGTTGACCGTCAAACTTTTTGGTGAGACTCTGGAAGTCCCCGCGCACCTCAGCTGTTTGGCATGTGGAACGTCAGCAGGATCCAGCAGTGTCAAGCACCGCGGGTGCGAATCCCTCACGACCCACACCGCATCGGTCGGTCACTCAGTGTGGAGGACCATCCATCATGGCAAAGGCGCTTCTCGGTTACGTCGGCGGCACTGACCCGCGACTCCTCGCCGAGATGCGACGGCTCCAGCAGCGCGTCCAGGACCTCGAGTCCGAGCTCGTACGGATTCAGTCCGAGAACGAATCGCTGCAGGCCGCCGCGAAGCACGGAGAGTCGTCGTCGCTGCTGAACAGCATCGACATCGACGTACCCAAGGCGGAGCCCGCGCTCACCTGACCCCTTCCCCGGGGAAACGGGTCGGGTCGCTCTCGTCTGGATCTGCAAGGGACGCCTTCGGCGTCCCTTCTGTCTTTCCCCCCGCCCTGCCGTCGCAACTCGCTGTTGCCCTACCGTCGAATGTGCCCTGCACAATCATCGGTGAAACCGAAAGCGAAGGACAGGGGGGTAGAGTCCGACGGCGTGCACCTCAAGGCCCTGACCCTGCGCGGGTTCAAATCCTTCGCTTCAGCCACGACCCTGCGGTTCGAGCCGGGCATCACCTGCGTCGTGGGCCCCAATGGGTCCGGCAAGTCCAATGTCGTGGACGCGCTCTCCTGGGTGATGGGCGAACAGGGCGCCAAGTCGCTGCGCGGCGGCAAGATGGAGGACGTCATCTTCGCCGGGACGACCGGGCGTCCGCCGCTCGGCCGCGCCGAGGTCTCGCTCACGATCGACAACTCCGACGGCGCGCTGCCCATCGAATATGCCGAAGTGACCATTACGCGGATCATGTTCCGCAACGGCGGCAGTGAATACCAGATCAACGGTGACACCTGCCGGCTTCTCGACATCCAGGAACTGCTGTCGGACTCCGGTATCGGCCGGGAAATGCACGTGATCGTCGGGCAGGGCCAGCTCGACTCCGTACTGCACGCCGATCCCATGGGGCGCAGGGCCTTCATCGAGGAAGCCGCGGGAGTTCTCAAGCACCGCAAGCGGAAGGAGAAGGCGCTGCGGAAACTGGACGCGATGCAGGCCAACCTGGCCCGTGTCCAGGACCTCACCGACGAACTCCGGCGCCAGCTCAAGCCGCTCGGACGGCAGGCCGCCGTGGCCCGGCGGGCCGCCGTCATCCAGGCCGACCTGCGCGACGCCCGTCTCCGGCTGCTCGCCGACGACCTCGTGCGGATGCGCGAGGCGCTGAGGTCCGAGATCGCCGACGAGGCCGCGCTGAAGCAGCGCAAGGAGGCGGCCGAGGCCGAGCTCAAGGCGGCGCTGACCAGGGAGGCGGACCTGGAGGACGAGGTGCGCCGACTCGCCCCGCGCGTGGAACGCGCCCAGCACACCTGGTACGAACTGTCCCGGCTCGCCGAGCGGGTGCGCGGCACGATCTCCCTGGCCGACGCCCGGGTCAAGAGCGCCACCTCCGTCCCGGCGGACGAGCGGCGCGGCCGGGACCCCGAGGACATGGAGCGCGAGGCCGCCCGTATCCGCGAGCAGGAGGCCGAGCTGGATGCCGCCCTCGAGGCCGCCCATCGGGCCCTGGACGACACTGTCGCCCACCGCGCCGAACTGGAGCGCGAACTGGCCGTGGAGGAGCGCCGCCTCAAGGACGCGGCCCGCGCCATCGCCGACCGCCGCGAAGGGCTGGCCCGCCTCCACGGCCAGGTCAACGCGGCCCGTTCGCGGGCGGCCTCCGCGCAGGCCGAGATCGACCGGCTGGCGGAGGCCCGCGACGCGGCCGTCGAACGCGCCGCGACCGCGCAGGAGGAGTACGAGCAGCTCCAGGCGGAGGTCGACGGGCTCGACGCGGGCGACGTGGAACTGGCGGAGCGGCACGAGGCCGCCCGCCGCGAGCTCGCCGGGGCGGAGGCCGCCCTCTCCGCGGCACGGGAGGCGGCCACCACCGCCGAACGCCGGCGGGCCGCGACCGCCGCGCGTCACGACGCCCTCGCGACGGGGCTGCGCCGCAAGGACGGCACCGGCGCTCTGCTGGCCGCGAAGGACCGCCTTGCCGGGCTCCTCGGGCCGGCCGCGGAACTGCTCACCGTCGCGCCCGGCTTCGAGGTCCCCGTCGCCGCCGCCCTCGGCTCCGCCGCCGACGCCGTCGCCGTCACCGACCCCGCCACGGCGGCCGACGCCCTGCGCCTGCTCCGCAAGACGGACGCGGGCCGCGCGGCGATCCTGCTCGGCAGCGGCCAGGACGCCGGGGAACCCCGGGACGCCGGAGAACCTCAGGACTCCCGGGAACTTCAGGACTCCCGGGAACTTCAGGACTCCCGGGAACTTCAGGACTCCCGGGAACCCCAGGAATCCCAGGAACCCCGGGGTTCCCAGGAAACCCACGATTCTCAGCAAACCCACGATTCTCAGCAAACTCATGTGCCCGGGAGCCCGCACCGGCCCCTCGCCTCCGGGCTGGTGAGCGGTCCCGCCGAACTCATGCCCGCGGTCCGGCGGCTCCTGCGCGGCATGGTCGTGGTGGGCACCCTGGAGGAGGCGGAGGACCTGGTCGCCACGCGGCCCGACCTCACCGCCGTCACCGCCGAGGGGGACGTCCTCGGGGCGCACTTCGCGCACGGCGGCTCGGCGGGGGCGCCGAGCCTGCTGGAGGTCCAGGCCGCGGTCGACGAGGCGGCCGCCGAGCTGGAGGAACTCGCGGTGCGCTGCGAGAAGCTGGCCGAGGAGCAGCACCGGGCCGCCGGGCGGCGCAAGGAGTGCGCGGCGCTCGTCGATGAGCTGGGGGAGCGGCGGCGCGCCGCCGACCGGGAGAAGTCCGGGGTGGCGCAGCAGCTGGGCCGGCTCGCCGGCCAGGCCAGGGCGGCGGCCGGTGAGGCCGAGCGCAGCGCCGCCGCCGCGGCCCGCGCACAGGAGGCGCTGGAGCGTGCCGAGGAGGAGGCCGAGGAGCTGGCGGAACGGCTCCTCGTGGCGGAGGAGGCGGCCCAGGACGCGGACGAGGAGCCCGACACCTCCGTTCGGGACCGGCTCGCCGCGGACGGGGCCAACGCCCGGCAGACCGAGATGGAGGCCAGGCTCCAGGCCCGTACGCACGAGGAGCGCGTCAAGGCGCTCGCGGGGCGGGCCGATTCCCTGGACCGGGCCGCCCGCGCCGAGCGGGAGGCGAGGGCGCGCGCCGAGCGGCGCCGGGCCAGGCTGCGGCACGAGGCGGAGGTGGCCTCGGCCGTGGCGGACGGTGCGCGGCAGCTGCTGGCCCATGTCGAGGTCTCCCTCGTGCGGGCGGAGCAGGAACGTGCCGCCGCCGAGGCCGCGAAGGCGGAGCGGGAGCGTGAGCTCGCCGCCGAGCGGAACCGGGGACGGGAGCTCAAGAGCGAGCTCGACAAGCTGACCGACTCGGTGCACCGCGGCGAGGTGCTCGGCGCTGAGAAGCGGCTGCGGACAGAGCAGCTGGAGACCCGGGCGCTGGAGGAGCTGGGCGTGGAGCCGGCCGTCCTGGTCGGTGAGTACGGTCCCGACCAGCCCGTACCGCCGTCGCCGCCCGCCGAGGGCGAGGAACTGCCCGAGGACCCGGAGCATCCGCGCAACCTGCCCCGGCCCTTCGTGCGGGCCGAGCAGGAGAAGCGGCTCAGGGCGGCGGAGAAGGCCTACCAGCAGCTCGGGAAGGTCAACCCGCTCGCTCTGGAGGAGTTCGCCGCGCTGGAGGAACGCCACAAGTTCCTCTCCGAGCAGCTGGAGGACCTGAAGAAGACCAGGGCGGACCTCCTTCAGGTCGTCAAGGAGGTCGACGAGCGGGTCGAGCAGGTCTTCACCGAGGCGTACCGGGACACGGCCCGGGAGTTCGAGGGAGTCTTCTCCCGGCTCTTCCCGGGCGGCGAGGGCCGGCTGATCCTGACCGATCCCGACAACATGCTCACCACCGGTGTGGACGTGGAGGCCCGTCCGCCCGGCAAGAAGGTGAAACGGCTCTCGCTGCTCTCCGGCGGCGAGCGGTCGCTGACCGCCGTGGCGATGCTGGTGTCGATCTTCAAGGCGCGGCCCAGCCCGTTCTACGTGATGGACGAGGTGGAGGCCGCGCTGGACGACACCAACCTCCAGCGGCTGATCCGGATCATGGAGGAGCTCCAGGAGAGCTCCCAGCTGATCGTCATCACCCATCAGAAGCGCACCATGGAGGTCGCCGACGCGCTGTACGGAGTCTCCATGCAGGGCGACGGCGTCTCGAAGGTCATCAGCCAGCGCCTTCGCTGACCGGCGGAGGCCCCCGGGGCGTCACTCCTTGCGGTCCCGCCCGGCGAGGGCGGGCAGCACCTCCTCGCAGAACAGCCGGAGACTGCGCCACCCCTCGTCCACCGGCATCCCGCCGCACAGCGGGTGCAGCACCAGGCTGCCGCCGGTCCTTCCGGCCAGTGCCACGCACTCGTCGGGAGTGACGATCCGGTAGACGCCCTCCTCGCGCAGCGCCGCCACGTCTCCGGCGCGCGAGCGGACGGCGGAGCGGATCCCGGTGGACTGCCAGGAGGCGTACGCCGCGGCCTCGTGCAGGAGGTACGGGCCGTACCGTGCCCAGGCCCGGTCCGGGTCGCGGGCGACGTGCAGCAGCGGCGTCTCGGCCGCCGGCATCATGCAGAAGCCCTCGGTCCCGTACTCCGCGCGCCGCCCGTGGTAGTACGCCTCCAGTTCGGGCAGGTGCGCGCTGGGGAAGAAGGGCAGCCCCAGACGGGCGGCGCGCCGGGCCGCCGCCCTCGAGCCGCCGCCCACGAACAGCGGCGGATGCGGCCGGGTGCAAGGGCGCGGGGTGACCCGCACCGTACGGCCGCGGAAGGTGAAGGGCTCTCCCGTCCATGCCCTCAGCAGCGTCTCCAGGGCCTCGTCCTGGAGCAGTCCGCGGGCTGCCCAGTCGCGCCCGAGGAACTCGTACTCCGCCGCCCGGTAGCCGATCCCGGCCACCGTGATCAGCCGGCCCGCGCCCAGCAGGTCCAGTACGGCGATCTCCTCGGCCAGCCGCAGCGGGTCGTGGAGCGGGGCGATGATCGCGGAGACGGTGACGGTGACGCGGCGGGTGGCGCCGAGCACCGCTCCGGCGAAGACGAGTGGTGACGGCAGCCAGTTGTCGGCGGCGCCGTGGTGCTCCTCGGTCTGGACGGTGGTGACGCCGTGGTCGTCGGCGTACGCCGCCATCTCCAGGGCGGCCCGGTAGCGGGCGGACAGGGACTCCGGACCCGCCGCGGGGTCGACGAGGTTGAAACGGACCACTGAGACGGCCATGGCTGGCGCCCCCTCCTGACGGGCCGGCCGGGTGCGGCGGACCTTAGCTGACGTAGCGTCAGATAGCCAGTGAATCCGGGAGGCCCGGCGCGCGGCCGGTGCGGGTGGCGGAGCCCGGTGCGCGGCCGGTGCGGGTGGCGAGGCGACGGCCGGCGGCGCGGGACCGTCACCCGAAAGGCGCAAATGTCGCCCGCACCGCCCGGCGCCCTCCGGCGGCTCGCCCGGGCCCTTGCGGACGTGTCCGATACTGGACGGGTTATGGACATCGTCATCCTTGCTGTAGTCATCGCCCTGGTCGCCGTCGCCGCGGTCAGCGGGCTCGTGGTCAGCAGCCGCCGCCAGAGGCAGCTGCCGCCCGCGTCGCCGACGAGCACGCCGACCATCACCGCCCCGCCCGCCGAACCCCAGGTCGGCGAGGAGGCCGAAGAGCCGCGGGAGGAACCGCGGCGCACCATAGAGGAGGTCGGACTGCCCGAGGCGCCCGTCGTCGAGGCTCCTGTCGCCGAGGAACCCGTCGCCGCGCCCGAGATCGAGATCCCGGAACCCACGGCGGGCCGTCTCGTGCGCCTTCGCGCGCGCCTGGCCCGCTCGCAGAACACCCTCGGCAAGGGCCTGCTCACGCTGCTCTCCCGCGAGCATCTCGACGAGGACACCTGGGAGGAGATCGAGGACACCCTGCTGACCGCGGACGTCGGCGTCGCTCCGACCCAGGAGCTCGTCGAGCGACTGCGCGAGAGGGTGCGCGTCCTCGGCACCCGCACGCCCCAGGAGCTGCGGGCGCTGCTGCGCGAGGAGCTGCTGAACCTCCTCGGCACCGACCTCGACCGCGCCGTGAAGACGGAGAGCGGCCTGGACACGCCGGGCGTCGTCTTGGTCGTCGGCGTCAACGGCACCGGCAAGACCACGACGACCGGCAAGCTCGCCCGCGTCCTCGTCGCCGACGGGCGCAGTGTGGTGCTGGGCGCCGCGGACACCTTCCGTGCCGCCGCCGCCGATCAGCTCCAGACCTGGGGCGAGCGCGTCGGCGCCAGGACCGTGCGCGGACCCGAGGGCGGCGACCCCGCGTCGATCGCCTTCGACGCAGTGAAGGAGGGCATCGCCGAGGGCGCCGACGTCGTCCTCATCGACACGGCCGGGCGGCTGCACACCAAGACCGGCCTGATGGACGAGCTGGGCAAGGTCAAGCGGGTCGTCGAGAAGCACGGGCCGCTGGACGAGGTGCTGCTGGTGCTGGACGCCACGACCGGCCAGAACGGGCTGATCCAGGCCCGTGTCTTCGCCGAGGTCGTCGACATCACCGGCATCGTCCTGACCAAGCTGGACGGCACCGCCAAGGGCGGCATCGTCATCGCCGTGCAGCGCGAGCTGGGCGTACCGGTGAAGCTGGTGGGCCTGGGCGAGGGTGCCGACGATCTGGCGCCCTTCGAGCCGGAGGCGTTCGTCGACGCCCTGATCGGGGACTGAGACCAGAGCCGGCGCGAGCCGGGCACATGTGCCCGGCACTCAGGAGGCCGAGCGGTGGCTCGCGTAGGCCAGCGTGCCCAGCAGCAGCCGGGCCTGCGGCGGGCGTCCCGCCGAGTCCAGCGCCGGAGTGCGCAGCCACCGCACGGGGCCGAGACCGGCGAGGTCGGAGGGAGGGGCCGTGATGTGGGTTCCGGGGCCCAGCCCGCGCAGGTCGAGGCCGGTGTCGTCCCAGCCCATGCGGTAGAGCAGCTGGGGGAGCGAGGCACAGGCCCCGGGAGCGACGAAGAACTGGACGCGCCCGGACGGTGTGAGCGCCACCGGGCCCAGCGGCACCCCCATGCGCTCCAGGCGCACCAGGGCTCTCCGCCCGGCCGCCTCGGTCACTTCGATGACGTCGAAGGCGCGGCCCACGGGCAGCATCACGGCGGCGCCGGGCACCTCGGCCCAGGCCTCGGTGACCTCGTCGAGGGTGGCGCCCGCGGGCACCTCCGCCGCGAAGGCCAGGGGATGCGCCCCCGGTGCGCGGCAGTCCGCCGCCCCGCAGGAGCACACGGCGCCGGAGCGGCCGGTGCCCCGGCCGCCGCCCGCGGCCGGGCCGTGCCCCGTCACCCTGGCGCCGGGGACCACGTCCCAGCCCCACAGGCCGGTGTACTCGGCGACGGCGGTGCACTCGGTGGCCGAGCGGCCGCGGCGCCGCGATCCGGGCCGGATTTCCCTGATGCCCCGGCTGACGCCGATCGTGAAGCCCATGCCTCCTCCAACGGGTCTGCCTCGCCGGTGGTTACGAAAAGGAGTCTTCCGGTCACGCTCCGTCCTGGTCGCCAGGTGCGAAAGGCGCCAAGAAGTGCCGGGGGTCGTGCGGTTCCGCTCTTGCGCCCCCGCGGGCACCGCTCCGCCCGTCCCCGTTCGCACCTTGTCAAGTGAAGCGTGTGCGCGCGTAAAGGAGTTCATTCGAAGGGGTGGCGAATGGTGGCGATTCTGCAATCTCCCTCGCCGGACCGGTGATCGTAGGATTACTTTGAGTACACGAACCCTTGGGAAGCGCGTGCTTCCGCGGGTATGCCGGAGGCAAGTCGGGCTCCCGTTCGACGGGTGGCGTCCCCAGGACGCGGGGCGTCGGTCCGCGGCATTCTGATAGCGGTTCGCGCAGCGCAGGCAATACGAAACGGTGATCGCCACGGCGACATCCGGGATGGGGGCGTTCCAGTGGGCGGCAACGGCGGCGGAGGCACGAACGCTGAGAAGCGCCCGAACGAGCAGCTGAACTCGTGGTTCGTGCGCAGCGGCTGGTCGAAGGGCGAGCTGGCGCGCCAGGTCAACCGCAGAGCACGCCAGATGGGCGCCCACCACATCAGCACCGACACTTCCCGGGTGCGGCGCTGGCTGGACGGCGAGCAGCCCCGCGAGCCCATCCCGCGCATCCTCTCCGAGCTGTTCTCGGAGCGCTTCGGAGCCGTCGTCGCCGTCGAGGACCTCGGCCTGCGCACCGCGCACCGCGCACCCTCCGTGTCCGGGGTCGACCTGCCCTGGGCGGGCCCGCAGACCGTGGCCCTGCTCGGCGAGTTCTCGCGCAGCGACCTGATGCTGGCGCGGCGCGGCTTCCTCGGGAGCTCGCTGGGGCTCGCGGCCGGGCCGGCCCTGATCGAACCCATGCAGCGCTGGCTGGTACCCACGCCCGGCACCGCGCAGGGCAACACGCTCGCGCAGGAGCCGGGCCGCCGCCCCCACCGCCTCTCCGCACCCGAGCTCGACCTCCTCGAGGCCACCACGGCGATGTTCCGGCAGTGGGACGCGCAGTGCGGCGGCGGGCTGCGCCGCAAGGCCGTTGTGGGCCAGCTGCACGAGGTCACCGACCTGCTCCAGGAGCCGCATCCCGCCGCCACCGCGGGGCGCTTGTTCAAGTGCGCCGCCGAACTCGCGGAGCTCGCCGGGTGGATGAGCTACGACATCGGTCTGCAGCCCACCGCGCAGAAGTACTTCGTCCTCGCGCTGCACGCCGCGAAGGAGGCCGGCGACCGCCCTCTGGGGTCGTACATCCTCTCCAGCATGAGCCGCCAGATGATCCACCTCGGCAGGCCCGAGGACGCCCTGGAGCTCATCCACCTCGCCCAGTACGGCAGCCGGGACTGCGCCACCCCGCGCACCCAGGCGATGCTGTATGCGATGGAGGCCCGCGCCTACGCGAACATGGGCAACCCCAGCAGGACCAAGCGCGCCGTGCGCATGGCCGAGGACACCTTCGCGGACATCGAGCCCGGCGCCGAGCCCGAGCCCGACTGGATCCGCTTCTTCTCCGAGGCCGAACTCAACGCGGAGAACGCCCACTCGTACCGCGATCTCGCCTATGTCGCGGGCCGCAGCCCCATGTACGCCTCGCTCGCCCACCCCGTGATGGAGCGTGCCGTGGAGCTGTTCGCGAAGGACGAGGAGCACCACAGGTCCTACGCGCTGAACCTGATCGGCATGGCCACCGTCCACCTCATGCAGCGCGAACCGGAGCAGAGCTGCGTCTTCGCCGAAAAGGCGCTGGGCATCGCCAGGCGGGTCCGCTCCGAGCGGGTGAACACCAGGCTGCGCAAGACCGTGGACACCGCCGTCCGTGATTTCGGCGATGTCGCCGACGTCGTCCGGATCACCGGCCTGCTTGCCGAGCAGCTCCCCGAGGAGACCGCGGAGGCGGTCTGAGGGCCCCGGCGGGACCCTGCCCGCCTGTACACAAAAGACCCCGGCCGCGGCGGCCGCCCCGATACAGCCCGACTCGGCTCCCCCATGCCAGGTCAGTCGGGCGACCGCCGCGGTCGGCCCACTGGTTGCGGAACGATAACGGACGAGGACACGCCGTCCGGGTCAGTTCATGACCACGTAACACAGCCAGTTTCTTCGTCACTGGTGCGAAACATCGAGCGGCATCGGCGGAAACGGCGCTGCGCGAATCTCGTGGCGCATAACCGGCCCACCCCTCTACGACCGCACTCGCGCTAAGCCCGCACGGGCCGTACCGACGACGAGGAGACGCCGATGCCCCCAGGCATCACGCTTGCCGCAGAGACAGAGCTCTCTGCCGCCAACACCGGGTTCATGCTCATCTGCTCTGCTCTGGTCATGCTCATGACGCCCGGCCTGGCCTTCTTCTACGGAGGCATGGTCCGGGTCAAGAGCACCCTGAACATGCTGATGATGAGCTTCATCAGCCTCGGGATCGTCACGATCCTGTGGGTCCTGTACGGATTCAGCATCGCCTTCGGCACCGACTCCGGCGGCATCGTCGGCTGGTCGGCCGACTACGTCGGCTTCAGCGGCATCGGGAAGATGGAACTCTGGGACGGCTACACCATCCCGGTCTACGTCTTCGCCGTCTTCCAGCTGATGTTCGCCATCATCACGCCGGCCCTGATCAGCGGTGCGCTCGCGGACCGCGTCAAGTTCACCGCCTGGGCGCTCTTCATCACTCTCTGGGTCACCGTCGTATACTTCCCGGTCGCCCACTGGGTCTGGGGCACCGGCGGCTGGGCCTTCGAGCTCGGCGTGATCGACTTCGCCGGCGGAACCGCGGTCCACATCAACGCGGGTGCCGCGGCCCTCGGCGTCATCCTGGTCATCGGCAAGCGCGTCGGCTTCAAGAAGGACCCGATGCGCCCGCACAGCCTGCCGCTGGTCATGCTCGGTGCCGGTCTGCTGTGGTTCGGCTGGTTCGGCTTCAACGCCGGCTCCTGGCTGGGCAACGACGACGGTGTCGGCGCGCTGATGTTCCTCAACACCCAGATCGCCACCGCCGCCGCCATGCTGGGCTGGCTCGCCTACGAGAAGCTGCGCCACGGCTCCTTCACCACTCTGGGCGCCGCCTCCGGCGCGGTCGCCGGTCTCGTCGCCATCACCCCGTCCGGCGGCGCGGTCAGCCCGCTCGGCGCGATCGCGGTCGGCGTCATCGCCGGTGTGCTCTGCGCCATGGCCGTCGGCCTGAAGTACAAGCTCGGCTACGACGACTCGCTCGACGTGGTCGGCGTCCACCTCGTCGGTGGCGTCGTCGGCTCCCTCCTCATCGGCTTCTTCGCCACCGGCGGTGGCCAGAGCGACGTGGCGGGCCTCTTCTACGGCGGCGGCCTCGACCAGCTCGGCAAGCAGGCCGCCGGTGTCTTCGCGGTCCTCGCCTACTCGCTCGTCGTCTCCGCGGTCCTGGCCTTCCTCATCGACAAGACCATCGGGATGCGGGTCAGCGAGGACGACGAGATCTCCGGCATCGACCAGGTCGAGCACGCCGAGACCGCGTACGACTTCAGCGGCGCCGGCGGCGGCAGCGCCCCCCGTACCGCCGCACCGGCCCCGGGCAGCAACGCGACGGCGGTCGCGGCGGACAAGAAGGTGGACGCATGAAGCTCATCACCGCGGTTGTGAAGCCGCACCGGCTGGACGAGATCAAGGAGGCCCTCCAGGCCTTCGGAGTCCAGGGACTCACGGTCACAGAGGCCAGCGGTTACGGTCGTCAGAGGGGCCACACCGAGGTCTACCGGGGCGCGGAGTACACCGTCGACCTGGTACCGAAGATCCGCATCGAGGTGCTGGTGGACGACGCCGACGCCGAGCAGCTGATCGACGTGGTGGTCAAGGCCGCCCGTACCGGCAAGATCGGTGACGGAAAGGTGTGGAGCATCCCGGTCGACACGGCGGTACGCGTCCGTACCGGCGAGCGGGGCGCGGACGCGCTCTGACCTCCGACCGGAACCGCGCCGAGGGGGCCACGGCCCCCTCGGCGGACCGACAGAAGCAAAAAGGAGCTGCCGGGTGACGGACATCGTCAAGGACGAGACGGAATCGGACGACTCGGGACCCGGCGGCTACGCGGCGGCCCGACTGCGCCTTCTCAACGAGAAGACGCAGTCCGGGCCGCCGCGCCGTACCGCGCTGGCCCGGCTCACCGACGACTGGCTCGGCTCCCTCTTCGCCGGTGCGGCCGAGGCCTCCGGCGTCGCCGGCGCCTCCCTCGTCGCCGTCGGAGGCTACGGACGCGGCGAACTCTCCCCGCGCAGCGACCTCGACCTGCTGCTCCTCCACGACGGCAGCGCCGACAAGAGCGCGCTCGCCGCGCTCGCCGACCGCATCTGGTACCCCGTGTGGGACCTCGGCCTGGCACTCGACCACTCCGTGCGCACTCCCGTCGAGGCCCGCAGGACCGCGGGCGAGGACCTCAAGGTGCAGCTCGGACTGCTCGACTCCCGCCACCTCGCCGGTGACCTCGGCCTCACCGCGGGACTGCGCACCGCCGTGCTCGCCGACTGGCGCAACCAGGCGCCCAAGCGCCTCCCCGAACTCCAGGAACTCTGCGCGGAGCGCGCCCAGCGCCACGGCGAACTCCAGTTCCTCCTCGAACCGGACCTGAAGGAGGCGCGCGGCGGCCTGCGCGACGCCACCGCCCTGCGCGCCGTCGCCGCATCCTGGCTGGCCGACGCGCCCCGCGAAGGACTCGACGACGCCAGGCGCCGCCTCCTCGACGCCCGGGACGCCCTCCACCTGTGCACCGGCCGCGCCACCGACCGCCTCGCCCTCCAGGAGCAGGACCAGGTCGCCGCCGAACTCGGCCTGCTGGACGCCGACGCCCTGCTGCGGCAGGTGTACGAGGCCGCCCGCGTCATCGGCTACGCATCCGACGTCACCTGGCGCGAGGTCGGCCGCGTCCTGCGGTCCCGTGCCGTGCGCCCCCGGCTGCGGGCCATGCTCACCGGCGGCCAGAAGACCGACCGGGGCGCCGAACGCAGCCCCCTCGCCGAAGGCGTCGTCGAACAGGACGGCGAAGTGGTGCTCGCCCGCGCCGCACGCCCCGAGCGCGACCCGGTTCTCCCGCTGCGCGCCGCGGCCGCCGCCGCCCAGGCCGGCCTGCCCGTCTCGCTGCACGCCGTACGCCGGCTCGCCTCCGCCGCCCGCCCGCTGCCCGTGCCCTGGCCGGCCGAGGCCCGCGAGCAGCTCGTCACCCTGCTCGGCGCCGGAGAGCCCACCGTGCCCGTGTGGGAGGCACTGGAGGCCGAAGGGCTCGTCACCCGGCTGCTGCCCGACTGGGAACGGGTCCGCTGCCGCCCGCAGCGCAACGCCGTGCACAAGTGGACCGTCGACCGGCACCTGGTGGAGACCGCGGTCAGGGCCTCCGCGCTGACCCGCCGGGTGGGCCGCCCCGACCTGCTGCTCGTCGCCGCCCTGCTGCACGACATCGGCAAGGGCTGGCCCGGCGACCACTCCGTGGCCGGCGAGATCATCGCCAAGGACGTGGCCGCCCGGATCGGCTTCGACCGGGCCGACGTGGCCGTGCTCGCCACGCTCGTACGCCACCACCTGCTGCTCGTCGAGACCGCCACCCGGCGCGACCTCGACGACCCCGCGACCGTCAGATACGTGGCCGAAGCCGTCGGCAGCCACTCGACGCTGGAGCTGCTGCACGCGCTCACCGAGGCCGACGCGCTGGCCACCGGACCAGCCGCATGGTCGGCCTGGCGCGCCTCCCTCGTCGCCGACCTGGTGGCCCGCGTCTCCTCGGTCCTGGCGGGCGATGCCCCCGAAGCCCCCGAGCCCGTCGCGCCCAGCGCCGAACAGGAACGGCTCGCCATCGAGGCGCTGCGCACCGGGGAACCCGTCCTCGCGCTGCACGCCCGCACCGAACCGGCCCTGGAGACGGTGGAAAACGAGACGGAGCCCCAGCGGCCCGAGCCGGTCGGCGTCGAACTCCTCATCGCCGTCCCCGACCAGGCAGGCGTCCTGCCCGCCGCCGCCGGTGTGCTGGCCCTGCACCGGCTCACCGTGCGGGCGGCCGACCTGCGCGCCATCGGACTCCCCGACGGGCTCGGCAGCGGCGACGTACTGCTCCTCAGCTGGCGCGTCGCCGCCGAGTACGGCTCCCTGCCCCAGGCGGCGCGGCTGCGCGCCGATCTCGTGCGCGCCCTCGACGGGACCCTCGACGTCCCGGCGAAACTCGCCGAGCGCGAGGCGGCCTACCCGCGCCGCCGCGGTGTCGCCGCCCCGCCTCCCCGCGTCACCGTCGCCCCGGCCGCGTCGCAGCTCGCCACCGTCATCGAGGTCCGCGCCCAGGACGCCCCCGGGCTGCTGCACCGGATCGGGCGGGCGCTCGAGGACTCGGCGGTACGGGTCCGCAGCGCGCATGTGAGCACACTGGGCGCCAACGCCGTGGACGCCTTCTACGTGACGGGCGCCGACGGCGCCCCGTTGCCCGAGGCCACCGCCGTCCAGACGGCGAAGACACTGGAGGAGGCCCTGCGGGCGTGACGCCCGCAGGAGTTCCCCTGTGGGCTTCCCGTGGGGGTGACGCCCACAGGGGTGACATCCGCGGGGATGAGGCGTTGGACACAGAGTCCGCCCCGCCGCGGCGGGGCGGACCGGGCCGGGTTTCCGGGGGCCCGCGCCGAAGCCGCCCGCTCCCCGCCCCCGCGGGGTCCGGCTTCCCGCACGGCGTATTGGCCGGGCGGGGGCCCTGCGCTTCCGGGGGCGGATACCCTGGAAGGCAGCCATTCGCCCGCCCCCTAGCCGAGGATCCGCGACCGACGTGTTCGATACCCTTTCCGACCGCCTCGCACAGACCTTCAAGAACCTTCGGGGCCGGGGCCGCCTCACCGAGGCGGACATCGACGCCACCGCCCGCGAGATCCGCATCGCCCTCCTCGAGGCGGACGTCGCCCTGCCGGTGGTACGGGCCTTCATCAAGAACGTGAAGGAGCGGGCGCTGGGGAGCGAGGTCTCCAAGGCCCTCAACCCCTCGCAGCAGGTCATCAAGATCGTCAATGACGAGCTGATCACCATCCTGGGCGGCGAGACCCGCCGCCTCCGCTTCGCCAAGCAGCCGCCGACCGTGATCATGCTGGCCGGTCTGCAGGGTGCCGGTAAGACCACCCTCGCCGGAAAGCTCGGCAAGTGGCTCAAGGGCCAGGGACACTCCCCGCTGCTGGTCGCCTGTGACCTCCAGCGTCCCAACGCCGTCAACCAGCTCCAGGTCGTCGCCGAGCGCGCGGGCGTCGCCGTCTACGCGCCGCAGCCCGGCAACGGCGTCGGCGACCCGGTGCAGGTGGCGAAGGACTCCATCGAGTACGCGAAGTCCAAGGTCCACGACATCGTCATCGTCGACACCGCCGGCCGTCTCGGCATCGACGCCGAGATGATGCAGCAGGCCGCGGACATCCGCGACGCGGTGCAGCCGCAGGAGATCCTCTTCGTCGTCGACGCGATGATCGGCCAGGACGCGGTCAACACCGCGGAGGCCTTCCGCGACGGCGTCGGCTTCGACGGCGTGGTGCTCTCCAAGCTCGACGGTGACGCCCGCGGCGGTGCGGCCCTGTCGATCGCGCACGTCACCGGCCGTCAGATCATGTTCGCCTCCAACGGCGAGAAGCTGGACGACTTCGACGCGTTCCACCCGGACCGCATGGCGTCCCGCATCCTCGGCATGGGCGACATCCTCAGCCTGATCGAGAAGGCCGAGCAGACCTTCAGCCAGGAAGAGGCCGCCAAGATGGCCTCCAAACTGGCGAGCAGCAAGGGCGGCAAGGACTTCACGCTCGACGACTTCCTGGCGCAGATGGAGCAGGTCCGCAAGATGGGCTCCATCTCCAAGCTGCTCGGGATGCTGCCCGGCATGGGGCAGATCAAGGACCAGATCAACAACCTGGACGAGCGGGACGTCGACCGCACCGCCGCGATCATCAAGTCGATGACCCCGGCCGAGCGCCAGGACCCGCACGTCATCAACGGCTCCCGCCGGGCCCGTATCGCCAAGGGCTCGGGCGTCGAGGTCAGCGCGGTCAAGAACCTCGTGGAGCGGTTCTTCGAGGCCCGCAAGATGATGTCGCGCATGGCGCAGGGCGGCGGCATGCCGGGCATGCCCGGGATGCCGGGCATGGGCGGCGGTCCCGGCCGGCAGAAGAAGCAGCAGAAGCAGGCCAAGGGCAAGCGCAGGAGCGGCAACCCGATGAAGCGCAAGGCCGAGGAGCAGGCCGCCGCGTCCCGCCGCGAGCAGGCGGCGACGCAGCCCGGTGGGGCCTTCGGGCTGCCGGCGGGCCAGTCGGCGCAGGACTTCGAGCTTCCCGACGAGTTCAAGAAGTTCATGGGCTGACTACGGGCTGGCCTGCCGACCGCCGCCCGCTCCGACGCCGCCCCTGACGCCCTGACGCCCTGACGCCCTGATGGCCGCCGGGGCGACGGTTCCGGGGCGCGGACCCGGCGCGGGGTCTGTCCCGGCCACCCCCGGCCGGGCCGCGGGGCCGGGTTCCGGGCGCCCGCTTCCGGGCGCCCGCTTCCGGTCCCCGGCCGGTCCGGTTCGCTCCGGTTCGCGCCCGACGGCGCAGGTCTGGCCGGCCGTGCCGCTGGCTCTGCCGGTGAGTGTGACCGGCGGCTCGGGGGAACTGCCGTCGAAGGTGCCGTGCCGGCCCGTGCGTCCGGCGGAGGAAACCGACGGTGATCACGGCGCGTGCACCACGGCCGTCGCGGCGTCGAGAGCGAGGGGATGCCGACGCAGCCGTCCCCGGCCGCCGGCCTCGCCGGTCCGGGTTCGTTCCCGCCGGTCCGGCGATCTCCGGGGCGGCCTCCCGGCCAGCCGCCCGCGGAACCGAGTACGACCGCGGAGCCGGGCCGGACCGGGCCGGGACCTGTCGCTGCGGCATTCCGCGGGGCGCCGCGCGCCGGACCGGCTTTCCCAGCAGCACCGATCCGGCGGACCGCAGGGCTTGTTCGTCCGGGGCTTGCGGCCCTGACCCCCTCGGCGTGCGGGAAATGATGATGCCGGGTGGTGACGGGCTTCCGGGCGCGGGGACGGGCACCGCACGCCGGGAACGGGTGCGACGGGCGCCGTCAGGGGACGCGGGCTATGAGGTACCGGAAGACGTTGGGCATCCACACCGTTCCGTCGCGCCGCACATGCGGGTGCAGGGCCTCGGCGACCTCCTTCTCCACCTGCGCGGTGTCCGTCGCGCGGATCGCCGCGTCGAACAGCCCCGTCGACAGCAGCCCGCGGACCGCGCTGTCCCGGTCCGCGTAGCCGAACGGGCAGGCGACCCGCCCCGAGCCGTCCGGCTTCAGGCCGGCGTGGGCCGCCACCTCCTCCAGGTCGTCGCGGCGAGTGGGCCGCCAGTCCTCGGCGAGCCGCGCCGCGATCCTCAGTACGCCCGAGGTCGCACAGCGCTCCGGCGGGCCCCAGCCGGCCAGCACCACCGCGCTGCCGCGCTCGGCCGCCGTCACCGCCTCGGCCAGTTCCGGCCGCAGGCCGTCCGCGTCCCCCGCCGCGCAGCCGATGGGGGAGAACGCCGTCACCAGATTGAACGCGGGCCCCGCCGGGTCCGCGGCCTGCGCCGGGCCGCCGTTCAGCAGCCGCCGCGCGGCGCCGCCGGAGTCCGATTCCTCCAGCAGTCTCGTCCGGGCGAGCGCGAGTCTCGGCTGGTCGCCGTCCACACCCGTGACCGCCGCGCCGCGCGTCGCCGCCATCAGCAGGGCGAGTCCCGATCCGCAGTCCAGTCCGAGCAGCCGGACACCCGGTCCGACCTCGAGCCGCTCGTACACGGCCTCGTACAGCGGCACCAGCATCCGTTCCTGGATCTCGACCCAGTCACGGTCCCGCGCACGCCGGTCCGCGGACGGCGCCGAAGCCGGCGCCGAGTGGTGTGGCACGAGCGTTCGTGTCATCTAAAGCGCCTCTTTCCGCCGAGAGGTGAGATCTGCCCCGGTCAAGCGCCCCCCGTGTTCGTGTGCGCACAACAGCCCCCTCGGTCCAGGGAACTGCGCATCCGTCCCGACGTCCAGAGGTCACACCCGCACGGCTTTCGCGCCCCCGTCGTGCGCCCCCGGCGCGGTCGTTGCCGCCCGTCGGCGCGCTCGCCGGGTGGAGGAGTCCGTACGGGGGCCGCCGGGGCCGGTGCCGGGAACCGGAGACGAACCCGGTAACGTCGCAGCCGTCCCCGGGCCCGTTTCCGGGCCCGCCGGGAAACGGGTCGGCCGCACGCCGGGGGAGACGGGCCGCGCCCCGGGTGTCCCGGACGGCGACCGGAGCCCCGGAACGAGTGCTTCGGCTACGCGCCGACGCGTAACCGCCACTACATACCGGCTTGGTGGGAGCTGCGAGGGTTCTCCGCAGATCTGCGCACCCGCTATCGTCTGGAAAGATGAGAGAGAACTGACTGGTACGTGCAAATTATTTGAGATGCCCCGGAATAGGAACACGGCGGCACTCCGGCTCGTTCTCACGACGTGAGCACGACACCACCTGTTCTCGCCGCAGAGCTGGCGCTCGCGTGGGCCGATATTCAGCGGTACCACCCGGAGTTGCCGGATCTTGCCGCGCCCGAGTCCCTGATCGGAGAGTCCTCGTCGGCCTGCGGCCACGAACTCTCCTTCGAACGGCTGCTGCATGAAGCAGTCCATGGCATTGCCGCCGCCCGGGGTGTCCGCGACACCTCGCGCGCCGGCCGGTACCACAACCGCAGATTCCTCGCGATCGCCGAGGAACTGGGCCTCGACCACCCCGAGGAACCGCATCCCAGCAGCGGTTTCTCACTGGTCACGCTCAGTTCGGAGGCGAAACGCCGCTACCGCCCGACCATCGACCGGCTGCAGCGCGCCGTGAAGGCGCACACCGCCGCGACCTCCTCCGACACCGCGCGCAGTTTCCGCGGGCCCGCCGCCAGGCACGGCTCCTCGGGGGGCGGCGTGCGGGTGAAGGCGGTCTGCGACTGCGGCCGCAACGTCCGCGTCGTCCCCTCCGTTCTCGCTCAGGCGCCGATCGTCTGCGGCGGCTGCGGAAAGCCCTTCCGCATCCCCGATCAGGAACCGGTGGGCGCGGCGAGCTGACCCGGAGCGGTGTGGCACAATGGCTAGCTGTACTCGACAGCCGCACAGGACCCCTCTCTCCTCCGGCTGACGCGTCCATCGGGCCATCGGGTACCGCAACCCCACGCGGCATCTCGCTGTGCCCAACCACGTCAAGACCAGGAGACACCACTTCCGTGGCAGTCAAGATCAAGCTGAAGCGTCTGGGCAAGATCCGTTCGCCTCACTACCGCATCGTCGTCGCCGACTCCCGTACCCGCCGTGACGGCCGGGCCATCGAGGAGATCGGTCTGTACCACCCGACGTACAACCCGTCGCGTATCGAGGTCGACGCCGAGCGTGTCGCGTACTGGCTGAGTGTCGGCGCCCAGCCGACCGAGCCCGTGCTCGCCATCCTTAAGAAGACCGGCGACTGGCAGAAGTACAAGGGCGAGCCCGCCCCGGCCCCGCTGCTCGTCGCCGAGCCGAAGGACAAGCGCGCCGCGTTCGAGGCCTTCACCAAGGCGTTCGAGGGCGACGAGCCCAAGGGTGAGGCCATCACCCCGAAGGCGAAGAAGTCCGACAAGAAGGCGGACTCGGCCGAGGCCGAGACCACCGAGTCGACCGAGGCCTGAGCATGCTCGAGGAGGCTCTCGAGCACCTCGTGAAGGGCATCGTCGATTTCCCCGACGATGTGCAGGTGGCCTCGCGCAACCTGCGCCGCGGGCGGGTGCTCGAGGTCCGGGTACACCCCGAGGACCTCGGAAAGGTGATCGGCCGCAACGGCCGCACCGCACGCGCCCTGCGTACCGTCGTGGGCGCCATCGGCGGCCGTGGCATCCGTGTCGACCTCGTCGACGTGGACCAGGTCCGCTGACCCGCTGATCGGTACCGATCAGCGCTGATGTACGCAGCACCGGCACGGGCCGGGGAGGGCTACGGCCTTTCCCGGCCCGTTGTCGTCCACGCCTTGCGAAGCAATGCCGCAGGCACCCGACAGGAGTAGTGAACGTGCAGCTCGTAGTCGCGCGGATCGGCCGCGCCCACGGCATCAAGGGCGAGGTCACCGTCGAAGTACGCACCGACGAGCCGGAGCTCAGGCTGGCGCCCGGCGCCGTGCTCGCCACCGACCCGGCCTCCGCCGGGCCGCTGACCATCGAGACCGGACGTGTGCACAGCGGCCGGCTGCTGCTGCGCTTCGAGGGCGTGCGCGACCGCACCGGCGCCGAGGCCCTGCGCAACACTCTGCTGATCGCGGAGATCGACCCCGAGGAGACCCCGGAGGACCCCGAGGAGTACTACGACCACCAGCTGGTCGACCTCGACGTGGTGACGGCCGACGGCGAGGAGGTCGGCCGGATCAAGGAGATCAGCCACCTCCCCTACCAGGACCTTCTCGTCGTGGAACGGCCGGACGGCAGCGAGGTCCTGATCCCCTTCGTGCGGCAGATCGTCCCCGAGATCGACCTCGAGCAGCAGCGCGCGGTGGTCTCCCCGCCGCCCGGCCTCCTCGACGACCGCGCCGTCACCGCGCCCGGCGGGGACTTTGGGGCTGGTACGGACTGATGCGGCTCGACGTCGTCACGATCTTCCCCGAGTACCTGGAACCCCTGAACGTCTCCCTCGTCGGCAAGGCCAGGGCCCGCGGGCAACTAGGGGTGCACATCCACGACCTGCGCCACTGGACGTACGACCGGCACAACACGGTCGACGACACGCCCTACGGTGGCGGCCCCGGCATGGTCATGAAGACCGAGCCCTGGGGCGAGGCCCTCGACCAGGTGCTCGCCGACGGCTACGAGTCCGGGGCGTCGGGGCCGGTCCTGGTGGTGCCCACCCCCAGCGGCCGCCCCTTCACCCAGGAACTCGCCGTCGAACTGTCCGAGCGGCCCTGGCTGGTCTTCACCCCTGCCCGCTACGAGGGCATCGACCGCCGGGTCGTCGACGAATACGCGACCCGGATACCCGTTTTCGAGGTGTCCATCGGCGACTACGTCCTGGCCGGCGGTGAGGCCGCGGTCCTGGTGATCACCGAGGCCGTGGCCCGGCTGCTGCCCGGCGTCCTGGGCAATGCCGAGTCGCACCGCGACGACTCCTTCGCCCCCGGCGAGATGGCCAATCTCCTGGAGGGCCCCGTCTACACCAAGCCGCCCCGGTGGCGCGGGCGTGGCATCCCCGAAGTCCTGCTCAGCGGCCACCACGGCCGCATCGCCCGCTGGCGCAGGGACGAGGCGTTCCGCCGTACGACGCTCAACAGGCCCGACCTCATCGAGCGTTGCGACCCGGAGGTCTTCGACCGGCACGACCGCGCGATCCTCGCGGAACTCGGCTGGCGGGAACTGCCCGACGGCCGATTTGGGCGGCCGGGCAGGGCCGTGGAAGAATAGGCCGCTGCTGTGTGCGCGTCCGCCGTGCGCCCCTGCCACAGGGGGAACGACGCCCGGCCGCCGCGGCAGCAGCACTCCGGACTCTCATCCACAATGTTCCGCTGATGACCTGTGGCATCAGTGAAGAAAGCAGAAGATCATGGCCAGCCTGCTCGACACCGTCGACGCCGCGTCGCTGCGCAGCGACGTCCCCGCCTTCCGCCCGGGCGACACCGTCAACGTGCACGTCCGCGTCATCGAGGGCAACCGCTCCCGTATCCAGCAGTTCAAGGGCGTTGTCATCCGCCGGCAGGGCTCGGGTGTCCGCGAGACCTTCACCGTCCGCAAGGTCTCCTTCTCCGTCGGCGTCGAGCGCACCTTCCCGGTGCACAGCCCGATCTTCGAGAAGATCGAGCTCGTCACCCGCGGTGACGTCCGCCGCGCCAAGCTGTACTACCTCCGTGAGCTGCGCGGCAAGGCTGCGAAGATCAAGGAGAAGCGCGAGAACTGAGGTCGGGGAACCGGTGTCCCGTCCGGCCGCACAGACGGCCGGTTAGGCTCGGACCCGATGGACACCGAAGCACGACCCGACGAACGGCTCACGGAGCGCGACCGCTCGTCCGGACCCGGTACCGCCGACCAGGCTGGTTCCGGGCAGGACGGGCGGTCGCGCTCCGCGCGTGCGTTCCGGGACGCCCCGCCGTGCCGCCGGGCGGGCATCCGCCGGGCCGGGATCCTTTCGGCCTGCTGCCTCGTTGTACTCCTGCCGGCCGACATCTTCGTGGCGCAGCCCTTCGAGATCCCCAGCAGCTCCATGGAACCAACGCTGCGCCCCGGGGACCGGGTGCTGGTCAACAAGTTGGCGTACCGTTTTGATGCTGAGCCGCGGCGCGGCGACGTGGTCGTCTTCGACGGCACGGAGTACTTCTCCGGCTCGGGCGACTACGTCAAGCGGGTCGTGGGCGTCGGGGGCGACCGGGTTGTCTGCTGCGACAGGCGGGGGAGGGTGCAGGTGAACGGGACGGCGGTCGAGGAACCGTATCTCCACCCGGGCGACACGCCCTCGGACGTGTCCTTCGACGTGGTCGTGCCGGAAGGCACCCTCTGGCTGATGGGCGACCACCGTTCCAGGTCGAGCGACTCCCGCGACCGGCTGGGCTCGCCCGGTGGCGGCATGGTCCCCGTGGAGCGAGTCGTCGGCCGGGTGGAAGGGATCGCCTGGCCACCGGCCCGCTGGTCCCCCGTGGACACCACCGATGCCTTCGAGGGCGTACGAGATCCGGCCGGTGCCCATGGGTAACCGAGGACGCCCGCCGGGAAGCCACCGCTCCGACACCCGCCTGCCTACCGGGACCCGGCCCACCCAGGGCCCCGTTCTCCCCGGACGCGCCGACCGCCGCAAGCTGGCCCGCAAGGTCAAGCGCCGCCGGCAGCGCACGGCGGTGAAGGAGATACCGATCCTGATCACGGTCGCCCTGCTGATCGCCCTGGTCCTGAAGACCTTCCTCGTGCAGGCCTTCGTGATCCCCTCGGGCTCGATGGAGCAGACGATCCAGATCGGCGACCGCGTGCTGGTCGACAAGCTCACGCCGTGGTTCGGCTCCGAGCCGCAGCGCGGCGACGTCGTGGTCTTCAAGGACCCCGGTGGCTGGCTGGCCGACGAGCAGAACACCCAGGTGACCGAGGACCCGGTGGTCGTCAAGCAGGTCAAGGAGGCACTGACCTTCATCGGACTGCTGCCCTCGGAGGACGAGCAGGATCTGATCAAGCGCGTCGTCGCGGTCGGCGGCGACACCGTGAAGTGCTGCGACGCCCAGGGCCGGGTCACCGTCAACGGCGTCGCCATCAACGAGCCGTACGTCAACCCCGGTGACGCGCCCTCGCAGATCAAGTTCGAGGTGACGGTGCCCCGGGGGCGCTACTTCGTCATGGGCGACCACCGCGGGAACTCGGCGGACTCCCGCTTCCACCTCGACGACGGGGTCAGCGGCACCGTCTCCCAGACCGGCATCGTCGGCCGGGCCGTGGTGATCGCCTGGCCGTTCGACCACTGGAGCGGCCTGCAGGAGGAGGAGACCTACTCCTCCGTGCCCGATCCGCGTGCCGAGTCGACGACGGCGACCGGCGCTTCGCATAGTGTGTCTCCTCAGGATCTCAACGGAATGGTCCGGCTCCCGAGCCCTGCGGAACTCCCGCTCGTTATGGGAGTGGTGGGCCTGCGCCGAGTGCGGCGCAGGCGGCAGCGGCACAGAGTGAGGAGTGGATGTGGGGGATTTGGCGGTCGGCGCACGAACCGGACACGAGGAGCCCGAGGACAGGCCTGAGGGCACCGCCTCCTCCGGAACCCCCGGCGCGTCCTCCGGGTCCGCGGGCGCCGCGGGCTCCCCGGACACCCCGGATTCCTCCGAGGACGGACCCGAGGGCGGCAAGGGGTCCAAGAAGCAGCGTTCCTTCTGGAAGGAGCTGCCGATCCTCATCGGTATCGCGCTGCTCCTCGCCCTGCTGATCAAGACCTTCCTGGTGCAGGCCTTCTCGATCCCCTCGGACTCGATGCAGAACACCCTCCAGCAGGGTGACCGGGTCCTCGTCGACAAGCTCACGCCCTGGTTCGGTTCCGAGCCCGAGCGGGGCGAGGTCGTCGTCTTCCACGACCCGGACCACTGGCTGACGGGCCCTGCGGCCGAGCAGAACGCCGTCCAGACCTTCCTCTCCTGGATCGGCCTGATGCCCTCGTCCGAGGACAAGGACCTGATCAAGCGGGTCATCGGGGTCGGCGGCGACACGGTGGAGTGCAAGGGCACCGGACCGGTCAAGGTCAACGGCAAGGCGCTCGACGAGCCCTATGTCTTCCCCGGCAACACGCCGTGCACCGCCACCGACGCCGAGGGGCAGTTCAAGATCAAGGTTCCCGAGGGTCACATCTGGGTGATGGGCGACCACCGGCAGAACTCGCTGGACTCGCGCTACCACCAGGACGAGAAGGGCGGCGGCGCGGTGCCCGTGGACCAGGTCGTGGGCCGTGCCATCGTCAAGGCCTGGCCGATCGACCGCTGGGGCACCCTGCCGGTCCCGGAGACCTTCGACCAGAAGGGCCTGGACGCGGCCCCCGCCGCGATCGCCCCTTACACGCCGGCAGCGCTGGGCCTCGCGGGAGCGGTCCCGCTGGTGTTGTGGCGCAGGCGACGGCCGACCCGCTGACCCGGGGGCGTACCGCCGGGTAGGGTGCGATCCCGGATGCCGTCCCGGGCCGCCCGCCCGGGACCGCGGGTCTCGCGATCGCAGGGAGCGCCAAGGTGAGCGGAACGGTACGACGGACGTCGGACGACCACGGCAGCAGGCTCGGCAACGTGCTGTCGGGCATAGCCGTGGCCGTCGGCTGCGTGCTCTTCCTCGGCGGCTTCGCGTGGGGCGCGATGCTCTACCTGCCCTACACCGTGCCGACGGACTCCATGTCGCCGACCGTCCCCGCCGGGGACCGGGTGCTGGCCGAACGGATCGACGGCAGCGAGGTCCGGCGCGGCGACGTCGTCGTCTTCGAGGAAAAGATCTGGGGCAACGTGCCCATGGTCAAGAGGGTCGTCGGCGTCGGCGGCGACACCGTGGCCTGCTGCGACGCCGAGGACCGCCTGACCGTCAACGGCGAACCCGTCGAGGAACCGTATCTGCGGGGCGAAAAGGCGTCGTACACCGACTTCAGCACCGAAGTGGCCAAGGACAAGCTGTTCCTGCTGGGCGACGAGCGGCGCACCTCCGTGGACTCGCGCAGCCACCTCCAGGACGCGGGACAGGGCACCGTGCCGCTGTCGGCGGTCAGA
Organism: Streptomyces sp. GC420; assembly: GCF_009916105.1. Classification (GTDB taxonomy): domain Bacteria; phylum Actinomycetota; class Actinomycetes; order Streptomycetales; family Streptomycetaceae; genus Streptomyces. The sequence goes on along the minus strand of NZ_JAAAXQ010000027.1, from coordinate 3,392 downwards.
GCCCGGGTGGAGGGTATCGCCTGGCCCGCGGGGCACTGGGGCATCCTGGAGCGTCCCGCCGGCTTCGCGGAACTCCCCGGCGGAATCTCCGTCCAGGGGCCGCTGAAACTGATCGTCTGGTCGGTGGTCGCCGGGGCGGCGCTGATCCTGGGCGGCGCGGCGTACGGGCCGGTCGCCAAGCTGGCCGGGAGGCGGCGCGGGAAGGACCGGTCCGTTGCCGTCGCCTGAGCCGCCCGGAACGCGGGGCGAACTGCGCAGAGTGGCCAGGGTCGTACTGCTCGACCAGCACGACCGCATTCTGCTCCTGCACGGCCACGAGCCGGACGATCCCGCGGACGACTGGTGGTTCACCCCGGGCGGCGGCCTTGAGGGCCGGGAGAGCCGCGAGGAGGCCGCACTGCGCGAGCTGGCCGAGGAGACGGGGATCACCGATGTGCGGCTCGGCCCGGTGCTGTGGCGCCGGGTGTGCTCGTTCCCCTTCGCCGGGCGGCGCTGGGACCAGGACGAGTGGTACTTCCTGGCGCGTACGACTTCCTCGGTCACCGGTCCCGGGAGCGCCGGTATGGTCTTCGGCGACGGCCTGACGGAGCTCGAGCGGCGCAGCGTGGCCGGGCTGCGTTGGTGGACCTGCGGGGAACTGTCCTCGGCGCATGAGACGGTGTACCCGACCAGACTCGCCGGGCTGATGCGCACGCTGCTCGACGAGGGCCCTCCGAGTGCGCCCGTCGATCTGGACACCGAAATCGTCTAGGGCCGGCGTGGCTGACGCACAATGGGGGGACGCACGGCTGAAGGGGAACATGCCATGAGCGCCGAGGACCTCGAAAAGTACGAGACCGAGATGGAGCTGAAGCTCTACCGGGAGTACCGGGACGTCGTCGGCCTGTTCAAGTTCGTGATCGAGACCGAACGCCGGTTCTACCTCACCAACGACTACGAGATGCAGGTGCACTCCGTCCAGGGCGAGGTCTTCTTCGAGGTGTCGATGGCCGACGCCTGGGTGTGGGACATGTACCGGCCGGCGCGCTTCGTCAAGCAGGTACGGGTGCTGACCTTCAAGGACGTGAACATCGAGGAGCTCAACAAGAGCGACCTCGAACTTCCGGGCAGCTGACCCGTCCGCCGGTCCGCCTGGTCCGGCCTGTCCGGTCCGGTTCCGCCCGGCCGGTCCGGTTCCGCCCGTAGAGCCGTCCCCGCGGGCGGTCGGCGCGCCCTGCCCTCACCCGTACGGGTGGCCCGGTTATCCACAACCTCCGGGGTTGTCCACCAAGATCCACAAGCGCGGAGAGCCTGCCTCACAGTCGGTGCCGGAGGTGGTACCGATGAACGCACGAGGTGCGTTGGGCCGCTACGGCGAGGGTCTCGCCGCTCGGCGGCTCACCGAGTCAGGCCTGCGGATCGTGGAGCGGAACTGGCGGTGCAGGCACGGCGAGATCGACATCCTCGCGGCCGAGGGTGACGCGCTCGTCGTCTGCGAGGTCAAGACGCGCCGGGCCGGTGCGTACGAACACCCGATGGAGGCCGTCGGCCCGCGCAAGGCGCAGCGGCTGCGGAGCCTGGCCGAGCACTGGCTGGCCGGCCACGGCGGACCGCCGCCCGGCGGCGTCCGCATCGACCTGGTCGGCGTGCTGCTGCCCAGACGGGGCGCGCCCGTGGTCCAGCATGTGCGGGGGGTGGCCTGAGATGGGCTTCGCCCGTACGTGTTCGGTGACGCTGGTCGGCGTCGAGGGCGTGGTCGTGGAGGTCCAGGCCGGCCTGGAGCCCGGCGTGGCCGCGTTCACCCTGGTAGGCCTGCCCGACAAGAGCCTGGTCGAGAGCCGCGACCGGGTCCGCGCCGCCGTCGTGAACTCGGGCGCCGACTGGCCGCAGAAGAAGCTCACGGTGGGCCTCAGCCCCGCCTCGGTGCCCAAGAGCGGCAGCGGCTTCGACCTGGCCATCGCGTGCTCCGTCCTCGCCGCGGCCGAGCGCATCGACCCTCGCGCGATCTCCGATCTGGTGATGATCGGAGAGTTGGGTCTCAACGGCCGCATCCATCCGGTGCGGGGCATCCTCCCCGCGGTTCTGGCCGCCGCCGAGGCGGGCTACGAGCAGGTCGTCGTCCCGGAACGCACGGCGGCGGAGGCTTCCCTGGTGCCGGGCATCGCCGTGCTGGGCGTGCGCAGCCTGCGGCAGCTGATCGCGGTGCTCGGCGACGAACCGGTTCCCCAGGAGGACGAGGAGACGGAGGAAGGCCGGCCGGATCCGGTGCTGGCCGGTCTCGTGGTGCCGGGCGCGGGGGTCGGCACGGGCCTGGCCTCGGGATCCGCCGCGTGGGGGGAGGGCCACCTGCCCGACCTGGCCGACGTGGCGGGCCAGCCGGCGGCCAGGACCGCGCTCGAGGTCGCCGCGGCCGGTGGCCACCACCTGTTCCTCCAGGGCCCGCCGGGGGCGGGCAAGACGATGCTCGCCGAACGGCTGCCCGGGATCCTGCCACCGCTGACCCGGCAGGAGTCGGTCGAGGTCACCGCCGTCCACTCGGTCGCGGGTATCCTGCCGCCGGGCAAGCCGCTCGTGGACACCCCGCCCTACTGCGCGCCGCACCACTCGGCGACCATGCAGTCCCTGGTCGGCGGCGGCAACGGACTGCCGAGGCCGGGCGCCGTCTCACTGGCCCACCGGGGCGTGCTCTTCCTGGACGAGGCACCCGAATTCAGCGGACGGGCGCTCGACGCCCTGCGCCAGCCACTGGAGTCCGGATACGTCGTGGTGGCCCGGGCGGCGGGCGTCGTCAGACTGCCGGCGGCGTTCCAGATGGTCCTGGCCGCCAATCCGTGCCCGTGCGGCCGGCACACCCGGGCCGCCGACGGGTGCGACTGCCCGCCCTCGGTGGTGCGCCGCTACCAGGCACGGCTGTCCGGCCCCCTGCTGGACCGGGTCGACCTCCGTGTGGAGGTCGAGGCGGTCACCCGCTCGCAGCTCACGGGGGTGGCGGGCCGGGGCGAGGCCTCGGCCGCCGTCGCGGCGCGCGTCCGTGAGGCACGGCAGCGGGCCGCGGCCCGCCTCGCGGGCACGCCGTGGACGAACAACGGCGAGGTCCCCGGCCATGAGCTGCGCACGAGGTGGCCGATCGGCCCCGGAGGCCTGGCGGTCGCGGAGCGGGATCTGGAGCGCGGCCTCCTGACCGCGCGCGGACTGGACCGCGTGCTGCGTGTCGCCTGGACCGTGGCCGACCTCGCGGGCCGCGAGCGGCCCGGCATGGCGGAGGTCGCGCTGGCGCTGCAACTGCGCACGGGGGTGGCCCGGGGCGTGCCGATGGCGCTGAAGGAGGCGGGGTGACGGCCGCGGACGGGGAACGGCTCGCGCGGGCCGCGCTGACCCGGGTGATCGAGCCCGGTGACGAGACGTGCGGGAGG
>NZ_JAAAXQ010000279.1 GCF_009916105.1 Streptomyces sp. GC420 | reverse complement strand
GGAGAGCGAGCGGCACCGTGCAGGAAGTGGGGGACGGCGCTGGCCGATGACCGAGCAGGTGTTCCTCGACGTCACGGACGCGGCGAAGGACCGGAGGGAGGAGGAGGCGGCGTCGCAGTGAGCGTCCGCGCTCCTCGCTCCGGTGCGGCGCTGCCGCCGGCCCGGGTGCCGGGTACGGCGGTCACCTGTCCGCTCCGCACCCGTCCTGCCCGAGCCGTACCCGCACGGGTACCCGTACCCGTACCCGTACCGGTACCGGTGCGGGTACGGGTACGCCTCGCGACCAGCGTCACAGGGAGCGCGGCACCGTGAGGGGCTTGGCGTAGCACCGGCTGCTCTCGTACTCCCGGTAGTAGCCGAACTTCTCCGTGGGCAGGTAGCCGCTGGACTCGTACAGGGCGATGGCCTCGGGCTGCGCGGTACCGGTCTCCAGCACCATCCGGCTCCGGCCGGCAGCCCGTGCCCGCTCCTCCAGCTCGGCCAGGATGCGCCGGGCCAGGCCGAGGCCGCGGGCCTGCGGGACGACGTACATCCGCTTGAGCTCGGCGTCTCCGTCGGCGTATCCCTCGTCGTTGCGCTCCTGCGAGCGCCAGCCGCCGGTCGCGACCGGGCGGTCGAGCCGGTCGTAGGCGATGAGGAAGATTCCGTGCGGCGGGTCGAAGTGCTCGGGGGCGAGCGGCGTGAGGTCGCCCTCGTCGCCGTAGCGCCGCGCGTATTCGAGCTGCACCTCGTCGTTGAGCTTGACGGCGTCGGGGTGGTCGAAGCGGACGTTCCGGATATTCATGCGTACCAATGTACTTCTATGCGGCGATGCGGGGAGGTGAATTTCTGGCCTATAAAGTGCCCTGGTGCTCACTGTGACCACCGTGAATGTAAACGGGCTGCGCGCCGCGGCCAAAAAGGGCTTCGTGGAATGGCTCTCCGCCACCTCCGCCGACGTGCTGTGCCTCCAGGAAGTCAGAGCGGAACCCGCCCAGCTGCCCGAGGCGGTACGGGAGCCCGAGGGCTGGCACACCGTTCATGTCCCGGCCGCCGCGAAGGGCCGTGCGGGCGTGGCCGTCTACACGCGCCGGGCGCCCGAGGGCGTCAGGACCGGCTTCGGTTCGAGCGAGTTCGACGGCAGCGGGCGGTACGTCGAGGTCGACCTGCCCGGTGTCACGGTCGCCAGCCTCTACCTGCCCTCGGGCGAGGTCGGCACGGAGCGGCAGGACGAGAAGGAACGCTTCATGGGCGAGTTCCTGGCGTACCTGAAGGAGCTGAAGGAGCGCGCCGCCGCCGGTGGCCGTGAGGTCGTCGTCTGCGGCGACTGGAACATCGCGCACCAGGAGGCCGACCTCAAGAACTGGCGCGCCAACCGCAGGAACGCGGGTTTCCTCCCGGAGGAGCGCGCCTGGCTGACGAGGGTCTACGAGGACGCGGGGTACGTCGACGTCGTTCGCGCCCTGCATCCGGACACCGAGGGCCCGTACTCCTGGTGGTCGTACCGGGGCCGGGCGTTCGACAACGACAGCGGCTGGCGCATCGACCTCCAGGTCGCCACGCCGGGCCTCGCGGAGCGCGCGGTCAAGGGCTGGGTCGAGCGGGCGGCCGCGCACGAGGAGCGCTGGTCGGACCATGCGCCGGTGACCGTCACCTACGGCTGACGGAACCCCTCGAGGGAACCGCTGACCGCTGACCGCTGACCGCGAAGACCCGGAGCCGTCTCCGCACGCGCTCCCGGCGCCTGACGCCCCTGAGGCGCCTGCCGCGCTCCCGCGCGCCAGAACCGTGCTGGCCACCGCCGGCGCCGTGCTCGTCACCCTGACGGTGGCCGCCGAGCTGGGGGCCCGCGGCCTGATCCACCACCGCGTCGCCTCGGCCGCCGCCAAGCGGCTGGGCACCGACCCCGATGTCGAGACTGGCGGCCTGTCCGCGCTCGCGGGGCTGGTCGGCAGGCACCTGCCGTATGTGGAGCTGAGCGCCGAGGACGCCGTGATCGGCAAGGTGCGGGGCGCGGCGCCCGTTCCGGGCCCCGCACGGGCCCGGCGGCCGGGGCGAAGGACCGGCCGTGAGGTGCGGGCCTCGCCGCCCAGCCGGCCGTGAGGTGCGGGCGTCGCCGCCCAGCCTGCCGTGTGGCGCGGGCGCCGCCGCTCAGCCGCCCGCGCCGGGCTCGTCCCCCGGGCGGTTCAGGCGGCGGTCGAGGGCCATGGAGAGTTCCGCCTCCATCACGCTCTTCGCGAGCGGGCGCAGTCGCTCGACGTCCTTGTCCGGGGCGTGGGCGCGGACCAGGGAGGCGAAGATGCCGGCCACGGCCTCGGCGTGTTTCCGGACGCGGATGCCCGCCTCGAAGACGGCGGCGAGCGGCACGCCCTCCTGGACGAGTGCGGCGGAGATGTCGAGGAGCCTCCGGCTGATGTGGACCAGATGGTCACCGTCGACGGCCACGTAGCCGAGGTCGAGGGCGGCGGCGAGGTTCTCCGGGGTTACCTCGCCGTGGAATCGGTCGGCGAGTTCCTCGGGCGTGAGGCGGACCGGGGTCTCCTCCGAGGGGGCGCCGAGGCCGAGGAGGTCGCCGACCTCGCGGCCGTTCTCGAAGGCCTCGGCGAGTTCGGCGATGCCGCTGAGGGTGTGGCCGCGTTCAAGGAGGGCGCCTATGGTGCGCAAACGGGCGAGGTGGTGGTCGTTGTACCAGGCGATGCGGCCCTCGCGGCGGGGCGGCGGGATCAGCTTGCGCTCGCGGTAGAAGCGAAGAGTGCGCACCGAGATGCCGGCCTCCTTGGCCAGCTCCGCCATGCGGTATTCGCGGATCTCCTCGTGACCCCGGTCCCGGTCCTCGTCCTGGTCCCGACCTCGGTCCTGTGCGTCTGCCACGTCCGGAAGCCTATGTCGTACCGACAGTAACTTGCTCGTGCGCGCCCCCTACCCATGGGTACGAAGCTGCTCTACTCTCCCCATCGTGCCAGTGAACGCTGGCAGAGTTGCGGAGGTGGATCTATGGCCGAGCGCGTCGAGCACGTACGGGTGGCCGTCGTCGGATCGGGATTCGGTGGCCTCGGTGCCGCGGTCCGGCTGCGCAGGGAAGGTATCACCGACTTCGTGGTTCTGGAGCGGGCCGGTTCGGTGGGCGGCACCTGGCGGGACAACAGCTACCCCGGCTGCGCCTGCGACGTGCCCTCCCACCTCTACTCCTTCTCGTTCGCGCCCAACCCGGACTGGCCGCGCACCTTCTCCGGCCAGGAGCACATCCGCGCCTATCTGGAGCGGGTGGCCGACACCTTCGGGCTGCGGCCGCACCTGCGGCTGAACCACGAAGTGCTGATGATGCGCTGGGACACCGGCGAGCTGCGCTGGGACATCGAGACTTCGCAGGGCAGGTTCACCGCCGACGTCGTCGTCTCCGCCACCGGACCGCTGTCCGACCCCAAGATCCCCGACATCCCGGGGATCGCCGATTTCCCCGGGAAGGTCTTCCACTCCGCCCGCTGGGACCACGACTACGACCTGGCCGGCAAGCGCGTCGCCGTCATCGGCACCGGAGCCTCCGCCATCCAGATCGTGCCCGCCATCCAGCCCGAGGTGGGCAGGCTGACCCTGTTCCAGCGGACCCCGGCGTGGGTGATGCGGCGCATGGACCGGCCCATCACCGCGGCCGAGCGCTGGCTGCACCGGACGCTGCCGGCCACCACGACCGTGCGCCGCGGTCTGCTGTGGGGCATCCGGGAGCTCCAGGTCGGCGCCTTCGTCAAGCATCCCGGTGAGCTCGGCCTGGTCGAGAAACTGGCCAAGGCCAACATCAACAAACACATCAAGGACCCCGCGCTGCGGGCGAGGCTGACGCCCTCCTACCGCATCGGCTGCAAGCGGATCCTGCTGTCCAACGCCTACTACCCGGCCCTGGCCCGGCCCAACGTGGACCTCGTCGCCTCCGGCCTCGCCGAGGTGCGCGGCTCGACGCTGGTCGCCTCCGACGGTACGGAGACGGAGGTGGACGCCATCATCTTCAGCACCGGCTTCCACGTCACCGACATGCCGATCGCCGAGCGGGTGGTGGGCGCCGGGGGGCAGACCCTCGCCGAGGCGTGGAAGGACGGCATGGCGGCCCTGCGCGGCGCCTCCGCCGCCGGGTTCCCCAACTGGATGACGATCATCGGGCCCAACACCGGCCTCGGGAACTCCTCGATGATCCTGATGATCGAGTCCCAGCTGAACTACATGGCCGACTTCATGCGGCAGCTGGACGTGCTGGGCGGCCGGGCCGCGCTCGACGCCCGCCCCGCGGCCGTCGAGCGCTGGACCGACCACATCCAGCGGCGGATGCGGCGCACGGTCTGGAACACGGGTGGCTGCGACAGCTGGTACCTGGACGCCAACGGGCGCAACACCACCGTATGGCCCGGTACGACGGGCGAGTTCCGCAAGGAGACGCGGCGGGTCGACCTCGCCGAGTACGAACTGCTGCGGCCACCGGGGACGGTGGGCAGCCCCGCACGCGCCGCGGTGCCCGCGGAGATGCCCGCACAGGTGCCCGCCGCCCGTACGAACCAGGACGCCGAGGAGACAGCCCGATGAGCCGACTGACCCACGTGACCTCGGGGCCCTACGCCCCGCCCGCCCCGGCACGGGAGCTGAGCGCCGTCTCCGCGGACGGCTCGCGGCTGCACGTCGAGGTGCACGGCCCCGAGGGCGCGCCGGCCGTGGTCCTCGTCCACGGCTGGACCTGCTCCACGGCCTTCTGGGCCCGGCAGGTCACCGAACTCGCCGCCGGCCACCGGGTCGTCGTCTACGACCAGCGCGGGCACGGGCGCAGCCCCGCGCCCGCGGGGCCCGCCGGGTACAGCACCGAGGCGCTCGCCGACGACCTGGACACCGTGCTGGCCGCCACCCTCGAGCCCGGCGAACGGGCGGTGATCGCCGGGCACTCGATGGGCGGGATGACGCTGATGGCGGCGGCGGAACGGGCCGGGGTGCGGGAGCACGCCGCCGCCGTCCTGCTGTGCAGCACCGGCAGTTCACGGCTGGTGGCCGAGTCGACGGTGGTGCCGCTGCGCGCGGGGCGGGTGCGGACGCGTGTCACGGGCGCGATTCTCAGCTCGCGCGCCCCGCTGGGGCCGGTCACGCCCCTCGGCAAGAAGATCCTGAAGTACGCCACGATGGCGCCCGGCTCCTCGCCCGAGCAGGTCGAGGCGTGTGCCCGCATCGTGCACGCCTGCCCGCGCATGGTCAGGTACGGCTGGTCGCGGGTCCTCGCGGAGCTGGAACTGGCCCGGAACGTCGGCAAGCTGACCATGCCGGCCGCGGTGCTCTGCGGGACGGCGGACCGGCTGACACCCCCGGTGCTCGCCCGCGAGATCGCCGAGGCGCTGCCCGACTGCGTGGGCCTCACCGAGCTCGCCGGCATCGGGCACATGACCCCGGTGGAGGCGCCGGACGCGGTCACGGCCGAGATCCGGCGGCTGGTCGGCGCGTACGTCGCCGCCGCCCCGGCCGCCGCCTCCCGTACGGCCGGGGAAGGCGCGACGACCGTGAAGACCACCCGAACCGCACGGACCACGAACATCTCGGAAGCCACGGAAGCCACGGAAGCCACGGAAGCCAGGGAAGAGGACGTCGTATGAGCAGGGTCTCCCTCGACGGGAAGGTCGCGGTCGTCACCGGAGCCGCGCGCGGGGTGGGCGAACTGCTCGCCCGCAAACTGTCGGCCCGCGGCGTCCGCGTGGCGCTGGTCGGCCTCGAACCGGGTGAGCTGAAGCGGGTCTCGGAGCGGCTGCACACCGAGAGCCGGCACTGGTACGCGGACGTCACCGACCACGAGGCGCTGGCGGTGGTCGCCGAGCAGGTGAAGGAGCACTTCGGGCGCGTCGACATCGTGGTCGCCAACGCCGGTGTGGCCAGCGGCGGTCCGTTCACCGGCTCGGACCCCGAGGCCTGGCGGCGGGTCATCGAGGTCAACCTGATCGGCAGCGCGGTCACGGCCCGTGCCTTTCTGCCCCACCTCGTCGAGTCGCGCGGCTATCTGCTCCAGATCGCCTCGCTCGCGGCCCTCACCCCGGCGCCGATGATGAGCGCGTACTGCGCCTCGAAGTCCGGTGTGGAGGCGTACGCGCACAGCCTGCGGGCCGAACTCGCCCACAAGGGCGTCGGCGTGGGGGTCGGCTACCTCTCCTGGACCGACACGGACATGGTGCGCGGCGCCGATCAGGACGACGTGATGAGGGAGTTGCGGCAGCGGCTGCCCTGGCCGACCAACCGCACCTATCCGCTGGGCCCGGCCGTGGACCGGATCGTGGACGGCATAGAACGGCGCTCCCCGCACGTGTACGCGCAGTGGTGGCTGCGCGGCATGCAGTCCGTGCGCGGCTATCTGCCCGGCATGATCGCGACGTTGGGGAAGCGTGACATGCGGCGCTTCGAACCCCGCCTGGCCGGTGTGCGGAAGGGCCTCGTGGGGGCGGGCGGCGCCGCCGACGAGCAGGAACGCGCGGGCAGTCACTGACCGTTACTGATCGAAATGCGTGGAATGTGGCCGCATGCCAGTCTGGTCGAGCCCCATCCCGTCACCCAACGAGGAGTGGACCAGCATGGGTATGAAGGACCAGTTCCAGGACGCGGCCGACGACCTGCGGCGCCAGGGCAAGCAGAAGGCGCAGGAGGCCCGCGACAAGAGTCGGCAGGGCGGTCGGCAGAGCGGCAGGCCGGAGCAGCAGCGCGCCGGCCGCCCGCAGGGCGAGCGGCACGAGACGGAGGCCGAGCGCCGGGCGCGGATGGACGAGCAGGACGCCCGTGACGCCCAGGAGGCGCGCGAGCGTTACGAGGACACCATCTGACCGTGCGTCCTTGCCGGCGCCCTGACCGGCGTCAGCGACGTACCCCCGTGCACCGAAGGGCACAACCGGCAGCCAACCCCGGATGTGCCCTTCGGTCATGCTCCCGGGGGCGGACCTCGAAGTCCGCCGCTCCTTCGGCCCGTCAGCTGCCGCCCCGCGGCGGCAGTTTGGGGCGGCGGAGGTCGGGGACGGCGGAGTAGTCGGGCGGCACGGAAGCCGGCCGCCGCTCCAGGAGTTCGAGGGCGAGGTGGACCGCGTCGTCGAGCACGGCGTAGCGGCCCTCGGCCCAGTCGAGGGGAGTGCGCTCGACCTCGTAGTCGGGCTCGACGCCGTGGTTCTCGATGCCCCAGCCGTACTCGTCGAACCAGGCGGCGTTCATCGGGACCGTGATCACCGTGCCGTCGGCGAGGCGGTGGCGGCCGGTCATGCCGACGACGCCGCCCCAGGTGCGGAGGCCGACGACCGGTCCGAGGCCGAGCAGCCGGAACGCCGCGGTGATCATGTCTCCGTCGGAGGAGGTCGCCTCGTCGGCGAGGGCGACGACCGGGCCGCGGGGCGCGTTGGAGGCGTAGCTGACGGGCTGGGCGTTGCGGGTCAGGTCCCAGCCGAGGATCTTGCGGGTCAGTTTCTCCACGACGAGTTCGCTGATGTGCCCGCCCGCGTTGCCGCGCACGTCGACGATCAGGGCGGGCCGGGACATCTCCATCCGCAGGTCGCGGTTGAACTGGGCCCAGCCGGAGCCGCCCATGTCGGGGATGTGCAGGTAGCCGCAGCGGCCTCCGCTCAACTCCCGTACGACGTCGCGGCGTTTGGCGACCCAGTCCTGGTAGCGCAGTGGCCGGTCGTCGATGAGCGGGACCACGGCGACGCGGCGGGCGTGGCCCTCGCCCCCTTCCTGGAGGAACGTCAGCTCGACCGTGGTGCCCCCGGACCCGGCGAGCAGCGGGTAGGGGCCGGTGACCGGGTCCACGGGGCGGCCGTCGACATGGGTGAGGACGGCGCCTTCTCTGATGCCCGTACCGGCCAGCGGTGAACGGGCCTTGGAGTCGGACGAGTCGCCGGGCAGGATCCGCCGCACCGTCCAGGCGCCGTCGCGCGGGACGAGGTTGGCGCCGAGCAGCCCCTGGGCGCGCTGGTAGTGCGCCGGTCCCTCGTTGCGGCGGGCCGCGGTGACGTAGGCGTGCGAGGTGCCCAGTTCGCCCAGCACCTCCCGGAGCAGGTCCGCGAACTCGTCGGGGGAGGCGACCCGTTCGACGAGCGGACGGTACTGGTCGAGTACGCCGTCCCAGTCGATGCCGCACATGTCCGGCTCCCAGAAGTAGGAGCGGATGATGCGGCCCGCCTCGTCGTAGGCGCCCCGCCATTCGGCGGCCGGGTCGACATGGTGGAGGATTCGCCGCAGGTCCAGATAGACCGTCGAGTCGCTGTCGCCCCGTTCGGTGGCCGGGACGGCCCGCAGTTCGCCCTCGTCGACGACGACCAGCCGGGTGCCGTCGCCGCTTACCGCGAACCAGTCCAGGTGCTCGACGAGTTCGGTCTTCTTCGCCTTGGTGATGTCGAAGTATTCGAGGGTGGGACGGCCCGAGGTGTCGGCGGGGTTGGCGAAGGTCTCGCCGAGCGCGCCGGAGATGGGCCAGCGCAGCCAGACCAGTCCGCCGCCGTGCACCGGGCGCAGCGCGGAGTACTTCGACGCGGTGACGGGGAACGGCGTCACCCGGCTCTCCAGCCCCTCCACCTCGACGGTGACGGTGCCGTCGCTCTGCTCCGCGCCGTCCTCCGCCTCCGGGTCCAGTCCGCCGGCGGCCGGCCGTCCGTCCGGCAGCAGCGCGAACGGGGAGGGGGTCGCGGAGGACAGGGGCACCAGATAGGGGCGGCAGCCCAGCGGGAAGGACAGGTCCCCGGTGTGCACGTCGTACACGGGGTCGAAGCCGCGCCAGGACAGGAAGGCGAGGTAGCGGCCGTCCGCGGTGAAGACCGGGTTCTCGTCCTCGAAACGGCCGTTGGTGACATCGACGATCGTGTGGCCGCCGGATCCGCCGATGCGGGCCAGTTTGATCTGGCGCAGCGACCTGCCGACGCCGGGGTGGGACCAGGTGAGCCAGGCGGAGTCGGGGGAGAACGCCACATCGTTCACGGGCCCGTTGACGGACCGGACGAGCTCGGTGACCTCGCCCTCGCCGTCCTCGGTGGCGTCGACGAGCAGCAGCCTTCCGTCGTGGGAGGCGACGGCCAGCCGTTCGCCGTCGGGCGACGAGACCAGCTCGTGCACCCGGCCGAGCCGGCCCGCCGCCAGTCGGCGCGGCGGGCTGTCGCCGGTGGCCCGCGGCAGGTACGCGATCTCGATGGCGTCCTCGCCCTCGGCGTCCGTGACGTACGCGGTCTGCCCGGTGGCTCCCAGCATCTCCGGGAGCCTGACCCGGACACCGGGGGTGTCGGTGATGGTGCGGGCCGGGCCGTCCCGGTGGGTCAGCCAGTACAGGCTGCCGCGCACGGAGACGGCGCTGGCGCGGCCCGTCGCGTCCACGGAGAGCGCGCCCACGTGGCTGCCCGCGGGCACCTGGTAGGGGCGCCGCCCGGCGCGCGGGCCGCCGAGCCTGACGGCGAGGCGGCGCGGCACGGAGTCCGGGGCGAGCGAGTCGACCAGCCACAGCTCGCCGGCGCACTGGTAGACGACCCGGTGGCCGTCGCTGGAGGCGTGCCGGGCGTAGAAGTCGTCGTGGTCGGTGTGCCGGCGCAGGTCGGAGCCGTCGGGGAGGCAGGAGTAGAGGTTGCCGATGCCCTCGTGGTCGGAGAGGAAGGCGATCCGGTCGCCGACGAACATGGGGCAGTCCAGGTGCCCTTCGAGGTCGGGCAGCAGCCGGGTGCCGTGCAGCCACAGCCGGCCGGTGGCGCCGCCGCGGTAGCGCTTCCAGGCGGCGGGCTCGTGGGGCGGCTTGCCGGTGAGCAGGAGGGTGCGCCGCTCGGTTCCGGAGGAACCCTCGTGGTCGGCGACGGCGATGTCGGAGACCGGCCCCCAGGGGAGCTTGCCGCCGGGGCTGCCGTCGGTGGGGACGCTGTAGGCCCAGGAGAAGTAGGAGAACGGCTGGCCGTGGGAGGCCACCGCGAGGATGTTGCCGTCCGGCGTCCAGCCGCAGACCCGGGTGTCGACGGCCCCCCAGTAGGTCAGCCTGCGGACAGGGCCCCCGTCGACGGGCGCGAGATGGATCTCGGGGTCCAGGCTGCGCCAGTTCGTATAGGCGATGTGCCGGCCGTCGGGCGAGAAGCGCGGGTGCCCGAGCCGGGTCCGGTCGACGGTCAGCCGCCAGGCCCGGGCGGGGTCGTGCCCCTCGGGGGCCAGCGGGGCGACCCACAGGTCGTCCTCGGCGGTGAAGCAGAGCAGTTCGCCGTGGAGATGGGGGAACCGGAGATAGGCCGCGTCGGCGCCGGCCCGGTCGGTGCTCGCCGGGTCGGTGCTCGCCCGATCGTCGGCGGGCGCCCGATCGTCGGCGGTCGTGGGGCCAGTGGTCGTCGTGCGGCCGGTGGTCGACTTCTCGCGTACTTCGCTGGCATCGCTCACTCCCCAATGCTTTCCGCGTGGGTGGGCCGCGGCAACTCGGTTGGCGGAACGGATCGCGACCGTGACCGGCGGCTCGCGGAGGGTGACCCGCGGCCGGGGCCGCGCCGGGGGCCCGCAGGCGGGCAGCCATGGCCGGAACAGGTGTCCGGAACCGGTGTCCGGCACCGGGTGACCCAGGACACGTACGAAACGGTTTCGTTTCCATAGAACCTCGGTTAGCCTTCAGGCGTCGGAAGTGTACGAAACAGTTTCGTTCGGAAGGGGTAGGCTCCGTGGTCATGGAAGCTCCCACCCGCCGCAGCAGGATCACGCCCGAGCGTGAGGCCGAGCTGTACGGGGCCGTGCTCGACCTGCTGCGCGAGGTCGGGTACGAGGCACTCACCATGGACGCCGTCGCGGCCCGCACCCGGTCCAGCAAGGCCACCCTCTACCGCCAGTGGGGGAGCAAGGCCGAGCTCGTCGTCCGCACGCTGCGGCACCACAAACCGGGCGGCAGCGTCACCGAGATCGACACCGGCTCGCTGCGCGGCGATCTGTACCGGATGGTGGCGCACACGGACGAGGCCGAGATGGAGAAGAACTCGGCGCTCATGCGGGGGCTGGTCCACGCGGCCCACGACAACCCCGAGCTGATGCGGGCCTTCCGGGACCTGCTGATCGACCCCGAGCTCAACGGACTCAACGAGATGCTGCGGCGGGCCGTCGCCCGCGGCGAGGTCGGCGCGGACCGGCCCGCCCTGGCGTTCGTCCCCCACATGCTGGTCGGCGCCTTCGTGGCGTGCGAGCTGGTGGAAGGACGGGTGCTGACTCAGGCGTTCATGCGCGGCTACCTGGAAGCCGTGGTGTTCCCCTCGCTCGGCATCTGAGCCCGCCGGGGCGTCCCCGCCCCGCCGGCGCACCCGGCGCATCCGGTGCACTTCCGCGTCCCCGCGCGGCCCGGCG
>NZ_JAAAXQ010000278.1 GCF_009916105.1 Streptomyces sp. GC420 | reverse complement strand
TTGACCTCGATGAGGACCTCGCCCGGGCCGGGCACGGGGACGGGGACCTCTTCCACGGCGAACTTCTTGCTGTCCAGGTGGAAGCGTCCGGCGAGCATGGTGTCCATGGGGATCTGCTTTCTGTGAGCGGCACCGCCCCGGCGGTTGGGGCCGGCGGGTGCCGTGGGGTGTCTGACGGGCTTGTGGTGGCCGGGAGGCGTACGGCCGGCAGCGGGGGTGTGCCGCACGCCTCCCGGCGTCGGGGGGTCACACGCCTTCCGGCGTGCGACGGTCAGGCGAAGACGTCCTGCTGGTAGCGCTCTTCGGCCTCGAGCCGGGCGAGCCACTGCTGGGCGCCCTCGTCGTCGCTGCCGGTCCGCTCGCGGTAGACCGCGGCGAGGGCCTCGCGAACGGCGGGTGCCATGCGGCGGCCGTCACCGCAGACGTAGATGTACGCGCCGTCCTCGATGGCCTGCCACACCGTGTCGGCGGCGCCTGCGATGGCGTTCTGCACGAACCGGGCCGGGTGGCCGGTCACCGCGGAGAAGGCGGTGTGGACCCGCGCGATCCCGGACTGCTCCCAGTCCTGCATCTCCTCCTTGTAGAAGTAGTCGTGCTCCGGGTGACGGCAGCCGACGAAGACCTGGGACAGGCCCACCTGCGTGCCGTTCGCGTGCTGCCAGGCCCGCTCCTCCAGGAAGCCGCGCAGCGGTGCGATGCCCGTGCCGGGGCCGATGAGGATGAGCGGTGCCGTGGGGTCGGCGGGCGGGGCGAACGCGGGGGAGGGCACGCGGACGTAGCCGTACACGACGTCTCCGGGCTCGAGGCCCGCGATGTAGGAGGAGCAGGTGCCGCGGTACTGGCCGTCGCCGGACAGGGCCGGGCCTTCCAGCAGGCCCACGGTCAGGCGCACCCGGCGCGGGTCGGCCGGCGGGGCGGAGGAGATGGAGTAGAAGCGGGGACGGATCGGGCCCGTCATCTCCAGGAAGACCGCCAGCGGCAGCTCGACCGCCGGGAAACGCTCCAGCAGGCCCAGCACCGAGACCCGCTTGCCGAGGATCTCCTTCTGGTAGCGCTCTTCGGCCTCCGCGGTGTCGGCGATGTAGGCCTGGAGCTGCGGCCGGGTCCAGGGGCACCGGGTGTACTCGGCCAGGGTGTGGACCTGGGAGCGGGTGGCCACGTCCTGCAGCTCCAGGAACTCGGTGAGCAGGATGCCGGCGGTGACGGGGACGCCGACCGGCAGGTGCGTCCTGCCGCCGCCGGGCTGGTCGAGCCGGAGCACCTGGTCGTACTCGACACCGAGCCGGGTCAGCACGCGGGTGACCAGGGCCGGTTCGTTCTTGGCGAAGACAGCCAGGTGGTTGCCGGTGTCGTAGGTGACGCCCTCGGGCAGCTCGATGGTGATCGACTTCGCGGACGGGCGCGGCGGCTCGATGCCGAAGTCCCACAGCCCGGTCGCGTCGGACACGAGCTCCTCGTTGGCCACCACCGTCAGCGGGTATGCCTGCTCGGAGACGATGGCGGGGCGCACGTCCGCCTCGGTGAGCAGCTGGACCTGGTAGCGCGGGCCGCTCGCCCGGGAGGTGTCGGCCGCGTACTCCTCCGCCAGGGTGGCCCACAGGGCGTCCATCCAGCGGGTGGCCGTGCCGTCGAAGTCACCGGCGGCATCCGCGGTGCCGCGCTCGACGACCGGGGTGGCGCCGGCGGCCAGCAGGGCGGACTCGATCCGCTTCGGGAATGCCTGGTAGGTGGCCACCCACTGGGTGTTGCCGGCGCCCAGCAGCGCGAACCGCACGTTCGACAGTGAGCCCTCGGGCAGTCCGGCGGCGATCAGCTCGTCGAAGCGCTGGGCGTTGTCGGGCGCCTTGCCGTTGTAGCTGGCGGCGACGACGACCAGCAGGCCCTCGGCGGGCAGGTTGTCGCCCAGCTCGTCCAGGCTCGTCAGCGTGGTGCCGAACCCGGAGCGCTCGCCGCGGTCGGCGATGGCGCGCGCCAGGTCCTCGCACGAGCCGAGGCTGGAGCCGTAGGCGACGGTCAGGTTCACCCCGATGCCGCTGACCGAGGTCTGCGCCTGCGTGTCGCCGGTCTGCAGGTCCGCGGCGCCGAAGACGGTCCGCTCGTGCTCCTTGCGGGCCCGCACGACGAGTTCGAAGCCGCCGGGCTTGCGCGTCAGCGCCTCCTTGACGTCCATCTGGTAGTCGCCGGGGTCGGAGAACTTGAACCTCTGCAGCACCAGCGCCAGCGCCAGGCGGGCCTCGGTGAGCGCGAACTGCCGGCCGATGCAGGCGCGCACGCCGTTGCCGAACGGCTTGTAGGCGTGCGGGTGCTGCTGCACGCGGTTCTCCGGCAGCCACCGGTCGATGTCGAACTCGTGCGGTGCCTCCCACGCTCCGGGGTGGGAGTGCAGCGCGCCCATGAGGATGTTGGCCCTGGTTCCCTTCTTCAGCTGGTATCGGCCGCCGATGACGGTGTCCTCGACCGGTGCCTTGGCGATCAGCGGGATGGGGGCCCACAGCCGCAGGGTCTCCTCCAGGATCCGCGGGATGACGTCCAGCTGCATGATGGTGTCGTAGTCCGGGACGGTGTCGCCGGGCAGCAGGCGGTCCACCTCGGCGTAGGCCTGGGCCAGCACGTGCGGGTTGCGCATCAGCGAGTACGTGGCGAACGACAGCAGACCGCTGGTGGTCTCGTGACCGGCGATCAGGAAGGTCACGACCTGGTCGCGGACGTTGTCGTCGTCCAGCTGCTTGCCGGTCTCCGGGTCGGTGGCCTCCAGCATCAGGCCGAGCAGGTCCTCCTCACCGATGCCCTTCCCGTCGCGGCGCTCCTTGATCACGCTCTCGACCAGGTCGCGCATCAGCTGGATGTTCTCGCGGTACTTCTTGTCGTCGGCCTTGCGGAGCTTGGTCATCGTCGGCAGCTCCTGCGAGCGCCGCATCGACTCGATCAGCGCCTCCAGCAGCGCGTTGAGGAAGGGGTGCAGCTCCTCCTTGCCGAAGGACCGGAACCGGTGGCCGAACCCGGACAGGGCGATGGTGTCGAGGGTGAGCCGGGTGTAGTCGTCGGTGATGTTGACCGGCTGCCCCTCCCTGCGCTCCCACTTGCCGACCAGATTCTCGGCGATCTCCAGCATCTGCCCGAAGTAGGCCTTCATGGCCCGCTGGCTGAAGGCCGGCAGGAGGATCCGGTGCGCCATGGCCCATTCCTCTTCATGCTGGTGGGCCGTGAACAGGCCCGCGCCCGTGAAGTCCCGGACATGGCTCAGCGGCGTCTTCTCGATCTGCTTGAAGAACCGGGTCTCGTCGCAGACCTCGGCCACCAGGTCCGGGTCGTAGACGAAGACCTGCTCGACGTCGGCGATGTCCATGCCGTAGATGCCCTCGGGGAACTGCTTGGACAGCTCGCCGAAGTACTCCACCGGATTGGTGTCGGGGATCCGCGGTGTGTGGCCGAGGAGGGGGATCCCGCGCGGGGACCGTATGGG
The DNA here is from genome assembly GCF_009916105.1 of Streptomyces sp. GC420. Classification (GTDB taxonomy): domain Bacteria; phylum Actinomycetota; class Actinomycetes; order Streptomycetales; family Streptomycetaceae; genus Streptomyces. The sequence goes on along the minus strand of NZ_JAAAXQ010000278.1, from coordinate 7,916 downwards.
GCGAAAGCCGGAGTTCGTGGTCATGGCTTGCTCCTCTTTGCACGGAGGGGGATGGGCAAGGGCGCCGGTCGATGCCGCGGTGCACGCAGAAACATACGCCGTATGGAATTGGTACCATACGGCGTATGGAAAGTCGAACGCCGCCCGGGGGTGCGGAGGCCCTGCGGTCGAAGCCATTTCCATACAATGTATGGAAATGGTACCGTACGGGGTATGGAAAAGGTGAAGCGTCCCCCGCGGGGAACAAGGAAGAGGGACGTGCCTCTGACCGAGGCCGGGATCTATGCCGCCGCCCTGCGGCTCATCGATGCGGACGGGGTCGAGGCGCTGACCATGCGCAAACTCGCGACCGCGCTCGATGCGAACCCGATGTCGCTGTACCACCACGTGCCGAACAAGGACGCCCTGCTGCGAGGCGTGACGAGAATGGTCGGCGCCCAGTTCCGCACCGTGACCCTGGAGGACGCTCCCTGGCAGGAGCGCTTCCGTCTGCTCGCCACGGATTTCCGGACGCTGGCGCACCGCCATCCCGAGCTGATGGCCTACTCGTTCAGCCACCAGACCGACTTCATCCAGCCCGACGACCCGTTCTGGACTGCGCTCACCGCGATCGTGAACGCCGCAGGTGTGCCGCGCTCGGAGGTCCCGGAGATCGCCGCGCTCATCGTCGCAGTCGTCATCGGTGTCCTCACCTCCGAACTCAACGGCGCGCTTCACAAGTTGTCGGAGCTCGAGCCCGTCGTACCCGCTGCCGGCGAAGACGGGTCCGAGGATGCCGGCCCCGATGAGGACCGCATGTTCCGCCTGGGGATGGACACGCTGATCGCGGGCCTGGAAAGCCGGCTCGCCGCCGAGCGCGACGGCCAGGGCGCCGGCCGTTGAGGCCGTGGCCCCGCCGGCTGCGTCACTTGTCGCGGGTCAACTGTCAGCGCAAGGGTGAGTCCGCGGCGGGCGCCAGTACGGACTCGTCGACGTCGGCGATCTGGCTGATGCCGAAGCCCTCCGCGTCGGCGCGGGATTCGGGGCTCGACAGGTACGACTCCAGCCGCTCCCGCACGTCGTCGGCGTCCCTGCAGGAGACGAGGGCGTACGACTGGGGCGCCTCACTTCCGGGCGCCGGAAAAGCTCACCGGGCGTTGTCAGCCGGTACGGCGGCCTGGCACGGCTCGCCGCACCGCTGAGGTCGCCCGCCGGACGGTGCCCCAGCCGGGCGGCCGCACGGCGGGTGCGGCGGCCGGCCGAAGGCGGGGAACGCGTACCCGCAGCATCCGGGGACCGATCCGGCACCGCACGGGAACGGGCAGAGTCACGGCTTCGCCGTCCAGCCCGACGGGAACGACCGCGACGTCGGCGTGGACGACGACGTCGTCAGGGGTGGCGAGATGGGTCAGGCCGTGCGTCTGTCCGCTTCGCAGGCGGGCGGCCGTCTCGGCGGGCGTCTCCGCCCTGGCGGCGAGGACGCCCAGGAGCCCGGAATCCAGCCGCGCCCGCCTGCCGAGCCCGGCCGGGTCATCGACCCGGTACGGGTTGTTGCTCACCAGCACGGCATCGGGCCGGTCCACGGTGAGCAGCCCGGCGCGTACCACCAGCTCCGGGCCTTTGTGGCGCGCCAGGAACTCCGGGAGAATCCGCACCGTGGTGCCGACCTTGTCCTGCCGATAGGCCGGGTCCTGTACCAGGGCGGCATACGCACCGAACGACACGTTGTTGACGAACACCCGCTCGCCGGCGTAGCCGAGATCCACGCGCAGTTCGACGCCGTCCGTGAGGGCCTTCAGCGCGGCCGAGGGGTCCTCACGGTCCAGGCCGAGGTCCATCGCGAAGTGGTTGCGGGTACCGGCCGGAATGACTACGAAAGGAAGACCGCTCTCCGCGGCCACCCCGGCGACAAGTGCCTGCGTGCCGTCTCCGCCGGCCACCCCCAGCAGATCCGCACCGTCATCCACCGCGCGCCGCGCGACAGCTGCCAGATCCTGGGGCCGGGAAGGATCGAGCAACAGAACCTGAGCCCCCAGCGCACGGGCCCTTTCCGCGATCCGGAACCGGCTCGCCCTCCCTCCCCCGGAACGGGGATTCACGATCAGAAACGGCCGCCGGGGTGCAGCCGCCACTCGGGGCGCGCTCCCGGTCGCGGCAGGATCCGGCGGTTCGCGTTCATCGGCCCGCGATCGCATCGGCGGCCACCGCCTCCATGGCATCCTTCCCGGCAACTACGGTCTGCACCACCAGCTTGCGGTGCGGTCTGGGCATACGCACGCCGGGACCACAGGCAGTTGATTCGCTGCCGCCACGGCCGGGCCGGCCACGACCCTGAGCACGGGGCCGACCACGCCCCCGGTCGCGCCCGAGCGCCAGGGACGGGATACCTGGCGTGGTGACGAAGCCGCGCTCGGGGCACCGCCCCGCGATCGGAGCCGGCACCACCGGCTACCTCCTCAAGGACGCCCCGCCCGAGGAGCCGGCCCGTGAGCGTGTGCCGGCAGATCACCGCGTTCGTCACGACGGTCAGGCATCACACCTGCCCGGTCGGGGACGCGGCCGGGTCAGTGGTGGTTGTCCGCGAGCAGCCGACGTGTGGCTCCCACTGCGAAGTCGGACACCGTCGTCAGTTCGTCGCCCTGGTCGATTCTGCGGATGCACGCATCGACTACGGCCTGGAGCACGGCGACAGTCAGCTCCGGCTGCGGATGCTCCAGCTCGTCGACAACCTGGGCGAGTGCCTTGTGCAGTGAGGTGTGCAGACTCTTCACGCGCTCTCGCGCCGACGGGGAGAGCGAGCCGCGCGACAGCGAGGCCCGCCAACCGTGGGTGCCGCGCGCGGCCTGTTCGAGGTTGGCCCTGACGTAGGCGGCTGCTCGCTCCTCGGGTGTGGTCCCGGCGGCGATCGCCCGCTCCACGGCGTCGATCCAGGTGGGGAACTCCCGCGTCACGACGAGCTCCAGCAGGTCTTCGATCGAGTCGAAGTAGCGGTAGATGCTGTTGCGCGCGATGCCGGCCCGCGCGGCGACCGCGCCGGCGGTGAGTGTCTCCACACCGCCCTCGTTCAGGATTGCTTCGGCCGCGTCAACCAGCTGAGCGAGCCGCTGAGCCCGGTGTTCACGGACACTGCCGGCTTCGATCTTGGGCATTCTCTCCGCTCCGCATCGGCACTGCGCCGTCTCACGCCAATCTACCCCCGTGTCCGGGGCGCAGAGGGGCACTGTGTTAGCTTGACGCCAACTTAGAGACACCCATGTCGCTAACTTCTGTCCGTGCTTCCCGCCGAAGGCCGCCCGATGCAACCGACGTACTCCCGCATGCTCCGACATCTCCTGGGATCGAGAAAACGCGCCGCTGTGGTGGTGTCGTTCTGGGTACTGATCGCGGGCCTCCTCGCCGGGGGCGCCCCTGCTCTGGAATCCGTCGAGGACAACGCCTCCGCCAATCTGCCGCCCGCCGCCTCGGATTCCATGAAGGCCCGCGATCTTGTCCGCGCGCAGCTGCCGGGCCAGGAGGCGACGCCCGCGATCATCGTGGTGCGCGGCGAGGGCGCCGACGCCGCGGCGAACGCCGACGAAGCCGTCGCGCGCATCACCTCAGCCCTGTCGGACGCCGAGCGGCCCCGCCATGTCGCGAGCGTGATCTCCACGGTGACGGCTCCCGACGCCGCGGCCGAGCTGGTCTCGCAGGACCGCGGCGCCCAGCTGGTCATCGTGCCCATGACCGGAAGCCCCTCGGACGAGTCCTTCCGGAACGCCGTCGACCAGGTGCGTGCCCTCGCATCCGACCGCGCGGGGCCCACCGACGTCGCCGTGACCGGCCCCGCCGGGATCGCCACCGACACCGTGAAGGTCTTCAGCGGCGGTGACAAGGTCATGCTCCTGGCCACCATTCTGCTCGTCCTCGTCATTCTCCTGGTCATCTACCGCTCGCCCCTGATGGCGCTCGCGCCACTCGTCGCCGTCGGCGTGGCGATGCGCGTGTCGGAGACGACCGGCGCGCTCCTCGCGGACGCCGGAATCATCACGGTCAGCTCCCAGACCGCCTCGATCATGACCGTGCTGCTGTTCGGAGTGGGCACGGACTACGCGCTCATCATCACCGCCCGCTACCGCGAGGCCCTCCTCGACGAGCCGGACCGACCCCGCGCGATGCAGACCGCGGTGCGCCGGACAGCCGAATCCGTGCTCGCCAGCGCCTCCACCATCGTGCTCGCCATGTTCGCCCTGCTCGTGGCCGTCTCTCCTGCGCTGCACGGTTTCGGACCGTACCTCGCTCTCGGCGTCGCCGTCATGGCGCTGGTGGCGTTCACCTTCATCCCCGCCCTGGTCCTACTGCTGGGCGGGAGCGTCTTCTGGCCGGGGGGCGTGGACAAGGCTGCCGAACGCAGCCGCGGCGCGGGCGTCTGGCACCGCATCGCCGCTCTCGTCGCCCGCACCCCGGTTCGGGTGGTCACGGCCGTGGTCGCGCTGCTCGTGGTGATGAGCGCCGGGCTGCTCGGCTATCAGGAGAGCTTCAACCCGCTCAGCGGCTTCCGCACCGCCACCGAGTCGGAACGCGGACAGCGGCTCATCCAGGAGGAGTTCGGCCCCGGTGAGATCGCACCCAGTACCGTCGTCGTCCGTTCCCAGGACGACCTGCGGTCCGGCCCCGCACCCGCCGGCATCGCCGCCGCGCTTGCCGGCGCCGACGACGTCACCCGGATCGGACAGCACCCCCGCTTCGGTGAGGACGGCAGGACAGTCTTCTACGACGTCGTCCTCGGCCTCGACCCCTACAGCTCCGAGGCGCTCGACGCGATCGGTCCGCTCAAGGAAACCGCGCGGGCCGCGGCCGAAGCCGCCGGTGCGGAGAACGCCACGGTACTCATCGCAGGAGAGACGGCGCAGAACGCCGACATCCGCTCCGCCCTCGACCGCGACACGACCTACATCGCGCTCCTGGTCCTGGCCATCGTCACAGCGGTCCTGGTCCTCCTGTTGCGCTCGCTCCTCGCACCCCTCTACCTCGCAGCAACCCTCGTCCTGTCGTTCCTGGCCACCCTGGGCGCCACCGCCTTCTTCACCCTGACCGTCCTCGGCGACGAAGGCATCGGCAACCGCGTCACCGCATACATCTTCGTCTTCCTCGTCGCGCTCGGCGTCGACTACAACATCTTCATCATGAGCCGGTTCAAGCAGGAGCTGCGCACCGCGCCTCCGGCCAGGGCCATCAGCGCCGCGCTCACTCGCACCGGCGGCGTCGTCTCCTCCGCAGGTCTCATCCTCGCGGCGACCTTCGCCGTCCTGATGACCCAACCGATCCGCGAACTGTTCCAGTTCGGCTTCGCCATGGCCTTCGGTGTCCTGCTGGACACCTTCCTCATCCGGCCTCTCCTGGTCCCCGCCATCGTCCGCCTCCTCGGCGACCACGCGCTGTGGCCCGCACGCCCAGCACGCTCCCCGGCCTCACCCCGCACCCGGCCATCGCCGGTCACAGAGTCGAGCGGGGCCGTCCAATAATCCCGTGCCGTGCCGCCGGTGGAGGTACAGACTCGCTCCATGGCGGAGATGCGGGCGTTCCGGGACGCGGTCAGTGGCCGGGCGGCCGGCGGTCCCGGCGGGCCGGCGAGGGATCTGGCTGTCCGACTGGGTCTGCGGACGGCGGTGCTGCTGGAAGGGCCGAGTGACCTCGCGGCCGTTGAGGCGCTGGCCGCCCGGCACGGCCGTGACCTGGCCGCCGAGGGGGTGTGCGTCGTGCCGATGGGCGGGGCTATGAACGTCGGCCGCTACGCCGGCCTCCTCGGGCCGCCCGGCCTTGGCCTGCGGCTGGCAGGACTGTGCGACGAGGGCGAGCAGCGCTACTACGACCGCGGCCTGAAACGGGCACGGGCGCCGCGCCGAGGCTTCTTCGTGTGCGTGACGGACCTGGAGGACGAACTCATCCGCGCGCTGGGCACGGCAAGGGCCGAGGAGATCGTCCGGACCGAGGGTGACCTACGTGCCTGGCAGACCTTCCTGCACCAGCCCGCACACCACGGTCGGCCCCGGCAGCAGCAGTTGCGGCGCTTCCTCGGCACGAAGAAGGGCCGCAAGATCCGCTACGGCCGCCTCCTCGTCGAGGCCCTCGACCCCGAACAGGTACCGGCCCCACTCGACGACCTCCTCACGACCCTGTGAGTTGGCGCGGAGCCGGGTGTCGGGGGTCGTCATGCCGTGTTCGGTGCCCCAGGTGCGACTACACGACACGCGCCTTCCTGCTCGGCTCCACCGCGGCTGCGCTCGTTGTCCTCGTGGCCACCCGCGGCCGCCTCGGGCTGCCCGCGAAGCCCCCACGACACTCGCGGCCTGATCAGGGCCCGCCGGGCGTACCGGTTGCGGCCGGGCGGCCTCCGGGCCTCCCGTCCGGCTGTACGACGGTCGCCGGAAAGCGGTTCGGCGACCGGGCCGGTTTCCGGCGGCGCTGGTTCAGGCCCGCTCCCGCTTTCTCAGGGCGGCGGCGTCCTCGGCGTACTTCCGCGGCGAAGCGCCCTCGTGGTGCCTCGCCGTCCGGGGTCCGCTCCAACACGGCACACCGACCGTCCTGTTGGGACGTCTCTCGCCGCAGGTACCCCTGCTGGACGCAGCCGGACACCATGCGGCTGCGGGGCTGCCACCGGTCGACGCCCTGCGCGCGGCAACCGCGAACCCGGCGCGCCGCTTCTCGCCGCACGACCGGGGACGCATCGCCGAGGGACTGCGAGCCGACCTGCTGCTGGTGGACGGAGACCCCACCACCGACATCGACGACACCCCGGACATCCGTGCCGTCCGGCGCCGCGGCACACGCCTCGCGGCGCAGTGAGCCGCGCTGCCGGTCCGGCCCCGACCGGCGGTCCGGCCCTGCCGGTACGAGGCGGTACGCCGCAGGCGGTTCACGGGGGTGTGGCGTCCCCGGCGCCGATCCCGCTCCGGGCGGCTCCGATCGGCCGGAGAGGATTGAGGGCGATTAAGTTGTGCACAACTTAATAGGGCGCTATATTTCTCGGCGGGGCGGCACCCGCTCCGACAGCCCAACCCGATCAGGGCCGACAACCCAACGACCAAAGGACATCTGCGATGCGCATCACCCGCTCGACCCGCTCCGCCCGTAGGCTCGCCCTGCTCGCCGCCACCGCGGCCGTCGGTGTGTCCGTCGCGGCCGTCACCCTCCCCGGCACGGCCGGCGCGACGCCCCGCCCCCAGGCCCGGCCGACGATCGTGCTGGAGCACGGAGCGTTCGCCGACGCCGCGAGCTGGGACGGGGTCGTCGAACGGCTGCAGCGCGCCGGCTACCCGGTGGTGGCCGCCGCCAACCCGCTGCGCGGCCCGGCGGGCGACGCCGCCTACCTGCGCAGCGTCGTCGACCACATCGACGGGCCCGTGGTCCTGGTCGGCCACTCCTACGGCGGCACCGTCATCAGCCAGGCCGCCGCGGGGCTGGAGGGCAAGGTCAAGGCGCTGGTCTACATCGCGGCGTTCCTGCCCGACACGGGCGAGAGCTCGCTCGGACTGACGAACAAGTTCCCCGGCAGCACCCTCGGCCAGGTGATCGACCCGGTGAACTACACGCTGCCGGACGGCAGTCGGGGCGTCGACGTCTACATCAAGCCGGACAAGTTCCACCAGCAGTTCGCCGCGGACGTGCCGGCGGACAAGGCGCGGCTCATGGCCGCCGGGCAGCGTCCGGTCGCCGCCGCCGCGCTCGATGAGAAGTCCACGCAGGCCGCCTGGAAGACGATCCCCTCCTGGTCACTGGTCACCACCGGGGACCGGAACATCCCCGTGGCCGCCCAGCGCTTCATGTCCGCCCGCGCACACGCCCACACCACCGAGATCGACGCCTCGCACGCGGTGTCCGTCTCCCGCCCCGGCGCCGTCACCCGCATCGTCGAACAGGCCGTCCGGAGCCTCCGCTAACCAGCCGCTCCGCCCCACACC
>NZ_JAAAXQ010000277.1 GCF_009916105.1 Streptomyces sp. GC420 | reverse complement strand
ACCCCGGTGAGACGGTTGCGCTCACCGGCCCCTCCGGCGCGGGCAAGACCACCGTGCTGTCCGTACTGCTCGGCCTCACCGCCCCCACCGCCGGCACCGTCACCGTCGGCGGCCACGACCTCGCCGCCCTCGACCCCGCCGCATGGCACCGGCACATCGCCTGGGTGCCGCAGCGGCCCCACCTCGTCGCCGGAACCATCGCCGACAACGTCCGCCTCGCCCGCCCCGGCGCCGGCGACGCCGACGTGCGCCGCGCCCTGCGCGAGGCCCTCGCCCTGGAGTTCACCGACGCCCTGCCCGACGCGGAACACACCCGCATCGGCGAGGGCGGCAGCGGACTGTCCGCCGGCCAGCGCCAGCGCATCGCCCTCGCCCGCGCCTTCCTCGCCGACCGCCCGCTCGTCCTCCTCGACGAACCCACCGCCAACCTCGACGGCGAGAGCGAGGCCGCCGTCGTCGACTCCGTACGCCGACTGGCCGCCGGACGCACCGTGATCCTCACCGCCCACCGGCCCGCGCTCCTCGCCCTCGCCGACCACCGCGTGGAACTCGCCCCGCCGACCGAGGACTTCGTCCTGACGCCGCCCCGCCCGGCCGCCGCGAGCACACCACAGGGCCCGCCCGGCGCCGCGGGCCCTCCGGCCCCCGAGGAGGACAGCTCCCGCAGCTCCCGCAGCTCCCGCCGCTCCGGCCGCTCCGGCGGGCCCGCGCTGCGGAGGCTGACCCGGATGGCGGTCTCCACGGGGCGGATCCGCGGCCGGCTCGCCCTGGCCGCGCTGCTCGGCTCGCTCGCCCTCGGCTGCGCCGTCGCGCTGATGGGCACCTCCGGCTGGCTCATCTCACGCGCCTCGCAGCAGCCGCCCGTGCTGCACCTCATGGTCGCCGTCACCTGCGTACGCGCCTTCGGCGTCGGCCGCAGCGTGCTGCGCTACGCCGAGCGCCTCGTCGCCCACGACGCCGTCCTGCGCGGCCTCGGTACCCTGCGCACCGCCGTCTACGCCCGCCTGGAACGGCTGGCACCCGGCGGGCTGCGCCTGTACCGCAAGGGCGACCTGCTCTCCCGGTTCGTCGCGGACGTCGACTCCGTACAGGACCACCTGCTGCGTTTCCTGCTGCCGGCCGCCGCCGCTGCCACCGTCGGCACCGCCGCCTCCGTGCTGCTCGCCGCCCTGCTGCCCGCGGCCGGCGCGGTCCTCGCCGCAGGACTGCTGCTCGCCGGGGCCGGCGTGCCGCTGCTGAGCGCCGCCCTGTCCCGCAGGACCGAACGGCGGCAGGCACCGGCCAGGGGCGAACTCGCCACCACCGTCCTCGACACCCTCACCGGCACCGCCGAACTCACCGTTGCAGGGGCCCTGCCGCGCCGGCTGGCCGCCGTACGGGACGCCGACGCGCGCCTCACCGCGCTCGCCGCCCGCTCCTCGGTCACCGCCGGGCTCGGCTCGGGACTGGTCGCGCTCGTCGCCGGCCTCACCACCGCCGCGAGCGCGGCCGTCGGCGTCCAGGCCGTGGCCGCCGGACGGCTCGACGGCGTCCTGCTCGCCGTCCTGGTGCTCACCCCGCTCGCCGCCTTCGAAGCCGTCGCCGGACTCCCCGTCGCCGCACAGGTGCGCCAGCGCAGCCGGCGCGCCGCCGAACGGGTCGTCGACGTCCTCGACACCCCGGAGCCGGTGAGGGAACCCGCCGACCCGGTGCCGCTCCCGTCGCCCTCCGCCCTGCCCCTGCGGCTGCGCGGCCTCACCGCCGTCTGGCCGGGCCGTACGACGCCCGCCCTCCACGGCATCGACCTCGACCTCACCCCGGGGCGGCGGATCGCCGTCGTCGGACCCAGCGGCGCGGGCAAGACCACCCTGGCCCACGTGCTGCTGAGGTTCCTCGACCCGGCGGCGGGCCGGTACACCCTCGCCGGCACCGACGCCACCGCCGTCGCCGGGGACGACGTACGGCGCGTCGTCGGCCTGTGCGCGCAGGACGCCCACCTCTTCGACAGCTCCCTGCGCGAGAACCTGCGCCTGGCCCGGCCCGGAGCCACCGACACCGAACTGCGGTCCGCCCTGGCCGCGGCCCGCCTCGACACCTGGGTACGCGCCCTGCCCGGCGGCCTCGACACCCCCGTCGGCGAACACGGCGCCCGTCTCTCCGGCGGCCAGCGCCGGCGCCTCGCCCTCGCCCGCGCGCTGCTCGCGGGCTTCCCCGTCCTCGTCCTCGACGAACCGGCGGAACACCTCGACCTGCCCACCGCCGACGCGCTGACGGCCGACCTCCTCACGGCCACCCGCGGCCGGGCCACCGTGCTGATCACCCACCGCCTGGCCGGTCTGGAGGACGTCGACGAGATCCTGGTCCTGGACCACGGACGGGCCGTCCAGCGGGGCACCTGGGCCGAGCTGATGGCCGTGCCGGGACCGCTGCGCGACCTGGCACGGCGCGAGCGGCACACGGAGCCGGCCCCGCTGACCCCGGCCTGAGTTCCCCGTCCCCGGCCCGGCCGGACCGCGCCGGGGCTCAGGAGAGGGGCCGGGAGTCGGGCGACGCGTCGGAGTCGTGCACCAGTTCGGCGAGCTGGACGAGGAAGCCGTACGTCGCCATACGCCCCCGGAGGCGAAGGAAGTAGGACCGGTCGGAGCATTTGAAGATCTCCCGGCGGCGCACCTTCCAGATGCTGTGCGCGTAAGTGTCCACCGCCTGCACGAGGGCCGCTTCCGCCTCTTCCGGGCCGCCCTCCAGTTCCACGACCGTGCGCACGTCACGGGCGGCGTCCGCGGCGCCGTCGACCGGTATGGCCAGCACTACCCATCGGGACATCCCGCGATCGGTTCCCTCCCCTGTGCGCCGCCCACCGCGGCGCCCGCGGGGCCAGTGTGACAGGCGGCGCGTGTTCTGGGGCCGGGAGCCGGGAGCCGCGTGCCGTGTCCGCCCGCGCTGCCGCGTCCGGCCGCTGTCAGCGCCCACTGGCAGGATCACCGGCATGACGACGTTACTTCTCACCGACATCGAACGAGCCGTTCGCAGCAGCTGGAGTGCCGAGACGTGCACGCCCGAGTTCCGGTCGCGCTGGACCCCGGACAACCCGGCCCGGGACCAGTGCGGGGTGACCGCCATGGTGCTGAACGACCTGCTGGGAGGCGAGCTGATCCGGGGGGAGGTCCACGTCGGCGGGCAGCGTGTGGACTACCACTGGTGGAACCGCCTGGGCATGGGCATCGAGATCGACCTCACCCGCGAGCAGTTCGGGCCGGAGGAGATCGTCACCGGGGGCGTCGTCGTCCCCCGCCCGCCCGCGACCGAGTGGTGCAGGCTCCGTGACGAGTACGAGCTTCTCCGCGGCCGCGTCCTGGAGAAGCTCGACCCGCGGCAGGCGGCGGCCTCCGCGGCCGTGCCCCGGCAGCCCGCATGACCCTGTCCGGCTCGTGCGCGGGTCCTGGCGGAACGGCCCCGTGCGCCGGAGGGCTTCTTCACCCTGCGCGCGCCGCACGCGGCGAACGACACGGCGAAGGCCCGGCCGGCTTCGCGCCGACCGGGCCTTCGCCGTGCTCACCGCCGGGTGGTCACGCCACCGGGGTGTCCGTCGCCGTGCCGCCGCGCCAGGGCGGGGCGGGCGCGTTGCGGCGGTCCGGGTGGGCGTGGGCGGCCTTCTCCAACTGCCGGCGCATGCGGTCCTGGAGCTCGTCGACGACCTCGCTCCCGGTGGCCGCCTGGGCGTTCACGACGACGGTGCGACCGCCGGCGCTCAGCTCGGCCGCGGCCGTCCAGGGCTGCGCCACATGGTGCGCGGCCGCCTTCGCGAGCCGCACCTCACCGGTGACGGCGGGCAGCCCCGGCCTGGTCACGACCGCGTCGACCTTCCGCCGGGCGTAGGCCACCGTTTGCTCGTCCACCTCCCCGTCGATGCGCAGCCGCACCGCGGTGGCGGTGGCCAGGGGCTCGTTCTTCCTGCCGGTCATCGTGCATTCCTCCTTCGGGTGCCGGGCCGGTGCGGGCGGCGTGGCCGCCTTCCCGCCCGGCGACGATCTCTGTCTAGCAGGCGGAATCCCGCGTGTCGCCGCGGATCGGGGCGCATGGGCGAAGAGGGGCCGAACGGCCCCGCATGCTCGGGCGCATCGGCCCCGGGGGCGGTACGGGGACGGGGCCGTACGGCATCGCCGCCGGCTCCCGTCGGCCCTGGCCGGGGTCCGCCGCAGCGGCGACCATCGAGAGTGAGACGTCCGGCCGATCGCCGGACGGCGCTATGACCGAGACCGGAGGCAGTGATGACGGCGGCGGCCCCGACAGGCGCGGCAACACCCGTGACCGCGACGAACGCGTGGCACGGCTTCACCGGTGAGCGCTGGCGCGACCGCGTCGACGTGCGCGACTTCATCCAGGCCAACTACACCCCGTACGAGGGCGACTCCGCCTTCCTGACGGGACCCACGGGCCGCACCCGCGCCGTGTGGGAGAAGGTCAGCTCCCTCTTCCCGGAGGAGCGGGCCCGCGGAATCCTGGATGTCGACACCGCGACCCCCTCGACGATCACCTCCCACGCGCCCGGCTGGATCGACCGCGACCGCGAGCTGATCGTCGGCCTGCAGACCGACGCCCCGCTGAAGCGGGCGATCATGCCGAACGGCGGCCTGCGGATGGTGGAGAACGGACTGAGGGCGTACGGCTACGAACCGGACCCCTTCGTCACCAAGGTCTTCGGCACCTACCGCAAGACCCACAACGACGGTGTCTTCGACGCCTACACGCCCGAGATGCGCGCCGCCCGCAAGGCCGGCGTCATCACCGGCCTGCCGGACTCGTACGGCCGCGGCCGGATCATCGGCGACTACCGCCGGGTGGCGCTCTACGGCACCGAGCGCCTGATCGCCGCCAAGCTGGAGGAACGCGCCCTCCTCGACGCCGCGCCCTCCACCCCGGACGTGATCCGGGACCGCGAGGAGCTGGCCGAGCAGACCAGGGCGCTGGGCGAACTCACCCGGATGGCGGCCTCCTACGGCTGCGACGTCTCCCGCCCCGCCGCCACCGCCCACGAGGCCGTGCAGTGGCTGTACCTCGCCTACCTCGCGGCGGTGAAGGAGCAGAACGGCGCCGCGATGTCGCTGGGCCGCACCTCCACCTTCCTCGACATCTACCTCCAGCGGGACCTCGAGGCGGGCGTCATCGACGAGAGCCGCGCCCAGGAACTGATCGACGACTTCGTGATCAAGCTGCGGATCGTGCGGTTCCTGCGCACCCCCGAGTACGACACGCTGTTCTCCGGCGACCCGACCTGGGTCACCGAGTCGATCGGCGGCATCGGCGAGGACGGGCGGCCGCTGGTCACCCGCACCTCGTTCCGCTTCCTCCAGACGCTCTACAACCTCGGCCCCGCGCCCGAGCCCAACCTCACGGTGATGTGGTCGCCCGACCTGCCCGCCGGCTTCAAGCAGTACTGCGCCCAGGTGTCCATCGACACCAGCGCCGTGCAGTACGAGTCCGACGAGCTGATGCGGCCGTGCACCGGTGACGACACGGCGATCGCCTGCTGCGTGTCGGCGATGGCCGTCGGCCGGCAGATGCAGTTCTTCGGAGCCCGCGTCAACATGGCCAAGGCCCTGCTGTACGCGATCAACGGCGGCCGGGACGAGATGACCGGCGAGCAGATCGCCCCCGCGGCGCCCCCGCTCACCGGCGAGTACCTGGACTACGAGGAGCTGTCGGCGGCGTACGACCGGATGCTGGACTGGCTCGCCGCGACGTACGTCAACACGCTCAACGTCATCCACTACATGCACGACAAGTACGCGTACGAGCGCCTGGAGATGGCGCTGCACGACCACCCCGTGCACCGGTTCATGGCCTGCGGCATCGCGGGACTCTCGGTCGCCGCCGACAGCCTGTCCGCCGTGAAGCACGCCCGGGTGAAGGCCGTCAGGGACGCCACCGGGCTCGCCGTGGACTACGAGATCGAGGGCGACTACCCGGCGTACGGCAACAACGACGACCGCGCCGACACCATCGCGGCCGGCCTGGTGACCTCGTTCATGGAGAAGGTGCGCAAGCACCCGACGTACCGCGACGCCGAGCACACCCAGTCGGTGCTGACGATCACCTCCAACGTGGTCTACGGCAAGCACACCGGGAACACCCCCGACGGGCGCCGCGCGGGACAGCCCTTCGCCCCGGGCGCCAACCCGATGAACGGGCGCGACCGGCACGGCGTGGCGGCCTCGGCGCTCTCGGTCGCCAAGCTCCCGTACGAGCAGGCCCGCGACGGCATCTCGCTCACCACGACGATCACACCGGAGGGGCTCGGCCATGACCCGGCCGAGCGGGCGGACAACCTGGTCGGCATCCTCGACGCGTACACCGCCTCCGGCGGTTTCCACATGAACGTCAACGTGCTGGACAGGGCGACGCTGGAGGACGCCATGGAGCACCCGGAGAAGTACCCCGACCTGACGATCAGGGTCTCCGGGTACGCCGTGAACTTCGTCCGGCTGACCCGTGAACAGCAGCTCGACGTGATCAGCCGCACGTTCCACGGGGCACTGTGAAGGGTGTGAGCGACGTGACGACGACCGTACGAGTCCCGGGCCGCACGGCCCCCGCGGACCCCGCTCGTGCCGGGGAGTGGCCGCCGGCCACGACGGCCCCGTGCACCCCCGAGCAGCAGGCGCTCGCCGGGCACGACCCGGAGACGCGCACGCGCACCGGGACCCGTACCGGCCGCGTCCACTCCTGGGACCTGTCCACCGGCGTGGACGGTCCCGGGACCCGCTTCGTCCTCTTCGTCAGCGGCTGCCCGCTGCGCTGCCTGTACTGCGCCAACCCCGACACCTGGCACATGCGGGACGGGCGGGAGGCCACCGTCGACGAGGTGATGGAGCAGATCGAGAAGTTCCGGCCGTTCATCAGCAGGGCCGGGGGAGGAGTGACGATCACCGGGGGCGAGCCGCTGCTCCAGCCCGCCTTCACCGGCGCGGTGCTGCGCCGGTGCAAGGAGGCGGGCCTGCACACCGCCCTGGACACCTCCGGCTTCCTCGGCGCCCGGGCCACCGACGAACTCCTCGCCGACACCGACCTGGTGCTCCTCGACATCAAGTCCTTCGACATCCGCACCTACCGCCGGCTCACCGGCGGCGACCTGGGGCCCACACTGTCCTTCGCGAACCGGCTGGACCGGCTGGGCATCCCCGTGTACATCCGTTACGTCCTGGTCCCCGGCTGGACCGACGACCCCGAGGCCGTCGACGGCCTCGGCGCCTTCCTCGCCGGGCTCAGCAACGTCGACAGGGTGGACGTCCTGCCCTTCCACAAGCTCGGCGCGCACAAGTACGAGGCCCTCGGCATCCCCTTCCCGCTGAGCGACAACCCGGTGCCCGACCCGGAACTGACCGAACGCGTCCGCGAGCAGTTCCGCGAACACGGCCTCCGCGCCGTCTGACCCCGCCCGCCCTCTGCCGCCCGTGCTGCCGCGCTCCCGGCCGCGCCGCCGGGCGGCCCGTGCGGGTGAGGGGGCGCGGCGCGTGCGGGTGAGGGGGTGCGGCGCGTGCGGGTGAGGGGGTGCGGCGGTCGCCCGCCGGTCCGCCGGGGCGTGACGCGTGGGTTTGGCGCGGGCGTGCGCGAACACCCGGACACCGTGCCGCGCGCGGCCGGGCGGCCCGTCCGCGCGCCCCCGGGGCGGCGGACCGCGGAAGGGGTAGGGATGGGCGCGGACCGGTACGCGAAACCGACCGCACGTGACCGTGACACGGAGGAAGAACCCGCCATGCCCGACGTCCCGCAGACGACGCACACCGAGCTCTCGGCAGAGGAACTCAGCACCCTTGACGCCCACTGGCGCGCCGCGAACTACCTCGCCGTCGGCCAGATCTACCTGATGTCCAACCCGCTGCTGACCGAGCCGCTGCGCCCCGAGCACGTCAAACCGCGGCTGCTCGGCCACTGGGGCACCTCCCCCGGCCTGAACCTCGTCCACACCCACCTCAACCGTGTCGTCAAAGCCCGGGGGCAGGACGCCGTGTGCATCTGGGGCCCCGGGCACGGCGGGCCGGCCGTCCTCGCCAACTCCTGGCTGGAGGGCAGCTACAGCGAGACCTACCCGGACGTCGGCCGTGACGAGGCGGGCATGGCACGGCTGTTCCGGCGGTTCTCCTTCCCCGGCGGCGTGCCCAGCCACGTCGCCCCCGAGACCCCCGGCTCCATCCACGAGGGCGGCGAGCTCGGCTACAGCCTCTCCCACGCCTACGGCGCCGCACTCGACAACCCCGGCCTGCTGGTCGCCTGCGTGATCGGCGACGGCGAGGCCGAGACCGGCCCGCTCGCCGCCTCCTGGCACTCCAACAAGTTCCTCGACCCCGTCCACGACGGGGCCGTACTGCCGATCCTGCACCTCAACGGCTACAAGATCGCCAATCCCGCCGTGCTGGCAAGGCTGCCCGAGGAGGAACTCGACGAACTGCTACGCGGCTACGGCCACACACCCATCCACGTCACCGGCGACGACCCGGCCCAGGTGCACCGGGCCCTGGCCCGCGCCATGGACACCGCGCTCGGACACATCGACCTGATCCAGCGCACCGCCCGCGAGCAGGGCGGCACCGAGCGCCCGCGCTGGCCGATGATCGTCCTGCGCACCCCGAAGGGCTGGACCGGGCCCGCCGAGGTCGACGGACTGCCCGTGGAAGGCACCTGGCGGGCCCACCAGGTCCCGCTGGCCGCCGTCCGGGACAACCCCGAGCACCTGCGCCAACTGGAGGCGTGGATGCGCTCGTACCGGCCCGAGGAACTCTTCGACGAGCGGGGCCGCCCCCGCGACCACGTCCTCGCCTGCGTCCCCGCGGGACGGCTGCGCCTCGGCGCCAACCCGCACGCCAACGGCGGGCTGCTGCTGCGCGAGCTGCCCCTGCCCCCGCTGGAGCGGTACGCCGTCCCCGTCGACAAGCCCGGAGCCACGCTCCACGAACCCACGCGGATCCTCGGCGACCTCCTCGAAGCCGTCATGGAGGCCACCGGCGAGCGCCGCGACTTCCGTCTCGTGGGCCCCGACGAGACCGCCTCCAACCGGCTCCAGGCCGTCTACGCCGCCACCGGCAAGGCCTGGCAGGCCCAGACCCTCGACGTGGACGAGCACCTCGACCGGCACGGCCGCGTCATGGAGATCCTCTCCGAACACACCTGCCAGGGCTGGCTGGAGGGATACCTCCTCACCGGCAGGCACGGACTGTTCTCCTGCTACGAGGCCTTCGTCCACATCGTCGACTCGATGGTCAACCAGCACATCAAGTGGCTGCGCGTGACCCGGCGGCTGTCCTGGCGGGCCCCCATCGCCTCCCTCAACTACCTGCTGACGTCGCACGTCTGGCGGCAGGACCACAACGGCTTCTCCCACCAGGACCCCGGCTTCATCGACCACGTGCTCAACAAGAGCCCCGAGGTCGTACGGGTCTACCTCCCGCCGGACGCCAACACCCTTCTGTCCGTGGCCGACCACGTGCTGCGCAGCCGCGACTACGTCAACGTGGTCGTCGCCGGCAAACAGCCCTGCTTCGACTGGCTGAGCATGGACCAGGCACGCGCCCACTGCGCCCGCGGGGCCGGGATCTGGGAGTGGGCCGGCACCGAGACCGCCGCACGCGAACCGGACGTGGTGCTGGCCGCCGCGGGCGACGTACCCACCCAGGAGGTGCTGGCCGCCGCCCAGTTGCTCCGCACACATCTGCCGGACCTGTCCGTCCGCGTGGTCAACGTCGTCGACCTGGCGCGGCTGCTGCCCGCCGAGGAGCATCCGCACGGCATGCCGGGCCCGGAGTTCGACGCGCTGTTCACCCGCGACAAGCAGGTCATCTTCGCGTACCACGGCTACCCGTGGCTCATCCACCGCCTCGCCTACCGACGCACGGGCCACGCCAACCTGCACGTGCGCGGCTACAAGGAGATCGGCACCACCACCACGCCGTTCGACATGGTCGTCCGCAACGACCTGGACCGCTACCGCCTCGTCATGGACGTCATCGACCGGGTACCGGGTCTCGCCGTACGGGCCGCTCCGGTGAGGCAGCTGATGGAGGACACCCGGCTGCGCCACCACGACTGGATCCGTGAACACGGCACCGACCTGCCCGAAGTGGCTGAATGGACCTGGGGAAGCTGACCGCGCGCAGCTGAACGGGCCCGCGCGGCAGGGCCCTTCGGCCCCACGACACAGGCCCCACGACCCCTGCGGCAGCGGCGGCGGACGCGGGACATTGAAGGCGCAACGAAGAGAGAGACCAGGACGACAGAGCGCGACGAGCGCAGCTTCCCTTGGAGGGATGAACATCATGGCCGTGCACCACACCCACCGTCACACCGGCTTCCACTTCCCGTCGCTGCGCAGGCCGGCCGGCGCGGCCGCGACCGGCGAGACCGCGGTCGCGACCACCTCGACCGCCGCGTACGTCCTCGCCTCGGTCCGGGTCCTGACCGGGTTCGTCTTCCTGTGGGCGTTCCTCGACAAGACCTTCGGCCTCGGCTACGCCACCCCGTCCGGCAAGGGCTGGATCGACGGCGGTTCGCCCACCATGGGCTTCCTGAGCGGCGTCTCGGTCGGCCCGATGGAATCGACCTTCCACGAGTGGGCGGGCGCCGGCTGGGCGAACTGGCTGTTCATGCTCGGCCTCCTCGGCATCGGACTCGCCCTCGTCAGCGGCGTCGCCCTCCGGCTCGCCGCGGCCGCCGGCACCCTGATGATGGCCCTGATGTGGGTCGCGGAATGGCCGCCGGCCAAGCACCTCTCGGACGGATCGGCGAGCATGTCGACCAACCCGTTCGTCGACTACCACCTCATCTACGCCGTCGTCCTGATCGCCCTCGCGGTCACCGCCGCCGGCAACACCTGGGGCCTCGGCCGCATCTGGGCCCGCCTCCCGATCGTCAACCGGTTCTCCTGGCTCCGGTGACACCCGCACCGTCCCCTCCGACCGGGGCCCCGCCACCGAAAGGTGACGGGG
Organism: Streptomyces sp. GC420; assembly: GCF_009916105.1. Taxonomy (GTDB): domain Bacteria; phylum Actinomycetota; class Actinomycetes; order Streptomycetales; family Streptomycetaceae; genus Streptomyces. The sequence goes on along the minus strand of NZ_JAAAXQ010000277.1, from coordinate 427 downwards.
CCCCGGTCCTTCCGCGTCGGGGCGGGGCGGATTCCGCCGACCCGGGTCGGGTGCGGTTGCCGTACGGGGCCGCCCGTGGGCCGGGATTGGGTGCGGTCCCGTGCCGCCGGTCAAGGGCACTCCTCGTTCCTCGTCGTGTCGCGTTCTGCGATTTCCGCTGCGCTCCACCTCTTGACTGCCGCCCCGTCCCCGCGGAAAGGCTCTTGCCGGGCGGCCCCGGGGGTGGACGGGTCCCGGGGATCCTCCGGCGGGTGGCTGGTTTCGTTTCCGGCCGCCGGGCCGGACGGGGGCACCACCCCGGCTCCGGTGGGTCGCCGGGCCCCGGCCCAGTGCCTGCGGCAACGGCTTGGGTGCGCGCCGCACGCGGGCTCCGGTGGGCGGTTCCGCCCCGGCCCAGTGCCTGCGGCAACGGGGTGGGTGAGTGGGC
>NZ_JAAAXQ010000276.1 GCF_009916105.1 Streptomyces sp. GC420 | reverse complement strand
GCGGATGACCACCACGAGGGTGCGGGGGCCGTGGACGCCCTCCACCCGCTCCAGCTCGATGTCCGACGTGGCGGACGGTCCGCTGATCAGGGTGGTGGGCCGCTCGGGCACCAGCCGGGCCACCGCCTCGGGCACCCCCACCTCGACGGTGGAGAGGTCCACCACGCACACGTGCAGGTCCGGCACGAGGGACAGTGCCCGCCGGCCCTGGTCGGCGGAGCCGTCGAGGAAGATCGTGCCGGTCTCCGCGCAGCTCACCGCCGAGGCGGTGACCACCCCGTCCAGCTCGCCCAGATCCGGCGCCGGCACCTCCGCGGAGTCCACCCGAACCTCGCCCTCGTACGCCGACGTCCACGCCGGGTCGAGTCCCCGGGGCACGCCCACCTTCCGCGCCCCGTGCTCGCGCAGTGCCCGCGCGACGACCTCGGCGGTGTCCTCGCCGGCGCAGGTGTGGACCCGTGCCTTGTAGTCGACGAGCCGGTCGGTGAACAGTTCCAGCCGTGCGGTGTCGGGCAGGGTCCGCCCCGTGCGGTAGGCGCGGGGGATCTCCACCGGGGGTGCCGCGGAGAGCGCCAGGGCGTTCCGTACGCGTCCGAGCACCGTCTCTCGTGCGGTCGCGGTCACCGCTGCTCCTCGGGGTGGTCGTGGTCGGCGTCGTCGTGGCCCGCGCGTTCGGCCACGCCCTCGGAGGCGGCGTCCCGCAGGGCCGCGGCTCCCTCCTCGGAGGCGAACCAGGCGCGGAAGGTCTGCTTGGGCAGCGCGGGTGTGTCGCGGCTGTCGCTCCAGCCGTTCAGCGGGCGCGGCAGGCGCGAGATCTTCCCGTCACGGCCCGCCAGGAGCCGGCTCGCTCCGCCGGCCCGCTGTGCGGCGGTGAAGAGTCCCGGGCGTTTCATGACCGCCGCGGCGGCCTTCATCGCCAGTTTCTCGGCGTTCATACCCGCGTGCTCGGTGTGCTGGTGGCGCAGTTCCACCAGCAGCGAGGGGATGTCGATCTTCACCGGGCAGGCGTCGAAGCACGCCCCGCACAGGCTGGAGGCGTAGGGCAGTGAACTGTTGGGGTCCTTCGCGGCGGCGTCCATCCCGGCGAGCTGCGGGGTGAGGACCGCGCCGATGGGACCCGGGTAGGTCGATCCGTAGGCGTGCCCGCCGGTCCGCTCGTACACCGGGCAGACATTGAGGCAGGCCGAGCAGCGGATGCAGTTGAGCGCCTCGCGCCCGATCCGGTCCGCGAGGGCGGCCGTGCGCCCGTTGTCCAGCAGGACCAGGTGGAACTCCTGCGGTCCGTCGCCGGGTGTGACGCCCGTCCACAAGGAGGTGTACGGGTTCATCCGCTCGCCGGTGGAGGACCGCGGCAGCAGTTGGAGGAAGACCTCCAGGTCCCGGTAGCGGGGCAGCACCTTCTCGATGCCCATGACGGTGATCAGCGTCCGCGGCATGGTCAGGCACATCCGGCCGTTGCCCTCGGACTCCACGACCGACAGCGTGCCGGTCTCCGCGATGCCGAAGTTGGCGCCGGAGACGGCCACGGGGACGGTCATGAACTTCTCGCGCAGATAGGCGCGGGCCGCGGCGGCCAGGTGGGCGGGCACGGCGTCCAGGTCCGGGTCGACTCCGGGGATCTCCCTGAGGAAGATCTCCCGGATCTCGTCGCGGTTGCGGTGGATGGCGGGGACGAGGATGTGCGAGGGCTTGTCGTCGGCCAGCTGCACGATCAGCTCGGCGAGGTCGGTCTCCCAGGCGGTGATGCCCTCGCCCTCCAGGTGCTCGTTGAGTCCGATCTCCTGGGTGGCCATCGACTTGACCTTGATGACCTGATCGCTGCCGGTCGCCCTGACCAGCCGGGTGACGATCTCGTTGGCCTCCACGCCGTCCCGCGCCCAGTGGACGGTGCCGCCGTGCTCGGTCACCTTCCGCTCCAGCTGTTCCAGCAGTTCCGGCAGCCGGTTCATGGTGTCGGTCTTGATCGCCGAGCCGGCGTCCCGCAGCGGCTCCCAGTCCGGCAGCTCGCCGGTGACGTTCAGCCGCTTGGCGCGAATGGTGCGGGTGGCCCGGCCGAGGTTGCGGCGCAGCTGCTCGTTGCCCAGCTCCCGGCGGGCGGCCTCGGGGAAGGTGCGTTCGCCGCGCAGGTTGCCGGTGCCGTAGGGGGAGCGCGGCGGCGGCGCGGGCATGCCGAGGAAGGTGCTGCTGGTGGTGCTCATCGGGCGGTCTCCGTGAGGACGTACGGCGAGGTGCGGGTCGAGGCGAGGATCTGCGCGAGGTGCAGGGTGCGGGTTCCGGCCTTGATACGGGACAGACCGCCGCCGATGTGCATCAGGCACGAGGAGTCTCCCGCGGTGCACACCTCGGCTCCGGTGGAGGTGACATTGCGCATTTTGTCCTGGAGCATCGCGGAGGAGGTCCCGGCGTTCTTCATCGCGAAGGTGCCGCCGAAGCCGCAGCAGGCGTCGGCCTCCGGCAGTTCCACGAGATCGATGCCGCCCACGGCGCGCAGCAGCCGCAGCGGCTTGTCGGCGACGCGCAGCATGCGCAGCGAGTGGCAGGTGGGGTGGTAGGTGACGCGATGCGGGAAGTGCGCGCCGACGTCGGTGACGTCCAGCACGTCGACGAGGAACTCCGAGAGTTCGTAGGTCTTGGTCCGCACGCCCTCGACGCCCGCCCGCAGTGCCTTGTCCCCGTACCGCTCGGCGACGAGCCGGTGCTGGTGCCGCACCGATCCCGCGCAGGAGCCCGAGGGCATCACGACCGCGTCGAGGGACGGGTCGCCGAACTGCTCCGCGAAGTTGCGCACCAGGGCGACCGGCTCACGCTGGTAGCCGGTGTTGACGTGCATCTGGCCGCAGCAGGTCTGCCCCGGCGGGAACACCACCTCGTGCCCCAGGCGTGCGAGGAGGACAGCGGTGGCTTTCACCGCCTCCGGGAAGAGTGTGTCTCCCAGGCAGGTGGCGAAGAGTCCGACGCGCATGGAGGGACCTCCACAGTAGTTGGATTAATGGTCAGACCATACAAGCCTCATGCCAAAAGGCAAGAGTTAGTAACGCAATGGTCTGACCTTATTGACATACGACATCTCTGCTGCCGTACTAAGGGCGTTCGTCAGCCAGACGCCGCCGACGTTGCCCGGGACGGGACGCCCCGACCGCACCGGCGGCGCTCCAGAACCCCAGGAGCCTTTCGTGGGCACAGCACCCACGGCCGCCCTCGCGGCCTACACACCCGACGTGGCCGCCGTCGGGAACAGCCTCACCGCCACCGCACTGCTCGGCCTGGTGCCCCTCGCGACCTTCTTCGTGCTGCTGATGGTGGCCAAGCGGCCCGCCCTGCAGTCCGCCCTCGGCGCCCTGCTGGTGGCGGTGCTGGTCGCCGTCGTCGGCTACGGCATGCCGCTGAGGCTCACCATGCTCTCCGCCACCCAGGGCCTGGCCTTCGGCCTCGTCCCGGTGATGCTGATCGTCGTAGCCGCGATCTGGTTCTACGAACTCACCGTCGTAAGCAAGCGGTTCGAGGACCTGCGGCGTTCCTTCAGCGCGGTCGGCCGCGGCGACCTGCGGGTCCAGGCCATGCTCATCGCCTTCTGCTTCGGCGGACTGCTGGAGGCCCTGGCCGGCTTCGGCGCCCCGGTCGCCATCACCGCGGCCATGCTGATGGCACTGGGTCTGCCGCCGCTGAAGGCCGCGGTGACCGTCCTGGTCGCCAACACCGCCCCGGTCGCCTTCGGCGCGATGGCCATCCCGATCACCACCGCGGGCAACCTGACCGGCATCCCCGCCGAGGACATCGCCGCGGTCGTCGGCCGGCAGACCCCCGTGCTCGCCCTGGTCGTCCCGACGCTGCTGCTCTTCCTCGTCGACGGGGTGCGCGGCATCCGGCAGCTGTGGCCGATCGCGCTGGTCACCGGCGCCGTCTTCGCCGTCGCACAGTTCTGGTGCTCGGCCCACTTCGCCTACGAGCTCACCGATGTCGTCGCCGCGCTCGCAGGCTTCGGCGCGGCGGTCGTGATGCTGCGCTTCTGGGCCCCGAAGACGCCCGACGACCAGCGCTCGCAGGTCGAGCCCGAGCCGCTGACCCCGCGCCGGGTCTCCCTGGCCGTGCTGCCGTACGTCCTGGTGATCGTGGTCTTCGGCATCGGCAAGCTCACCGCCGGCGGGATCGACGTACCCAAGCTGCTGGGGACCTTCGCCCTCGAACTGGAGTGGCCCGGCCTGTACGGGAACCTGCTGGCGGGCGACGGCTCACCGGCCGGCAGCGCGATCTACAAGCTCGACGTCCTCGGCAACCCGGGCACGCTGCTGATCCTCTCCGGCATCCTGGTGACCGCGATCTACAGCCTCACCAAGGAGGACGGCCGGTTCCCGATGTCCGCCGGGCTGGCGGTGAGCGCCGCCGTGCGGACCGTGAAGAACATGCGGGTCGCCATCGCCACCGTCGCCACCGTGCTCTCGCTGAGCTACGTCATGAACCAGTCGGGACAGACCATCGCGATCGGCACGTGGCTCGCCGCCGCCGGCGCCCTCTTCGCACTGCTCTCGCCGACGCTCGGCTGGCTCGGCACCGCCGTCACCGGCTCCGACACCTCCGCGAACGCCCTGTTCGCCACCCTCCAGCAGACGGCGGGCAAGAGCGCGGGCATCGACCCGAGCCTGCTGGTCGCGGCCAACACCTCCGGCGGCGTCGTCGGCAAGCTCGTCAGCCCGCAGAACCTGACCATCGCCGCGACCGCGGTCGGCAAGCCGGGTTCGGAGCGGATCCTGCTCCGCAAGGTCGTCGGATACAGCCTCGGAAAGCTCGCCCTGCTGTGCGTCCTGGTCTACCTGCAGTCGCAGCCCCTGCTCTCCTGGATGCTCCCCTAGTACGGGGAAGCCTTCCGTGCGGGAAGCCCGGGAAGCCCTCGTACGCACGGCACCCACCTCCGGGAGTTCCCCGGAGGCTCCCAGGAACGCGACGCGGCCCCGCCGGTACCGCGCCCCCCTTCGCGCCGGCCGCCCCGTCGCCCGCCTCGCCCCCGCAGGGTCCGCACCCCTGCGGGGGCGAGGCACGTCCTGCGGGGTGAGGCGCATCCTGCGGGGCGGGCGAGGCACGTCCTGCGGGGTGAGGCGCATCCTGCGGGGCGGGCGAGGCACGTCCGGCGCCTGCCGCGCCGTCAGTCACCGCCCCGGGAACGGTCGGCGGGCTCGACCGGAGGGCACGTCCAGCGCCCGTCGAGGACCTCGGAGCGGGGCTGGTACATGCGCAGGACGACCGTCCATGTGCCGCTGTCGGGCACGGGCAGCCAGTTGGACTCCACCTCGGCGCCGGGCGAGCCGGCACCGAGGTGGATGGTCAGGCCTCCGTCGTGGTCGAAGAGCAGTCCCCGGGTGCGGTCGCCGATGGAGTACCTGTCGACCGGGTTGGGGACGAGCCGCTTGTCCTCGTCGTAGACGGTGAGTGACCAGAAAGCGTCGACGGGCGGCATCCCGCCCGGCTCGAAATGCAGCCGGAAGGGGCCGGGGCCCTCCGTGTCGCAGCCCGGTCCGTGGTGGTGGGCCAGGTAGACCGCTTCCTCGGGGTCGTTGACGTCGCCGACCAGTGACTGGTCGGCGGCGCGTTTGAGGAAGTCGTCGCCGAAGCGTCCGATCTGCGGCGGCGGATACTGCCAGCCGTTGACCACACGGGCCCAGTCGCCGCTGACCATCTGCTGTTCGAGCAGTGACATCCCGGTGGCGGCGGCCCGGATCAGACTCTGCCTGACGTCCTCGGGCTGGTCCTCGACGTCGAGTCCGGGCCCGATCCCGATCTGCGCGAACTGCCTGAGCAGGATCTCGTGGTGCCGCGGCGGCGGGTTCTCGGCCAGCATGGCGTTCAGCGTCTTCCACGGGCCGAGCGGGTCCTGTGCCGCCTCGACCGGTTCGAGCACGTCACGGTGGCCCGGGACCCCGGCACCCGGCCTGCCGAACAGATGGAGCGGGGTCAGCCGGTACTGGCGCTGCAGCGCGTGGACGTGCGGCAGGTCGTCCTCGCCCTCGGCCAGGGTGCGGCCCCAGATCAGGATCCAGGGGCTGGGCGCGGTCGCGGTACGGCGCACTCCATCGGGCAGCTCCCCCGTCCAGCCGGGTCCGACGAGCGCGAAATCACCGGCGCCCGGCCCGGTGGTGCGCCGGCCGACGTAGTCGTAGTTGTCGGAGGTGATGCCGACGAGTTCGAAGGTGAAGTAGCGCTCGCCCATGTCCGGGTGCGAGAGGACGACCGGCTCGGTGCTCAGGTCCACCCACGCGATCGAGTACAGCGTGTCGTTGTTGGGGTACGGCACATTCCGGGTGGAGGCGTCGAACGGCCTGCGTCCGTGCCAGAAGTGGTTGACCGCGGCGTAGGGGGTGGTGTCCGTGTCGGGCTCCTGGGTCACCCACCGGTGGCGCAGCCGGGCGTTGTGGATGTAGGGGAAGCCGTAGATGAAAGCCTGCTCCCCCAGGGTGTAGGCGTACTCACGGCGCCAGTCCACCTGCCCGGTCAGCGCCGGTTTCACCGTCTGCCAGAGCATCGGCAGGGCCTGGGAGGCCTTCCGGGCGCGGGCGGCCGCCGTGCCGGGGTGGCGCACGGCATCCACCGTGGCCCTGCCGGTGACCGCGGCCGCCTGGCCGACGGTCGACGCCACTTCCGCGAGGTCGTGCCGCAGCCGGTGGAAGGGAACGTTGCTCGGGGCTTGTGTGGTCATGACGGCGGGTCCTCTCCCTGTCGTCTCGCGGGCACGGCGCCTCGGCATGAGGGACGGGGGACGTGCGACCGCCGGCCACGCCGCCCGGCCTGGTGCCGCGTCGGTCGGGGTTCGCCCGCTGAGGAGCGGCGTCCGGTGCCGGGGGTACCTCCCGCCGGAGGCAGGGGGAGCATCGCAAGGCGGCCGGAAGCCCTCGTAGTGGGTCTACTCGGGCTTTCGGCCAACCCCAGCGTGGGGGTACCCCCCGCGCCTGGAAGGCTGCGGGGGAGCCGGGCGTCGCGGCGGGGCGAACCTCGGCTGACGCGGCACCAGGTGCCGGTGGGCCGACGGGTCGTCGTGCGCCGTGCATGACGGGCGGTCCCGGGCAGTCATGGCCACGGCCCGGGGACGGCTCGTCCCCGGCCGGGAGGCTCGGTCGCCCCCTCGGGAACCCGACTCCTCGAGTAGATCACCGCGGGCGGGGGCGGGCAACCGCGGTCAGGACCCGCCGCCCCGCTCCTCGCCGCCCTCGCCGCCCTCGCCGTTGTCGCCGGACTCACCGGCACCGCGGCCGCCGTCGCCCGCCCCGCCGCCCTCGTCCTGGGCGACGAGCCTTCCGTGGAACCCCCGGATGTGCCGCTCCACCAGGTCGGCGGCCTCCTCGCCCCGGCCCTCGCGCACCAGCCGGAGCAGTTCCGTGTGCTCCGCGTTCAGGGTCGCGGCGGTCGCGGGCCAGTCCTCGACAGCCTCAAGCGCCCGCAGGATCAGCGGGCGTACGGACTCGCGCACCGCGGAGGTGAGGGTGGAGGTCAGCCGGTTGCCGGAGCCGCGGGCGATCTGCACGTGGAAGCGCGTGTCGAGATCGTTGAACTCGGGCACCGCGATGTCCGGCTCGCACATCCGCTCCAGCAGGTCCCCCGCGACGTCGACGTCGTCCGCGGAGGCGTGCTCCGCCGCGGTCCTGAAGCTGGAGCGCTCCAGGACGACCCGGGCCTCGAGCACATCCTCCAGGCGGTAGCCGCCGAGGGCGAAATGCAGCCTGAGCACCCGCCCGAGCGCGTCGTCGGGGTTCATCACGATCCGCGCTCCCGCGTCGGGCCCCCGGCCCGCCTGGGCGACGAGCACGCCGATCGTCTCCAGCACCCGCAGCGCCTCGCGCAGCGCGGAGCGGCTGACGCCCAGCACCTCGGCCAGTTCGCGCTCCGGCGGAAGCCGGTCCCCGACCTTCAGCTCGCCGGCGAGCACCCGCTCCTCGATGCTCTCCAGGACCAGCTCGTGCGTGCGGGACTGGCGCACGGGCCGCCACTCAACAGACATCAACACTCCCCGACTCAACCCACCGCCACCCCACTATGTCACAGCGCCAGAAAGGTCGGACCAAAGGGACGAGTCGATCCGGGACTGCCGCACCTCCGGCGCCGGGACCCACGGGCCGGCCTCGCCAGACTCGCACACGACTCGACCGAGCAGGGAAAACACGGCACGGCGTGCCCCATTTCGTGGCACTGGATGCCAATTTCGGGTGGCGGCAAGATTTTGCCTTCCAGACCTTTGATCGATCATCGATCAGGGGCTTACAGTCTCCGGTGCGGGCTGCACCCAGCCCCGAGACCCTGTCCTGCCCTTCAGGGTCCACCCCCGCACCACACCTCCCCCCGTCATGACGGAAGGCGGCGAACGAACCATGAGCGAGCTCGATCAGCTCCCGGACCGTGACACCGAGGAGACCGCCGAATGGGCGGCCTCACTCGACGCCGTCACCGAAAACGCCGGCCCGCACCGGGCGGCGTACCTGATGCGCCGCATCCTCCAGCACGCCGAGGCGTCCAACCTCGCCCTGCCGAAGCTGCTGGAGACGGACTACGTCAACACCATCCCCACCGCCGCCGAACCCGCCTTCGGCGGTTTCCCGGGCGACGAGGACATGGAGCGACGGATCACCGCCTGGAACCGCTGGAACGCGGCCGCCATGGTCACCCGCGGCTCGCGCTTCGGCGTCGGCGGCCACATCGCCACCTTCGCCTCCGCCGCCTGGCTGTACGAGACGGGCTTCAACCACTTCTTCCGCGGCAAGGAGTCGCAGGACGCCCCCGGCTCCGGCGACCAGCTCTACATCCAGGGCCACGCCTCCCCCGGCATCTACGCCCGTGCCTTCCTCGACGGCCGGCTCACCGAGGCCCAGCTGGACAACTTCCGCCAGGAGGCGGGCGGCAACGGCCTGCCCTCCTACCCGCACCCGCGCCGGCTGCCCTGGCTGTGGGAGTTCCCGACGGTCTCCATGGGCCTCGGCCCGCTCTCCGCGATCTACCAGGCGCGCTTCAACCGCTATCTCACCGGCCGCGGCATCAAGGACACCTCCGCCTCGCACGTGTGGGCCTTCCTCGGCGACGGCGAGATGGACGAGCCCGAGTCGACCGCGGCCCTCGCCCTCGCGGGCCGCGAGGGACTCGACAACCTGACCTTCGTCATCAACTGCAACCTGCAGCGCCTCGACGGACCGGTCCGCGCCAACTTCAAGATCGTGCAGGAACTGGAGGCACAGTTCCGGGCGGCCGGCTGGAACGTCGTCAAATCGCTCTGGGGTTCCGCCTGGGACGAGCTGTTCGCCCTCGACACCACGGGCGCGCTGGTCAGGCGGCTCCGCCAGGTGCCCGACGCGCAGTTCCAGACCTACGCCACCCGCGACGCCTCGTACATCCGCGAGCACTTCTTCGGCGCCGACCCGGCCCTCGTCGAGATGGCGAGGCTGCTCTCCGACGCCAAGATCGCCGAGTGCTTCCAGACCTCGCGCGGCGGCCACGAGCCGCGCAAGGTGTACGCCGCCTACAAGGCCGCCGTCGAGTTCAGGGGCGCGCCGACCGTGATCCTGGCGCAGACCGTGAAGGGCTACACGCTGGGCCCCGGCTTCGAGTCGCGCAACTCCAACCACCAGATGAAGAAGCTGTCCGGCAAGGAGTTCCGTGCCATGCGGGACCTGCTGGACCTGCCCATCCCGGACGCCAGGCTGGACGAGCACCTGGTGCCCTACGGCCACCCCGGCGCCGACTCCCCCGAGGTGCGCTACCTCCAGGAGCGCCGCGCGGCACTCGGCGGCCCCGCCCCGGCCCGCCGCGTGCACCCGGTGCCGGCGCTGCCCGCCCCGGAGGAGCGTGCCTTCAAGGCGCTGCTGAAGGGCTCCGGCAACCAGGGGATGGCCACCACGATGGCCTTCGTACGCCTGGCGAAGGAGCTGATGCGGGACAAGGTCACGGGCAGGCGGTGGGTGCCGATCGTCCCGGACGAGGCCCGCACCTTCGGCATGGAGTCGCTGTTCCCCTCGGCCGGCATCTACTCGCCGAAGGGCCAGACGTACGAGCCGGTCGACCGCGACCAGCTGATGTACTACAAGGAGGCCACCGACGGCCAGGTCCTCAACGAGGGCATCACCGAGGCCGGTGCCATGGCCGACTTCATCGCCGCCGCCACGTCCTACGCGACGCACGGCGAGCCGATGATCCCCTTCTACATCTTCTACTCGATGTTCGGCTGGCAGCGCACCGGCGACCAGATGTGGCAGCTCGCCGACCAGCTCGGCCGCGGTTTCATCGTCGGCGCCACCGCCGGACGCACCACGCTGACCGGCGAGGGCCTCCAGCACGCCGACGGACATTCGCATCTGATCGCGGCCACGAACCCGGCCTCGCTCAACTACGACCCGGCGTTCGCCTACGAGATCGCGGTGATCGTCAAGGACGGTCTGCGCCGGATGTACGGGCCCGAGGCGGAGAACGTCTTCTACTACCTGACCGTCTACAACGAGCCGAAGCCGCAGCCCGCCATGCCGGAAGGCGTCGAGGAGGGCATCCTCAAGGGCCTGTACCGGTTCCGCGAGGGCACGGCGCCGGCCGCCGACGCGCCCCGGATCCAGCTGCTGGCGTCCGGCACCGCGATCCACTGGGCGCTCGAGGCCCAGGAACTGCTGGCCGCCGACTGGGGTGTCACGGCCGACGTCTGGTCCGCGACCTCCTGGGGCGAGCTGCGGCGGGACGCCCTGGAGTGCGACGCGGCACGGCTGCGCGGCGAGCAGCGCACGCCGTACGTCGCCAAGGCCCTGTCGGGGGCGCCCGGCCCGGTGCTCGCCGTCAGTGACTGGATGCGGCAGGTGCCGGACCAGATCAGCCAGTGGGTGGAGCAGGACTGGTCCTCGCTCGGCACGGACGGCTTCGGCCTCTCCGACACCCGGGACGCGGCCCGGCGACACTTCGGCGTCGACGCGCGGTCCGTCGCGGTGGCGGCGCTGGCCCAGCTCGCCCGGCGCGGCGAGGTGCGGACATCGGCGGTGAAGGAGGCCCGCGAGCGCTACGGTCTCTGATCCACGGACCCGCGACCCCGGATCCGTGCCGGGCCCGCCCGCCTCGTCCCCGGGCGGGCCCGGACGCACCCCGCCCGGCGGGGCCCGGCGGTCCCTCTTCCGTACCCGCGCGCGACCCGGTCCCGGCGGACCGTTCATCCCGGCGGGCGGCCCCGCGGGGCCGCCGGGACACGACACGGCCGGCTCGGTGCCGTGGCCGCCGAGCGCCGCCGCGCCGGCGGGTCCCCCGTGCGGTCCGGGGCCTCCTCACGAACGCGGAACCGTGAACCCGCCCACGGCCCGTGAACCCGCCAGGCACCGGCCACCAGGCCCGGGCGGCCCGCCGCTCCGGCCCCGCCCACACGGTTGCCGCGGAGCTGTGTCCGATCGGCGCCGACGACGCCTCCCGTGCGGGCCGGGGACACCGGCCGCTCTGCCGCGGCAGGGCGGTGTCACCG
>NZ_JAAAXQ010000275.1 GCF_009916105.1 Streptomyces sp. GC420 | reverse complement strand
GGGACGCCCTGCACCGGCTGGCGTACGGCACGGCACCGGCAGGCGTACGGCACCGGCTGGCGTACGGCACGGCACCGGCAGGCGCCCTGCACCGGCAGGCGTACGGCTGAGGCGGGCGCCCGGGATCCGGCACCCGGTGGAACCGCCGCGCCGGATCACGCGAATTGGCACTCAGCTTGACCGAGTGCTAACCGCGTCATAGTCTCAGCTCTGGCACTCTCCCAGTGGGAGTGCCAGCACCACACGCGACGGGCAGGTCCGGCACCCGCGACGACGGATCCACCTGGTCGCCACCTCAGACAGTTAACCCCGTGAGATCTCCGAAGGGGGAGGTCGGATCGTGACGACCGCCAGCTCCAAGGTTGCCATCAAGCCGCTCGAGGACCGCATTGTGGTCCAGCCGCTCGACGCCGAGCAGACCACGGCTTCGGGCCTGGTCATTCCTGACACTGCCAAGGAGAAGCCCCAGGAGGGCGTCGTCCTGGCCACCGGCCCGGGCCGCTACGAGGACGGCAAGCGCATCGAACTCGACGTGAAGGTCGGCGATGTCGTTCTCTACAGCAAGTACGGCGGCACCGAGGTGAAGTACAACGGCGAGGAGTACCTCGTTCTCTCGGCTCGCGACGTGCTCGCGATCGTCGAGAAGTAGGTCGGGCGTCCGGGGGCGTTTCCCCGGGAACTCCGCACCAGAATTCTTTGATCTGCGCCCCTGGCCCCGCGTCATGACATGCCGGGCGCCCGGGGCGCAGTTCGTTTTGAGAGGACCCTGAAGCTCCATGGCGAAGATCCTGAAGTTCGACGAGGACGCCCGTCGCGCCCTCGAACGCGGCGTCAACAAGCTCGCCGACACGGTCAAGGTGACGATCGGCCCCAAGGGCCGCAACGTCGTCATCGACAAGAAGTTCGGCGCCCCGACCATCACCAACGACGGCGTGACCATCGCCCGCGAGGTGGAGATCGAGGACCCGTACGAGAACCTCGGCGCGCAGCTGGTGAAGGAGGTGGCGACCAAGACCAACGACATCGCGGGTGACGGCACCACCACCGCCACCGTGCTCGCCCAGGCGCTGGTCCGCGAAGGCCTGCGCAACGTCGCCGCCGGCGCCTCCCCGGCCGCCCTGAAGAAGGGCATCGACGCCGCGGTCAAGGCCGTCTCGGACGAACTGCTCGCGACCGCCCGCCCGATCGACGAGAAGGCCGACATCGCGGCCGTCGCCGCCCTGTCCGCCCAGGACAAGCAGGTCGGCGACCTCATCGCCGAGGCGATGGACAAGGTCGGCAAGGACGGTGTCATCACCGTCGAGGAGTCCAACACCTTCGGTCTCGAGCTGGACTTCACCGAGGGCATGGCCTTCGACAAGGGCTACCTGTCGCCGTACTTCGTGACGGACCAGGAGCGCATGGAGGCCGTCCTGGAGGACCCGTACATCCTCATCCACCAGGGCAAGATCTCCTCCATCCAGGACCTGCTGCCGCTGCTCGAGAAGGTCATCCAGGCCGGCTCCAGCAAGCCGCTGCTGATCATCGCCGAGGACGTCGAGGGCGAGGCCCTGTCGACGCTGGTCGTCAACAAGATCCGCGGCACCTTCAACGCCGTCGCGGTGAAGGCCCCCGGCTTCGGCGACCGCCGCAAGGCCATGCTCGGTGACATCGCCACCCTCACCGGCGGCGTCGTCGTCGCCGAGGAGGTCGGCCTCAAGATCGACCAGGTCGGCCTGGACGTGCTCGGCACAGCCCGCCGCGTCACGGTCAGCAAGGACGACACGACCATCGTCGACGGCGGTGGCGAGGCCGCCGACATCGCGGGCCGCGTCGCCCAGATCAAGGCCGAGATCGAGACCACGGACTCCGACTGGGACCGCGAGAAGCTCCAGGAGCGCCTCGCGAAGCTGGCCGGCGGCGTGTGCGTGATCAAGGTCGGCGCCGCCACCGAGGTGGAGCTCAAGGAGCGCAAGCACCGTCTGGAGGACGCCATCTCCGCGACCCGCGCCGCGGTCGAGGAGGGCATCGTCTCCGGTGGTGGCTCCGCCCTGGTCCACGCGGTCAAGGTGCTCGACGGCGGGCTGGGCAAGTCCGGCGACGAGGCCACCGGTGTCGCCGTCGTCGCCCGCGCCGCGGTCGAGCCGCTGCGCTGGATCGCCGAGAACGCCGGCCTCGAGGGCTACGTCATCACCTCCAAGGTGGCCGAGCTGGACAAGGGCCACGGCTTCAACGCCGCGACCGGCGAGTACGGCGACCTGGTGAAGGCCGGCGTCATCGACCCGGTCAAGGTCACCCGCTCCGCCCTGGAGAACGCCGCCTCCATCGCCTCCCTTCTGCTCACCACCGAGACCCTCGTGGTGGAGAAGAAGGAGGAGGAGCCGGCCGAGGCGGGCCACGGACACGGCCACTCCCACTGACGCCGCGGCGTCGGCTCCCGCAGCCCGTAAGAGGCGCGGTCACCTCCCCGGCGGGGTGGCCGCGCCTCTGCGCGTCCCGCCCGCGCCGACCTCAGCGCGTGGGCCCGTACTTGCGCCCCGTGCGGGAGGAGATGCCGCCCAGCAGGTTGCGGGGGATCACCTTCGCCGCGCCCAGCAGCACCTTGTACCTCGGGTCGGGGATCGAGACCGACTTGCCGCGCGCCATGTCGGACAGCGCCTCCGCGACCAGCTTGTCCGCGTCGAGCCACATCCAGTTGGGGATGTTGTCGGTGCCCATTCCGGCCCGCTCGTGGAACTCCGTACGGACGAAGCCGGGGCACAGCGCCATCAGCCGCACACCGGAGCCCGCCAGGTCCTTCGCGGCACCCTGGGTGAACTGCACGACCCAGGCCTTGCTGGCGCCGTAGGTGCCGCGCGGCAGGAACGCGGCCACCGACGCCACGTTGATCACCCCGCCCCTGCCGCGCTCGCGCATCGCCGCGGTCGCCGCCGAGGTCAGCCGGAGCACCGCCTCGCAGTGCACCTTGAGCATCTTCAGCTCGTCGACCATCGGAACGTCGAGGTACGCGCCCTTGTTGCCGAACCCGGCGTTGTTGACCAGCAGGTCCACCGGCCGTTTGGGGTCGCTCAGACGGGCCTCGACCGAGGCGATGCCCTCGTCCGTCGCGAGATCGGCGGTCAGTACCTCCGCCTCGATGCCGTGCCGGTCGTGCAGTTCCGTGGCCTGCTGGTTCAGCCGCTCGGTGTCGCGGGCCACCAGTACCAGATCGCGTCCGTCCGCGGCCAGCCGGCGCGCGAACGCGGCTCCGATGCCCGCCGTCGATCCTGTAATCAGCGCAGTCGTCATAACGGCACGTTAATGCCCGCCGCAGGCGCCGGGGCCACGGCCTTCCCGATCCCGGCACCGCGGCGGGGCCGCGTCGAGGGCCACGCCCGGCCCCCGAACCGCCCCCGGCCGGGCCCATGGGGCCCTTCCGCGGGCCCGCACACGGGGCCCGCGGAAGGGCCCCGCGACAAAGGGCCCGGACGCGGGGTGGTCTCAGGACCCGTACCTGGCGACGTACTCGCGGGCGTTGGCGAGGGCCTCGGCGTGCAGCGCCGGTCCCGCGGCGAGCACCCGGGGCAGCAGCTCCCGCTCCGTGGTCGCGGACCTGAACTGGAAGGACACGGTCACTTCGTGGTCCGGCCTGTGCACGATCTCGATGACGTCACCGGCCTTGATCTCGCCCGGCTCGACGACCCGGAGATAGGCCCCGGGCGCGGCCCTGCGCGTGAACCGCTTCACCCAGCCGCGCTCGCCGAGCCGGCTCGCGAAGGTCCGGCACGGGATGCGGCCGCTCGTCACCTCGAGCACGAGGCCGGATCCGATGCGCCAGCGCTCACCGATCTTCGCGCCGCTCACATCGACCCCGGCGGTGGTGAGGTTCTCCCCGAAGTCGCCGTTCGCGAACTCGCGTCCCAACTCGCGCTCCCAGTCGTCGAGGTCCTCGCGGGCGAAGGCGTACACGGCCTGGTCGTTGCCGCCGTGATGGCGCAGGTCGCACACCGCGTCCCCGGCCAGGCCGCTGCCGCCCAGACCCTTCGGCCCGGGGGCGGTCACTTTCACGGGGCCCTCGGCGGGCCGCTTGGCGATGCCGGTGGTGCCGGACGGCGCGTCCGTGTAGTCGACAGCTTTCGGGACGCCCAGATTGACGGAGAGAAGCCTCATGGACGTCACGCTAACACCAAGGTCAAAGTACCGAGCCGAGATTCCGGCCCGCCCCCAAGGGCCTCTTATACTCGGCTGCGTGATCGAAGCCCGTCATCTGCGTGTGCTCCGCTCGGTGGCCGCCACCGGGTCGTTCTCCGCTGCCGCCAGGGAGCTGGGCTGCACCCAGCCCGCCGTCAGCCAGCAGATGAAGGCGCTGGAGCACTCCGTCGGCACCCCGCTGCTGATCCGCACCGGACGCGAGATGCGGCTCACCGAGGCCGGTGAGGCCCTGGTGCGGCATGCCGCGGGCATCCTCGCCGGGCTGACCGCCGCCGAGGAGGAGGTGGCCGCGATCGCCGGCCTGCGGGCGGGCCGGGTGCGGCTGGTGTCATTCCCGAGCGGCAGTTCGACGCTTGTACCGGCCGCACTCGCCGCGATGCGCGCGGACCATCCCGGCACCCGGGTCTCCCTCGTGGACGCCGAGCCGCCGCGCTCGGTGGAGATGCTGCGGGAGGGAGAGTGCGAGATCGCGCTCGCCTTTCGATACCCGGCCGCGCCGCGGGCCGGTGGTGCGGGGGGTGCCGGTGGTGCGGGTGATGCCAGTGGTGCCGTCGGGGCGCCGCCGCTCGCCGAGTGGGAGGACCTGGTGGTCCGACCGCTGCTCACCGACCGGCTCGTGGGCCTCGTACCGGAGGGCCATCGGCTGGCGGTGGCGGACCGGGCCGGGATCGGTGAACTCGCCGGGGAGCCGTGGATCGCCGGGTGTCCGTGCTGCCGGCGCCATCTGGTGGAGATCTGCGAGGCGGCCGGCTTCACTCCGCGCATCGACTTCGCCACGGACGACTATCCGGCGGTGATCGGCCTCGTCGGTGCCGGTCTGGGCGTGGCCGTGCTGCCGGAGCTCGCGCTGGAGGCGGTGCGGCCGAAGGCCGTGCGGACGGTGGCGGTGGAGCCCGAGGTGCGGCGGGAGGTGGTCGCGCTCACCCTGCCGGACCTCGCCCGGGTTCCCGCGGTCGCCGCCGTGCTCGACCGGCTGGCGCACGCCGCCCTGCGCTGAGAACCATCGGGGGCCCAGACCTGTGCGGCCCGCCTCCGGCGGTGCCGGGACGGGTCGCAGAATCGTTTCTTCAATCGGTGGCCGGCGGAGTCCGTCCAGTCCTCAGCTCGTCAGTTTGTCGACGGCCGCGGGCGACGTGGTCACCAGCCGGTGCCTGGCACGTCCCATCAGCTCTTCCCGCTCGTCCTCCGTGAGTCCGCCCCACACTCCGTAGGGCTCGCGCACCGCGAGCGCGTGGGCCGCGCACTCGGCTCGTACCGGGCAGCGCATGCACACCTCTTTAGCCGAGGTCTCGCGCGCCGTCCTGGCCGCTCCGCGTTCGCCCTCGGGGTGAAAGAAGAGCGAGCTGTCGACCCCACGGCAGGCGGCCAGGAGCTGCCAGTCCCACAGGTCGGCGTTGGGTCCAGGAAGGCGGGAGAAATCTGCCATTGCTTACCCCTCATACCGTTTCTGGTGCGGACGCAGTGGTCATGACCGTACACATACCATCTAACTAGCATTAAATATGACTCATTGCGAATCTAGCCTCAGACACCTTGCAATGGAAGAAAAGCCGCTAAATGGGGCATAGGCTGCCCTGGCGAGTTCGACCCCGAACTGCGGCGGCGGCCGTGTATCCGTGCCCTCACGTGAGTGCCGAAGGTCGGCTGCCGGACCCGTAACTCTTTCGAGTGACCGTCGTTGAGAGTGCGGAGGCGGTTGAAACAGGAAGCTCTCGGGCGTGTGTCCGAGGCTGTCGACCGCACAGGTGACGATACGTACCCAGCCTGGAGGCTCAAGGTGACGCGCATCAGCTGCGGAGGGCGGCCATGACATCCGTCCTCGTCTGCGACGATTCCCCGCTTGCCCGAGAGGCGCTCCGCCGCGCGGTGGCGACCGTGCCCGGCGTCGAGCGCGTGACCACGGCGGCCAACGGCGAGGAAGTCCTCCGCCGCTGGGGCGCCGACCGTTCGGACCTGATTCTGATGGACGTACGCATGCCCGGTCTCGGCGGTGTCGAGACCGTGCGCCGGCTGCTGTCCGCCGACCCCGGGGCCCGCATCATCATGCTGACCGTCGCCGAGGACCTCGACGGAGTGGCGCTCGCGGTAGCCGCGGGCGCCCGCGGCTACCTGCACAAGGACGCCTCGCGCGCCGAGCTGCGCGCGACCGTCACGCAGGCGCTGGCGGACCCGACCTGGCGGCTCGCCCCGCGCCGGCTGCGCTCGGCGGACATGGGCGCGGCCCCCACCCTCACCGCGCGGGAGATCCAGGTCCTCGAAGGCATGAGTCACGGCCGCTCGAACGCGGAGATCGGCCGTGAGCTGTTCCTTTCGGAGGACACGGTGAAGACGCACGCCAGGAGGCTCTTCAAGAAGCTCGGCGCCTCGGACCGTGCGCACGCGGTGGCGCTCGGCTTCCGCTGGGGCCTGGTGCGATAGGTCCCGGAACGATCCCCGCCCGCCGTGCGCGGGCGGGGCGGCGGAGGCGCCGATACTCGTTTCCCGGCCGATGCCGCATCCTTGGAGGTGTGGAGTACCTCGGGGACGAGTCGGACGAGCGTGAGGGGAGGGCGCACGGCATGATTTCGGGCGCGCCTGCTCACAACCCCTCGGTGCATAACGCTTCGGTGCACAACCGGGAACACGGTGCGACGGAACCGGACCCGGCGAGGCACGATGGACCGATGCGCAACGACGAGCCCACGGTGATCGGTGCACTCGTTCACCGTGCCGTCGAGGGCGACGACCGTGCCACGCACGACCTCCTGGCGCACGTCCATCCACTCGCCCTGCGCTACTGCCGCACAAGGCTCTCCCGGCTGCCGGGCGACGCGCGGCACTTCGTGGAGGACCTGGCGCAGGAGGTCTGCGTCGCGGTGCTGCTGGCCCTGCCGCGCTACCGCGACACGGGCAGGCCCTTCGAGGCCTTCGTCTTCGCCATCGCCGCGCACAAGGTGGCCGATCTCCAGCGGGCCGCCATGCGCCACCCGGGCAGTACGGCGGTCCCCTCCGACGAGATGCCGGAGCGGCCCGACGACTCGCTCGGACCCGAGGAACGGGCGCTGCTCAGCAGCGACGCCGAATGGGCCAAGAAGCTCCTCGCCAACCTCCCCGAGCACCAGCGCGAGCTGCTGCTGCTGCGGATCGCGGTGGGGCTGACGGCCGAGGAGACCGGCCAGATGCTGGGGATGTCGCCCGGCGCCGTGCGTGTCGCGCAGCACCGCGCGCTCAGCCGCCTGCGGGCGCTGGCGGAGCAGTGAGCCGGTGACCGGGCCCGGACGGTGAGGGCCCGGACAGCGCGGTACCCGAAGCGGGGGCCGAAGTGCGGGACCCGAAGCGGGACCCGGGACGCGGGACCCAGGAACAGGGGTCCTTCGAGAATCGGTGGCCGGGCTCGAACGGCCCGCACCGTACAAACGTACAAGTGACAGGGGCCTCATCGATCGTGGAATGAGACGCCTGGGGATCCCGTTAGCATGGGGGTCCGCGCCGGGGCAAGAGCATTGGGAAGGTGTCATGACCGACAACGTCGACGGGATCCCCGCCAAATTCGCCACGCTGGGGTTGACCTACGACGACGTGCTGCTGCTGCCGGGCGCGTCGGACATGGCCCCCGACGAGATCAACACCTCTTCGCTCGTATCGCGCAACGTACGCGTCAACGTCCCCCTGCTGTCCGCCGCCATGGACAAGGTCACCGAGGCCCGGATGGCGATCGCCATGGCCCGCCAGGGCGGCGTCGGAGTGCTGCACCGCAACCTCTCCATCGCCGACCAGGCCAACCAGGTCGACCTGGTCAAGCGCTCCGAGTCGGGCATGGTGACCGACCCGATCACCATCCGCCCGGACGCGACGCTCGGTGACGCCGACCGGCTGTGCGCCAAGTTCCGTATCAGCGGCGTCCCGGTCACCGACGCGAACGGCAAGCTCCTCGGCATCGTCACCAACCGGGACATGGCCTTCGAGAACGACCACAGCCGCCAGGTGCGCGAGGTCATGACGCCGATGCCGCTGGTCACGGGCAAGGTCGGCATCTCCGGCGTGGACGCCATGGAGCTGCTGCGCCGCCACAAGATCGAGAAGCTGCCGCTGGTCGACGACACGGGCATCATCAAGGGCCTCATCACGGTCAAGGACTTCACCAAGGCGGAGAAGTACCCGAACGCCGCCAAGGACAAGGAGGGCCGCCTGCTGGTCGGTGCCGCGGTGGGCGTCGCCGGCGATGCCTACGAGCGCGCCCAGGCCCTGATCGAGGCCGGCGTCGACTTCATCGTCGTCGACACCGCGCACGGCCACTCCCGCCTGGTCGGCGACATGATCGCCAAAATCAAGTCGAACTCCTCCGTGGACGTGGTCGGCGGCAACGTCGCCACCCGCGACGGCGCGCAGGCGCTGATCGACTCCGGCGCCGACGCCGTCAAGGTGGGTGTCGGTCCCGGCTCCATCTGCACCACGCGCGTGGTCGCCGGCATCGGCGTCCCGCAGGTCAGCGCCATCTACGAGGCCGCGCTCGCCGCGAAGGCCGCGGGCGTCCCGGTCATCGGCGACGGCGGCCTGCAGTACAGCGGAGACATCGCCAAGGCCCTGGTCGCCGGCGCCGACACGGTGATGCTGGGCTCGCTGCTCGCGGGCTGCGAGGAGTCCCCCGGCGAGCTCCAGTTCATCAACGGCAAGCAGTTCAAGTCGTACCGCGGCATGGGTTCGCTCGGCGCCATGCAGTCCCGCGGCGACCAGCGCTCCTTCTCCAAGGACCGTTACTTCCAGGAGGGCGTCGCCTCCGACGAGAAGCTGGTGCCCGAGGGCATCGAGGGTCAGGTGCCGTACCGCGGGCCGCTCTCCTCGGTCGTCCACCAGCTGGTCGGCGGACTGCGCCAGTCGATGTTCTACGTGGGCGGCAGGACCGTCCCCGAGCTGCAGGAACGCGGCCGGTTCGTCCGCATCACCTCGGCGGGGCTCAAGGAGAGCCACCCGCACGACATCCAGATGACCGTCGAGGCGCCGAACTACACCGGACGCTGACCGCCGGGACGCCCCGCACGCCGGAGGAAGCCCGCGAGGCCGTGAGGCTCGCGGGCTTCCGCGTGTCCGTCGGGGATACTGGACGGGCAGACGTAGAGGGAAAGGCCACCAGACGTGACTGAGATCGAGATCGGGCGGGGCAAGCGCGGCCGCCGGGCGTACGCGTTCGACGACATCGCCATCGTCCCGAGCCGCCGCACCCGGGACCCCAAGGAGGTCTCGATCGCCTGGCAGATCGACGCCTACCGTTTCGAGCTGCCCTTCCTCGCCGCTCCCATGGACTCGGTGGTCTCCCCGCACACCGCCATCCGCATCGGAGAACTCGGCGGCCTGGGCGTCCTCAACCTGGAAGGGCTGTGGACGCGGTACGAGGACCCGCAGCCGCTCCTCGACGAGATCGCCGAGCTGGACTCCGACGACGCGACCCGCCGCCTCCAGGAGATCTACGCCGAGCCGATCAAGGAGGAGCTGATCGGGAAGCGCATCAAGGAGGTGCGCGACTCCGGTGTGGTCACGGCCGCCGCGCTCTCCCCGCAGCGCACCGCGCAGTTCTCCAAGGCGGTCGTCGACGCGGGCGTCGACATCTTCGTGATCCGCGGTACGACGGTCTCCGCGGAGCACGTCTCGGGGGCGGCCGAGCCGCTCAACCTCAAGCAGTTCATCTACGAACTCGACGTGCCCGTGATCGTCGGCGGCTGCGCCACGTACACCGCGGCCCTGCACCTGATGCGGACCGGTGCCGCGGGCGTGCTGGTGGGCTTCGGCGGCGGTGCCGCGCACACCACCCGCAACGTGCTGGGCATCCAGGTGCCGATGGCCACCGCCGTCGCCGATGTCGCGGCGGCCCGCCGTGACTACATGGACGAGTCCGGCGGCCGGTACGTGCACGTCATCGCGGACGGCGGCGTGGGCTGGTCGGGCGACCTGCCCAAGGCCATCGCCTGCGGTGCGGACGCCGTGATGATGGGCTCCCCGCTGGCGCGCGCCACGGACGCGCCGGGCAAGGGCCATCACTGGGGCATGGAGGCCGTGCACGAGGACGTGCCGCGCGGCAAGCGGGTGGACCTGGGCGTCGTGGGGACGACGGAGGAGATCCTGACCGGTCCCTCGCACAGCCCGGACGGGTCGATGAACTTCTTCGGCGCACTCCGCCGCTCGATGGCGACCACCGGTTACAGCGAGCTGAAGGAGTTCCAGCGGGTCGAGGTGACCGTCGCTCCCTCGCAGCACGACAAGCGCTGAACCTGGCGCCGGCGCGGGCGCTGGACGCAGGCGCGGAAGGGCCCGGACCGCTGTGCGCGGCGGTCCGGGCCCTTCCGCATGCCGGGCGCCGCACACCTGCAGTGCGCCGTCCGCGGGGCCGGGGCACGGTCCGGGCGTGGCGGAGGGCTGGAGGCGGTGCGCGGCGAAGTGGCTACAGGCGGTGCGCGGCGCCGATCGGGCCGGCGCCGCGCGTGTCGAGCAGCAGCTGGGCCTTCACGGCGAGGCTCTGCAGGTCGTACGTGCGGTGCTGCTGCAGGAGGACGGTCAGGTCGGCGTTGGCGGCGGCCTCGTAGAGGGAGTCGGCGCGCGGGACGGGCCGGTCGAGGACGCGCCAGTGCGGCACGTGCGGGTCGTGGTAGCTCAGGTGGGCGCCCAGTTCCATCAGCCGTACGGCGATCTCGTGGGCGGGGGAGCCCTCGAGGTCGGCGAGGTCGGGCTTGTAGGTGACGCCGAGGAGCAGGACCCGGGCGCCCCGCGCCGATTTCCCGTGCTCGTTGAGGAGTGTGGTGCAGCGCTGCACGACGTACCGGGGCATCCGGCCGTTGACCTCCTGGGCCAGTTCCACCGTGCGCAGCGGGCGGCCGGGGGTCTCCACCGCGGTGCCGTGGCCGCCGACCCCGGGGCCGGGGCGGAAGGCCTGGAACCCGAAGGGCTTTGTCTCGGCGCAGCGGATGACGTCCCACACATCGATGCCGAGGTCGTGGCAGTACATCGCCATCTCGTTGACGAGGGCGATGTTGACCAGCCGGTAGGTGGTCTCGAGGAGCTTGACCGTCTCCGCCTCGCGGGTGCCCCTGGCGCGTACGACCTTCTCGGTGAGCCGGCCGTAGAAGGCGGCGGCCGATTCGGTGCAGGCGGGGGTGAGGCCGCCGATCACCTTCGGGATCGCGGCGAAGGCGTGGCGGCGGCTGCCGGGGTCGAGGCGGCCGGGGGAGTGGGCGAGGTGGAAGTCCCGGCCCGCGACCAGGCCCGAGCCCTCTTCGAGGAGGGGTCGCAGGAACCCCTCGGTGGTGCCGGGCGGGACCGCGGACTCCAGGACGA
>NZ_JAAAXQ010000274.1 GCF_009916105.1 Streptomyces sp. GC420 | reverse complement strand
CCGGTCACACAGCGCCGACCCGCCCGCCGGTCTCACGCAGCGCGAGCGCGATGTGCTGTCCCTCGTCGGAGCCGGACTGTCCAACGGCGAGATCGCCGAGCGGCTGCACATAGGCGTGACCACCGTCAAGACGCATGTCTCCGGACTGATGGCGAAGACCGGTGCCCCCAACCGGGTACGGCTCGCGGTGCTGGCGGTCCGGACGGGCGTCACACCGGACTGACCAGTCGGCGGGCCGAACGCGAAGGGACGGGCGGCTCCCGGCAGCCGCCCGTCCCTTCGCGCCCGCCGGTGCATCCGGCGCACCCCGGATCACACCCCGGACCGTGGGATCACTCCTCCCCGGTGGGTGTCCAGCGGAAGAAGGCGACCGAGAGCACGGCACCTGCGACCGCCCAGATCCCGAGCACCGCCAGGTGGCCCCACTCGAATCCGGCGCCGGTGGTGTGGGGGTCGAACGCGGTCAGCATGGCGAGGAAGAAGTGCCGGACCGGAAAGACGTCCGCGACACGCTGCATCGCCACGGGCAGGTCCTTCCCGGGGAAGAAGTTCCCGGAGAGGAAGAACAGCGTCAGGCCGGCCCCGAAGGCCATGGGCAGGGACGCGGAGGCCCTCCTGACCAGTGCGCTGAAGGGGATTGCCGCGAGACAGCAGGCGAGCGTTCCGGCGAGCACGGTGACGGCGGCCGCCGGGATCCGCGCCCCCGGGAACGGCACGTCGAAGACGAGCACGCCCAGACAGGCGACGAGCACGGCGAGCATCACCGACATCACCGTGGCGGTCACCACATGCCCCGCGAGAAAGACCGGGGCGGGCACAGGTGTGCTGCGCAGGCGCTTGAGCACGCCGTACTCGCGGTCCTCGACGAGGGTCATCGCCAGGTTCTGGAACGCGGCGGAGACCACTCCGACGACCACCACCGAGGCGGTCATGATGGTGGAGACGTCAAGGGTCCAGGACCGGTCCGGGGCATGGACGCGTTCGCCGTCGAAGATCGAGGCGAGTACGAACAGGTACAGCAGCGGCAGGACGACGACCAGGAAGGCGGTCTGCGGGTTGCGCAGCACGACCTTGACCGCGCAGGCGGTCTCGCGCCGCAGCAGCGCTCCGGTAGCGATGCTCATCGCGCCTCCTCCCCGCGGTTGGTGCCCGCCCTCTCCGTGATGGCCAGATAGATGTCTTCGAGGGACGGCCGGCGCACCTCGAGTCCCGGCAGGCCGGTGCCGTTGTCCCGGGCCCAGTCCATGAGCGGACCGAGTCTGCCGACCGGATCCGCGGTACGCAGGGTCACCAGCTCGCCGGCCGCCGCCGGGGCAGCACCCTCCAGCAGGCCGGGGTCGATCCGCTCCGGCCGGCGGAAACGGATCTCGCACGGCATCGTCTCTCGTCCGCCGAGAGTGGCGGGCGTCCCCTCCGCCACCACCTGTCCGCCGACGACGACCGCGAGCCGGTCTGCCAGGGCCTCCGCCTCGTCCATGTAATGAGTGGTCAGGAAGACGGTCTTGCCGAGCTCCCGGAGCGCCTCGATCATGGACCAGGCCTGCCGGCGTGCCGCCGGATCGAAACCTGTCGTGGGCTCGTCGAGAAAGACCAGCTCGGGGTCGCCGACCAGCGCCAGTGCCACGTCCAGCCGCCGCTGCTGCCCGCCGGAGAGCCTCCCCGCCCGGCAGGCGCGTTTGCCTGCCAGCCCGATCAGCTCGATCGTCTCGTCGACGTCACGCGGCGCCGGGTAGAAGCCGGCGTGACGAGCGACCAGTTCCCGCACGGTCAGCTCGGGCGGCATCCGCGAGGCCTGAAGCACGAGTCCGATGCGCGCCCGCCAGGCGGACGTCGGACGCGCCGGGTCGGCACCGAGGACCCGGACGTCGCCACCGCTGCGGCGCCTGTTGCCCTCCAGGATCTCCACCGTCGTGGTCTTGCCGGCCCCGTTCGGCCCGAGGAACGCGAACACCTCGCCGCGCCGCACCGTGAGGTCGAGCCCGCGTACCGCCTCGAACGTGCCGTAGGACTTGCGCAGTCCCCGCACGCGGATGGCCGGGTCCGGCGAGTTGTCCTCCGCTCCTCCGGCCGACTCCTCCCGGCCCGCCGCCTTCACCGCCGAATGTCGCATCAGATCCTCAGCTCCTTGCCGCTCTTCATGCGGTGGACGCTACGGATCGCGGCGCGGGCGAGTATCCGCCCTGTGGCCGCTCTTCCGGCCACTGGGAGGAGGACAGGTCTCCCGGCTCTCAGCCCATCCGGTCCTCGCCGGAGAGCTGCTCCCCCGCCACCCCTGTCTCGGCGAACGTCCGGGTCACACGACGCGACGTGCAGACCCACAGGATGCGCGGCGGGCGGTCACCGGTGTTCCTGAACAGGTGGGGGAAGGGGAGGTGCGTTCGTCGAGGTCGAGGGACCCGGGGAGCAGCAGAAGATCGAGTCCGCCGTGGACATCACGTGGCTGCACCGGGCCGGCCGGAGGTACGGGGCGGCCCTCGTCGAGGCAGTCCGGGCCCTGGACCTCCCGCCCGGCCGGGTGGACGCCTTCGTCCACGGCGAGGCCGGTTTCGTGAAGGAACTGCGCGGGCTGCCGCGCGTCGGGCACCGGATTCCCCGCGACCGGCTCTCGATCTCCGGCTGCTGGCGTCTCGGCCGCGACGAGCAGGGATGGCAGGCGTCCAAGCGCCAGTGGAACGCGCGGGTCGAGGCGGAGCAGGAGCAGGAGCCCGCGCAGCGGCCCCGGACGGTGCCCTGTCCCCGCGGTCCCAGAGGGCGCCCTGTCCCCGGTCCCAGAGGGCGCCCGCATGTGAAACACCCCGGTCACCTGGTGTAGACACTGCGGGTAAGCGGATTGAGGAGCCGGCACCGGGGCGGGCCCCGTGTCCGGGAGCGGGAGGGGCGCAGAGAGTGGACGCGCGGGAACGGGCCCGGCAACTGGACGACCTGCTGGGGGAGATGAGACGCCAGGCGGCCCGCCCGGACACCCGGCGGTTCCTCGACTGGCTGCACGGCAGGACCGGTGCCCAGTTCGCTCTGCTGGGCCCCGACGGAACCGTCACCACGGCCACGCGGCACTTCCCGCACGGCGTACTCGGCGGGCTCGACACGGTCACCCGGCGGCTCGCGGCCGGCGAGATGGAATCCGCGGCCGTGGAGAGCGGCAGGCAGCGGATACGGTGCGACGCGCTCGGTCCTGCGGCACCCCGTTCCGTCCTGGTCACGGCCACCGACACCACCACCAACGCTGCCGACGCCGCCACCGGCACCACTGCCACAGCCGCCGGAGCCCCGGCGCCCGCCACCGGGAACGCCCAGCTCCTCGCCGCCCACACCCCCGGCCTTCTCTCACTCCTGCTCGGTGCCCAGCAGACCCGTACCGTCACCCGCGCCTACCACGAGAAGGCCTGGC
Organism: Streptomyces sp. GC420; assembly: GCF_009916105.1. GTDB lineage: Bacteria > Actinomycetota > Actinomycetes > Streptomycetales > Streptomycetaceae > Streptomyces. Next base: position 8,112 of record NZ_JAAAXQ010000274.1, on the reverse strand, counting down.
AGGTGCGGCTGGCGATCATGTCGGCACTGATGGTCGGCGATCCGGTGCTCGCCCGCCGGATGACCGGCGGAGAACCCCCGGCGCTGCTGGACGCCGAAAGCCTGCGCGTGTACCTGCTGCGCTGCGCTCCGGACGACCGTGACGGCATCGCGGAGAAGTTCCAGGACGCGGCCGGCTACCACGGTGACGCCCTTCTCGTACGCTGCCCCGTCTTCGACGAGCACCTCATCTGCCTGCTCGCCGAGGACGGGGCGCAGGAACTGCGGGCGGCGCTGCGCCGACTGGTGCGCGAACAGTCCCGCTACATCCTCGGGGTGAGCGACCCGCAACCGCTGCGCGAGACCGGCGCGGCCTACGGCCAGGCAGTGCACGCCCTGGCCGTCGCCCGGCACCTGCCCGGGCGGGAGGCCGACTACCGGGGGCACGCCGGGCTGGAGAAGGCGCTCCCCCGGGAGGAGGCCGTCGCCTGGGCCCGCGCCTTCCTGCACCCGCTGCACCAGGTTCCGAGGGCCACCGTCGACATCGTGCGGCTGTCCGTCACCTTTCCGCGTTCCGCAGTGGCCCGCCTGCTCGGCATCAGCCGCAACACGGTCACCGCTCACGTCAAGCGTGCGGCGCGGGCACTCGACCTCGACCTCGACCGGGTCCGCGCCCGGTCGGCGGTCGACCTGGCCCTGTCCCTCGCCGCGCCCCCGTCGTCCCCGTCCGGCCTCGACGACGGACACCGGCGGCCGGCCGCCGTCCTGGACCAGCTGCTGCGCACGCCCCAGGCCGTGGCATGGGCACAGGCACTGCTCCGCCCCGTCAGGGTCTCCGACCGGCCGCTGCTCACCACGGTGCGGGGGTGGATCGACGCCGACACGGACGCGCAGGCGGCCGCACAACGCCTCGGTATCAGCCGCAACACGGTGCGCTCACACCTCCGGGAGGCGGAACGTCTCCTCAACCGCGATCTGCTGGCCGTCGGTTCCGGGGTGCACGACGTGGTGCACGCGCTGCACATCACCCGGGAGCCGGGACCGGAGACGGTGCCGGGGCAGGGAGCGGGAGCGGAAACGGACATCTGACGAGGCCGCGCAGGCCGGCGCCGTCCCGGACCCGCGCGGCACGGGACTTGGGCACCGTGCACAACGGCCCGGCGAGACTGGGCACCGTGCTCGGTTGGGCGCTGCCCGTCCCGGCCATAGTGTTTCTTGCACCGCCCCGACCGCGGCGCCGTCCTGAAAGGGCCGGCGTACGCCGGTACGGGGAGCGGGTGCGGACGGTGATGCGGTGCCGTGTGCGGGGGGCACTGCACCGGATCACCGATTCCGCGGCGCCGGCCAGGCCGACGCGCAGCCCCCGACCGCGCCCGCCGCGGTGCCCGCGGGCTGCCGGCCGCGCGGTGCGCTTCAGTGCCGGGGCGCCGGGGGCAGAGGGCTCACGCGCCGCTCGCCCTGAGCATCTCCTCGCGCTCGACGATCTTGACCCGCTCGCGGCCCTGTGCCGCGCCCATCGCCTTCTCCTCGGCGTCCAGCCGGTACCAGCCGTCCCACGTGGTCCAGCGGACGTTCCGCTCGGTGAGGAACGCGTCCACGGCCTCGGGAGCGGGCGAGGCCGGCGTGTGCAGGCGGCCGTTCACGAAATCGTCCAGCAGGCCGGCGACCGTCTCGCTCGCATCGCCCTTGGTGTGGCCGATCAGGCCCACGGGGCCGCGCCGGATCCAGCCGGTGACATACGTCGACCGCAGGTGCTCGCCGGTCTCCTCGATCACCCGGCCGCCCTCGTTCGGGACCGTGCCAGACGCGAAGTCCCAAGGCAGCTTGGGGAGTTGGTCGGAGAGGTAGCCAACGGCCCGGTAGACCGCGGTGACGTCCCAGTCGGTGAAGTCGCCGGTGCCCCTGACGTTGCCGGTGCCGTCCAGGGCGGTGCGCTCGGTACGCAGGCCGACGACCCTGCCGTCTTCGCCGAGGATTTCGGCGGGCGACTCGAAGAAGTGCAGGAACAGCTTGTGCGGCCGGTCGCCGGCATCGCGGATCGCCCAGTTCTCCAGCGTCTTGGCGACCATGTCGGCCTGCTTGTTCGAGCGGCGGGTCGCGATCGAGCCCTCGTCGTAGTCGATGTCCTCGGGATCGACGATGACCTCGATGGTCGGGGAGTGGTCCAGCTCCCGCAGCTCCATGGGGCTGAACTTCGCCTGTGCCGGACCACGACGGCCGAACACGTGGATCTCGTACGCCTTGTTGGCCTTCAGGCCCTCGTAGACGTTCGGCGGGATCTCGGTCGTCAGCAGTTCGTCGGCGGTCTTGGCGAGGATGCGCGCCACGTCCAGGGCGACGTTGCCCACACCGAGGACCGCGACCTTCTCGGCCTCCAGCGGCCAGGTGCGGGGCACGTCGGGGTGGCCGTCGTACCAGGAGACGAAGTCGGCCGCGCCGTACGAGCCGTCGAGAGCGATGCCGGGTATGTCGAGCGCCCGGTCGGCCGTGGCACCCGTCGAGAAGATCACCGCGTCGTAGAAGGCGCGCAGGTCGTCCAGGTGGATGTCGTTCGGGTAGTCGACGTTGCCGAAGAGGCGGATCTGCGGTTTGTCCAGCACCTGGTGCAGAGCGGTGATGATGCCCTTGATCCGCGGGTGGTCGGGGGCGACGCCGTATCGGATCAGGCCGAACGGAGCCGGCATGCGCTCGAAGAGGTCGATCGACACACCCGGAGCGACGGCGGCCTGGGACTTCAGCAGCGCGTCGGCAGCGTAGATGCCGGCGGGGCCGGCACCGACGATGGCTACCCGCAGAGGGCGTGTCATGATCAGGTTCCCTTCGAGTGACAGAGGTGACTCGTCGGCAACCGTAAACTCAGGCAAGCCTAAGTGTGTACGGGGTCCCGGTTTATGGGGCCATAAGGCCGGCTTATGGGTTGCCGGGTTGCCAGGTCTCTCCGGCGCGGTCGTCCGGGGCCATGGCCGGACCACGCGGTGCCGGTCCGCCGCCCGGCTTCAGGCCGTGGGCGCGGGCTCCCGCGTACCGGCGCCGACCCGGTGCGCCTGCGCGGGGCGGCCGGGCGGGACGGGGCGGCCATGGTGATGGCGGCGGCGACGAGTGCGACACCGCAGCCGATCAGCAGCCCCACGCGGAAGCCGTCCTCGGAGGGCAGGACGTAGTCGCCCATCCGGACGGTCACCCTCGGCTCCCTCGCCCGGCCGGGCCGGGGGGCCGAGGCGATCCCGGTCCGCCGCGATCCCGGTCCGAGGACCGGGGGCTCCTCAGGGGCGGGTCATCCGCAGCACGTCCAGGGCATCGTCCAGCTGCTCCAGGGTCAGCGCGCCCCGCTCCACATATCCGGACTCCAGTACCACCTCGCGGATCGTCTTCCGCTCGGCCAGGGACTTCTTGGCGACCTTGGCCGCTTCCTCGTACCCGATGTACTTGTTCAGCGGAGTCACCACGGAGGGCGAGGACTCCGCGTACTCCCGGGCCCGTTCGACGTTGGCGGTGATGCCGTCGACCGTGCGGTCGGCGAGCAGCCGGGTCGCGCTGGCCAGCAGCCTGACCGACTCCAGGATGTTCCTGGCGATCACCGGCAGCATCACGTTGAGCTCGAAGTTGCCTGCCGCGCCCGCCGTCGCGACCGTCGTGTCGTTCCCCATCACCTGCGCGGCGACCATCAGCACGGCCTCGGGGATCACCGGATTGACCTTGCCCGGCATGATGGAGGAGCCCGGCTGGAGATCGGGAAGGGTGATCTCGGCCAGACCGGTGCGAGGGCCCGAGGACATCCAGCGCAGATCGTTCGCGATCTTCGTCAGCCCGACCGCGATGGTCCGCAGCTGCCCGCTGGTCTCCACGATCCCGTCCCGGGCGCCCTGCGCCTCGAAGTGGTCGCGGGCCTCCGTCAGCGGAAGCCCGGTCGCCCGGGCCACCTCCTCGATGACGGCGGCGGAGAAGCCGGGCGGGGTGTTGATGCCGGTACCCACCGCCGTGCCGCCCAGCGGCAGTTCGGCGAGCCGGGGCAGCGACGCCCGCAGCCGCTCGACGCCGTAGCGGACCTGGGCGGCGTACCCGCCGAACTCCTGACCGAGCGTCACGGGCGTGGCGTCCATCAGGTGGGTACGCCCGGACTTCACCACGTCGCGGAACTCCTCCGCCTTGCGCTCCAGCGAGGCGGCGAGATGCTCGAGCGCCGGGACCAGATCGCGCGTCACGGCCGCTGTCGCCGCGATGTGGACGGAGGACGGGAAGACATCGTTGGACGACTGAGAGGCGTTCACGTGGTCGTTGGGATGTACGGCGCGGCCCAGCCGCTCGCTCGCCAGCGTCGCCAGCACCTCGTTCGTATTCATGTTCGACGAGGTTCCGGAGCCGGTCTGGAAGACGTCCACCGGGAAGTGCTCGTCCCACAGGCCCGCGGCGACCTCCTCGGCCGCCTCCGCGATCGCCCGGGCGATGTCCTCGTCCACCACCCCCAATTCGGCGTTCACCTTCGCCGCCGCGCCCTTGATCCTGGCCAGTGCCTCGATGTGGGCACGCTCCAGCCGCTGCCCGGAGACGGGGAAGTTCTCCACGGCGCGCTGCGTCTGCGCCCGCCACTTGGCGTGCGCCGGGACCCGTACCTCGCCCATCGAGTCGTGCTCGAGGCGGTAGCCGCCACCGCCGTCCGGGCCGTCCGGGCCGCCGCCCTTGCCGCCCGCGTCGCCCACGCTCTCCGTGCTCTCCGTGCTCATCGTTTCGTACCTCCTGGCAGGACAGCGTTCCGGCCGGTCCGGTCTGTTCCCGGTTCCCCGGCTCGCCAGTGAAACCCGCACGGCGCTGGTTTGTCCCGGGACACGCGAGGCCCGTGGCCCCGGGGGCGCACCCCCGGGGCCACGGGCCTCGGAACGGTTCCGGGAGGGCGGCCCGGACGGAGGGTCAGCCCAGACCCGGCCCCCGTACCGGGATCGTGGTGAAGGTCGGGGCGGGCGCGGGGTCCGTGAAGAAGTCGTTGCCCTTGTCGTCCACGACGACGAACGCCGGGAAGTCCTCGACCTCGATCTTCCAGACGGCCTCCATGCCGAGCTCGGCGTACTCGACGACCTCGACCTTCTTGATGCAGTCCTGGGCCAGCCGCGCGGCCGGGCCGCCGATCGAGCCGAGGTAGAAGCCGCCGTGGGCGGCGCAGGCGTCGGTGACCTGCTTGGAGCGGTTGCCCTTGGCGAGCATCACCAGCGATCCGCCCGCGGCCTGGAACTGCTCGACGTACGAGTCCATCCGCCCGGCCGTGGTCGGGCCGAAGGAGCCGGAGGCGTAGCCCTCGGGGGTCTTGGCGGGGCCGGCGTAGTACACCGGGTGGTCCTTGAGGTACTGCGGCATCTCCTCGCCCGCGTCCAGCCGCTCCTTGATCTTGGCGTGCGCGATGTCGCGGGCGACGACCAGCGAGCCGGTCAGCGAGAGCCGGGTCTTCACCGGGTACTTGGTCAGCTCGGCGCGGACCTCGTCCATCGGCCGGTTGAGGTCGATTCGGACCACGTCGTCGTCGCTGAGATGCTCGTCCGTGGTGTCGGGCAGGAAGCGCGCCGGGTCGGTCTCCAACTGCTCCAGGAAGACGCCCTCGGCGGTGATCTTGGCGACGGCCTGCCGGTCGGCGGAGCAGGAGACGGCGATGGCGACGGGGCACGAGGCGCCGTGGCGGGGCAGGCGGACGACGCGTACGTCGTGGCAGAAGTACTTGCCGCCGAACTGGGCGCCGATGCCGATCTTCTGCGTGAGCTCGAAGACCTTCTCCTCCAGTTCCTTGTCCCGGAAGCCGTTGCCCAGCGGGGAACCTTCGGCGGGAAGCTCGTCGAGGTAGTGCGCGGAGGCGTACTTCGCCGTCTTCAGCGCGTACTCCGCCGAGGTGCCGCCGACCACGATCGCCAGGTGGTAGGGCGGGCAGGCGGCCGTGCCCAGCGAACGGATCTTCTCCTCCAGGAACTTCATCATGGAGGCCTCGTTGAGGACCGCCTTGGTCTCCTGGTAGAGGAACGACTTGTTGGCGGAGCCGCCGCCCTTGGCCATGAAGAGGAACTTGTAGGCGCCGCCGTCGGTCGCGTACAGCTCGATCTGGGCGGGGAGGTTGGAGCCGGTGTTCTTCTCCTCCCACATGGTGAGCGGAGCCATCTGCGAGTAACGCAGGTTGAGCCTGGTGTACGCGTCGTAGATGCCGCGCGAGAGGGCTTCCTCGTCCCCGCCCGCGGTGAGGACGTTCTGGCCGCGCTTGCCCATGACGATGGCCGTGCCGGTGTCCTGGCACATGGGGAGCACCCCGGCCGCCGCGATGTTCGCGTTCTTCAGCAGGTCCAGGGCGACGAACTTGTCGTTGGAGGAGGCCTCGGGGTCGTCCAGGATCCGGCGCAGCTGGGCCAGGTGGGCAGGCCGCAGGTAGTGCTGGATGTCGTGGATCGCCTCCTCGGCGAGCTTGCGCAGCGCCTCGGGCTCGACCTTGAGGAACGTACGCCCGTCGGCCTCGAAGGTGGAGACACCTTCGGAGGTCACCAGCCGGTACGGGGTGGTGTCCTCTCCCAGCGGGAGCAGATCGGTGTACTCAAAATCCGGCATGTTGGCGGCCAATCCTCACTCGGCTGCGGCGACGAAGCTGAACCAGAGTAGAACGTGCACAGACGATCGTATGAGTGAGGTCGACCTCACCCGAGCTCCCGGCGCCTCGATTCCGGGGCATGGATCGTTACGTATCGGGGCATAGGCGCCGGGCTTCCGAACCGCCCGCGCCGTGGCCGCACCCCGAACCCGTCCGAGCCGGGACCCGGCCGGGGCGGCGAGGGTCGGCCCGTGCCCGCGCGGGCACGGGCGGTGCGCGGCGATCCCGGCCGATCCGGAGCCTAGTCGCGATCTATCGCGATTGGGTACGCTGCTGTCCGTGGACGAGAAGACGTCTCTGGAGAAGCCCGAAGCCCCGGCACCAGCCCCGGCATCCGCCCCGACCCCCGTCGCCATGCGCGCCTCCGACGCCGACCGCGACCGGGTCACGGACATCCTCCGTGACGCGCTCGCCGAGGGCCGGCTCAGCCCGGAGGAACACTCCGAGCGGATCGACGCCGTGTACGCGGCGAAGACCCTCGCCGAACTGGACCCGCTGGTCCGGGACTTGCCCGCGCCCGGCACTCGGGCCGTCCCCGGCCCCGCCGCACCGGCGCCCGGACTCGCGCCGGCGCCCCATGCCTACGGTCCGGCCCCCGGCACGCCCATGACGAGCGAGAACCTGATCGCCGTGTTCTCCGCCTCGACCCGCAAGGGCCGCTGGCGGCTCAGCCGCAGGACCAACGCCTTCGCGCTGTTCGGCAGCGTGGAGATCGACCTGACGGAAGCGATCTTCGAGCAGCAGCACTCCGTGATCCAGGCGACGAGCCTCTTCGGCAATGTCGAGGTCCGCGTACCGGAGAACATCACCCTGCGCGGCAACGGAGCCGGGATCTTCGGCAACTGGGAGGTCGACTCCGCGGAGGCCGGCGACCCGCAGGCGCCCGTCGTCGTCGTCACCGGCTACTCGGTCTTCGGGAACATCGAGGCGAAGGCCAAGCGGGGCAAGCGAGTTCGGGATCTGCACGCCGGATTCAGGGACCGCCTCGGCCGTTGACCGCGCCGCCGTAGCCGCTCCCCGCCGGGGGAGCGACCAGCGCGGCGACCCGGTGCATAGGCGCGCGCACAACGGGTAGGCCTTGCTGCATCGTCTCTCGCTCGCGAAGCCGTCGTCAGGAGCAGACCGTGCTGCAACCGCCGCATCAGTCCCTGCAGGTCGCCGCCGTAGCACCCCAGCGGGGGCCGGCCCGGGAACAGGAAGGCCCCTGGCACGCCGAGGCGGTCTGCCGCCGTGACGAGGCAGGGCTCTTCTTCGCCCCGTCGAAGGAACCGACGGCCGCCCGGCTCTCGCGCGAGGAGGCCGCGAAACGTGTCTGCGGACGCTGCCCCGTCATGGTCGAGTGCCGCGAGCACGCCCTGCTCCAGCCGGAGCCGTACGGGGTCTGGGGCGGACTCACCGCCGCCGAGCGCCGCGTCGTGCTGGCCCGCCGCAGGCGCCGCGACATGGAGATGAAGAAGGCCGCCCGCGCCTCCCAGATAGCCGCCGCCGGGTAGAGCCCGCAGCCGGCCGGCCCTCCCTCCGGCC